>JAXHUC010000024.1:0-59283 GCA_034189805.1 Cyanobacteriota bacterium
GGTTAAGACACAAGTGACTGCGGGCTGGGGAGGCTGGGGAGGCTGGGGAGGCTGGGGGGGAAAGACCACGGGTTAATGATTGTCCTAACTGCCCTGGCGGTTGCTATAGATGACGCGGAGAGGGGGGGACGCGGCGACGCGGAGAGATGAGGAAGATGAGTAAGAATTTTTCATTCTCTCTCCCCCAGCTTCCCCAGTTCCTCCATCTCTCACCTCTCCCTAAATCTCAACGGTGACAGTCACTTGCAAATTCGTGAAGCCTGCCACTTTCTCGCTCGATTCCCGATCGAGGCGGACGCGAACTTCGACCACTCTCGCATCAATATTGGCAGACGGATCGTCATCCACCACCTGTTGTTGTTCGACTTGCAAGCCGATCTGCTCGACGGTTCCGTTGAGGGTATCGGGAATGGCAGGGGATGTAACGATCGCTGTTTGCCCGACTTTAATTTTGGCAACATCGTCTTGATAAACTTCGGCGATCGCCATCATCTGCTGGGTTTGTCCGAGGGTGGCAATGCCGCGATCGGCGATTTGCTCCCCCGGACGAGTATGAATTTCGACGATTTGACCGGATTGGGGGGCTTTGACGGAAATTTGGTCGAGATCGGCGATCGCTTGGGTAACCGCAGCGATGGCGCGATCGACTTCGGCTTGGGTAACTTGTACATCTACCGGACGCACTTCGGCAATGCTATCGAGTTGGGAGGTGGCTTCGTTGACTTGTTCGATGCCTGTCAGTTGGATGCGATCGAGGTTGGCTCGGGCTTCGACGAGTTGTTCGCCGAGGGTACCGTCGATCCGCGCTAAATTTGCCTGCGCTTCGGCGATTTGTTCGGTTCCGGTACGCTCGATTCGTTCTAGATTGGCTTGGGCTTCAATAACTTGCTGGCGGCTGGTTTCGAGATCTAACCGCTTGCTATCGAACAGCGACAGGGAAATTGCGCCGTCTTCGTAAAGCTGGCGGTTGCGTTGATATTCGGCTTCGGCATTTTTGAGCTGGGCGTTGAGCCGATCGAGGGTGGCAATTTGGGCGTTCCGCTCCCCTTCTATTTGGGCTTGGATGCGATCGAGGGTGGCTTCCTGGGCGGCTCTTTCTGCGTCCCACTGGGCTTGGATGCGATCGAGGGTGGCTTCTTGGGCGGCTTCTTCTCCTTGCCACTGCGCTCGCACCCGCTCGATTTGGGCGGCTTGGGCGGCAATATCTCCGGATTTGGCTCCGGCTTCGACTTGTGCCAGACGCGCTCGGGCCACTCTCACGTCCTCTTCGGCTCGCTCGAGGGCTGCTTCGAGGCGATCGCCGCCATCGAGAACGGCAATGACTTGTCCGGCACTGACGCGATCGCCTTCTTCTACCAACAGCTCCTCCATGCGATTGGACTGGGTGGCCGTCGGCGCGGTTAGATCGATAATTTCTCCCTCGGGTTCGAGTCGCCCGAGTGCAGTCACCGTGGGAATTTCCGGGGCAATTTCGACCTCGGTTTGGGAGTCGCGCGCCGGAACCCACAGTTGCCCGACTCCCCAGGCGGTGGTTCCGACAAGACCTAAAATTGCCACACCGGCCAGGATGAGGGAACGACGGGGTAATGACTCGGATGCAGCTCGATCGCTGAGGGTATTTATATTCGTATTTAAATTCATCGATCCTCTTTCCCGTGGAAAAAGCTTCATACCTAAAATTTTACTAAACCGTTTAGTTTTGTCAACCCCACAGTTGAGTAAAATAACACCATCCCCAGAAACCGACAGAACCCATGCCCGAAAATCATCCCTCAAAAACTCACTCTGCTGCGAGCAAAGAGAAGCCCGAGAAAGCAAAAGCCATCTTAGCCGGAGCATTGGAGGTGTTTACCACTCAAGGGTACGCAGCCGCGAGTATGGATCGCATCGCTGCCGCTGCCGGAGTCTCCAAACCGACGCTGTATCGTTACTTTGAAGATAAAGAGGGGTTATTTGTGGCTCTGATGCAAGACTTGACGCAAAACAGCCGTCAGATTCTGTTTAATTTGCCGACTACTTCCACTCAGGAAATCCCTCCCGAAAAGATGCTGCATCACATGGCGACTTCGGTACTCGCAGAGTTTTCTGGCAATCAAAAACTGATGACCTTGATGCGGTTGATTATTGGCGAATCCGAACGCTTCCCGAAACTGGCGCGAACCTTCGTACGCGAAATTCAAAAACCCTTATTGGAGAGACTTGTGGGGTATCTCGCCTCTCAAACCCAACTCCAATTTTCCGATCCGATGGTGGCGGCGCGAATTTTTGCGGGTTCTCTGGTGCATTACTTAATCGTTCAAAATGTGATGCACGGTAGCGATATTGTGCCCCTAGAGCGCGATCGTATGGTTGATGGTCTAATTCAGCTGATGGTGGCTGCGGGGAAGAGCGATCGCCGATCTATGAATGAGGAATAGGGAGCTGAGGGAGCAGGCGTTGCTGGGGGAGAGACGACGCGGAGACGCGGAGACGCGCTGATGGGTGAGAGAATGAAAAATGCAAAATTACAAATGATTTTGTCCTCCTGGTCTCCCTCATTTCCCTTGTCTTCGCTTACCGCTCCAAAACAATGAGAGGTTGAAATTCCGATACCAATTCCTGTCGGGCAATCGCCAGAGATGGTATGGCCAAACTCGTGTAATCCAAACCCGGTTTGAGAGGAAAGCGATCGACTCCATCGAGAAAAACCCAGACCCCGCCAGCCCCCCGAATAATGGGCCAAACGGCGGCAATATCCCAAATTTTCGGCGTGGCTTCCACTGCTCCCAAGGCGACTCCATTGGCAACCATTAGCAAATTGTAAGTCGCGACCCCCACCATCCGAATTTTGCAGGGAAACGGATGTTCGATCGCCCGGATACTGCGGGAACAAAAACTGAAAAAATGGTTCCCCGAAGGAGCATCGGCACTCGGATGGATCTGTTGCCCGTTAGCAAACGCCCCCGTCGGTCCGCTCAAACCCGAGTCACCGTACCAGAAACCGTGAAACGATTGCGAGATTGGTGGAAACCCAACGTAGCCGAAAACGGGAGTCCCTCGGTAAAGTAACCCCATCGAAATCCCCCACACCGGAACCCCACGCGCGAAATTCGTCGTACCGTCGATCGGATCGATAACCCAACACCATTCGGTATCCGGAAATGTCTGCGAACTTTCCTCGGTGAGAATGCCGTGGTCGGGAAAGGTTTCGGCAATCCTAGCACGAATTTGCCCGTCCGATCGCACGTCAGATTGGGTTACGAGCGATCCGTCGGCTTTCTCTTCAGCCGTTGCCGAGCCGAAATCGTCGAGCAGTTGCCGTCCCACGGTCTCGGTGGTCGTCGCGGCAAAATTTAAAACGGTATCCCAAAAATCGTTCATTCTATTTTGTGGTGTATGGGGATGGGGGACACGGGGACGCGGGGACGCGGTGACGCGGAGAGGGGAGAAACGGGGGAAACGGGAGAAACGGGAGAATTGGGATATCGTTCCCACACTCAACTCCCTCATCTGCCAAAGCTTTCATCCATCTAGATCGCCTTCCATCGCCGCCGCGATCGCCGCTTTGGCGTTATCCTGAAACTCTTTAATATTGACTCGCCGCAGCAGCCAAATGGCAACAACCATGCCCACGGCTTGGGTGGAAAAGACCAAACTGTAGGCGAAGACGGGTTCGCTGAAAATACCCCGACCCAAATCGAGTACCGCACCGCCACAAATTGTAGACAGTCCCCGCGCCATCGCCTGAGCCAGTCCCCACGCGCCGATAAAGGTTCCGGCGGTTTCAGCAGCCGTTAAATCGAGCATCAGGCCGATCGCCCCGGCTGTCAGGACTCCAGAACACAGCCCGAACAGCAGCAAGCCCCCTTTGAGCATCCCCACTTCTCCGGTAAATCCAGCGCCAATTAACAGACCAAAACAAACTGCCGCCCCGATACAGCCGTATCTAGCGGTTCGCTTTTTACCCAAACGGGGGACGATGAGAAATCCTGTCGAGGCAATCCCCACCAAGGTTCCCATGCCGAAAAAGGCGTTGAGTTGGGTGGTTTCGGAAATGGGCATCCCAAATACTTCCCCGCCATAGGGTTCGAGAACGGCATCTTGCATGAACAGGCTAATACTCATCACCAGGAGGAAGGTGAAGAAGATACCCGTCTGGGGACTGGCGGTCAGCACTCGCAGGGCTTGAGCGAGGCTAATTTGGTCTTCGCGGTTGGCAGTCTTCGATCGACTCGCAAAGCGGGAGTATTTTTTCTCGACCCCAATTGTGGCCACAAAGGTGATTATCAGGACGATTCCCGGAACGATAACAAACAGTCGATTAATGGACGATCGAACTTCTTCAATGGGGGCATCGACCCCAATTTGTTTTAAGAGAATGCTACTGAGAATTGCCCCGATGATAATTCCGAACATCAGCATCGACCAAACGATACTCACGAGTTTCGATCGATTATCTTCATCGGAAACATCGACGAGCAGGGCGGCAAAGGGGGTCGAACTCACCCCGAGGGCCAAACCGTAGATGGCAAAGGTCAAAGCCAAGACACCCAACCAAGCATAGGAGGCAAACGCCCAACCGACGGCTTCGACGCTATTTCCCAGTTGCCACAACACTTGCAAGGCGACGAAGGAAACCGTAGTAAACAAAACCGCACCGATCCAAACGTAGCCCGTGCGGTGGTTTCCGAGCAGGGGTTTGGTATCGGACATCTGACCGAACCAGATTCGCGCCGGGGCCATAAACTGATACATGGCGATCGCCCCAGCAGCCAAGGTAGCCGGGACTTTCAGTTCGTCGATCGCTACTCGGTTGAGCACCCCCAAGGTCAGCAAGGACATAATTCCGAGTCCCATCTGGAAAATGCCCAGGCGGAACATCGTCAACAAACCGACGTGGGGGAGGGATATCGATGGAGAGGATTCGAGGGAGGGATCTGAAAAATTGGACGTTTCCATAAGCCAGATAAAAATGCGATCGCTGTATCTTACATGTCAGTTTTGGAAAAGAAGTATCCGCTTTGGGTGGGGAATGGGAAACGGGTTACTCTGACAAGATTAAAAGGCTCTTGGCTCAGACCGAACGAGGATGAGCGAACAAGAGCCTTTCACCAGTATCGACGATTTTCGTCCCTCCATGTCACCCCGATCTAAATCGGAGCGATCGGGTCGAATGCTATTCTATGTCAGCGCCGGAGTGGGTTCCCAGCGTCCGATGGCTTTCCCCAAGACGGCCAGTTCTTGCATCAGGCGATCGAAGGCTTCGGGGGTGAGGGATTGCGCCCCGTCGGAGAGAGCTTTGGGAGGATCGGGGTGAACTTCGATCATCAGGGCATCGGTTCCGGCAGCGATCGCCGCTTTTGCCATTGTCGGGACTAGAGAAGCCCATCCGGTTCCGTGGCTGGGATCGATGGTGATCGGCAGGTGGGTGAGGGTGCGCAGGACGGGAATCGCCGATAAATCGAGGGTATTGCGGGTGTATTGGCGATCGAACGTCCGGATTCCCCGCTCGCAGAGAATGACGTTGGGATTTCCTGCCGCCAGGACGTATTCGGCCGCCATCAGCCATTCTTGAATGGTCGCCGACATGCCCCGCTTGAGCAGTACGGGCTTGTCTTGCGCCCCCACTTTTTTCAGGAGGGGGAAATTTTGCATGTTGCGCGCGCCAATTTGCAGTACGTCGGCGACTTCGGCAATTTTGGCGATATCCTCCGCATCCATGACTTCGGTAATGATGCCCAATCCCGAGGCTTCCCGCGCGGCAGCGAGCAAATCGAGGGCGCTTTCACCGTGACCTTGGAAGGCGTAGGGAGAGGTTCGGGGCTTGTACGCGCCGCCCCGCAGAAACTTCGCCCCGGCAGCTTTCACCCGGCGTGCCGTCTCAATTATCATTTCTTCGTTTTCCACCGAACAGGGGCCGGCAATGGTGACGACGGGGTGATGCTCGCCGAAGAGGACCGGTCCATTGGGGGTCGAGACACTCACGTCACTGGATTCTCCGTGGCGAAACTCCCGGCTGGCACGTTTGAAAGGCGCTTCGACCCGCAGCACGTTCTCGATCCAAGAACTCATTTCTTGGAGCAGGAGGGGATCGAGTTCGGCGGTATCCCCCACTAAGCCGACAACCACTTTGTAGCGTCCGACAATTTTTTCGGGGGTAAATCCTCGGTTTTCGAGTTCCCCGCTCAGGCGATCGATTTCGGCTTCTGGAGTGCCGGCTTTCATGACAATAATCATGTTGGAATTCCCCGATGAACGATTAAAATTAAGAAGGTTTTGTGAGCTAAAGCTCAACAGTTTGGAAGCGAAACGAGCGCAATTGCTAGAAATGGAACGAACGATCGCTTGAAATTAAGACTCGATCGGATAAAGTTCTAAAGTGTTCTAAATCATCACATTAAAACGTAACTCTCTCTTCTCGAGTGGCTAGATTGGCATCAATTCACCAAAGACAAATCTTGAGTGTAAGCTGGGCTTCTTCAAAATACGATCGATATTTTGCAGTCTACAGAATTTATTCTAGCGTATTCATTATGAGTTGAAGCCGTCAGAATCTAGGGGAGATCGAGCCTGGCTCTTTGTCTTAAGTTTCTATTACATTTTGAAAGAGATGACATTAAAATCGGTTAGAGAAACCGGGCGATCGCCAATCCACCGCAAACCGCACGATTTCGATCGATTAAGAAGTGACTGCCACTCGAGAATTCTCCTTGGTTTTAGACGCTTTGAGGTCCGCAATTTGCGATTCGATTTGGTCTTTGACAATTTGGCGGTATTCCAAAAAATGTTCGATTTGGGCGCAAACTGTCAGGTAGCTAGAAACCCCACCTCGATTGTGCTTGAACATCTCGAAAAGGTAGAGCCAAAAAGTAGTGCGGGTTTTTCGGACAATACCTTGTTTCCAGCAGACGATCGCTAGGGCTTTAAGTAGGTGCGGGTTGAACGGTTCTTTAGCTGACTTGGGTTTGGGGCCGCGACTTTTATTCTTGTGGCAAGGGGCTTCCCCTAAAATGCGGTAATGTCGATAGGTGCGATCGAGATATTTTTGCGGGTCGTATAGATTCCAAAAAGCATCGACATATTCCCGAGCAATGTCTTCCACCGGACGGGTGGGAACGAAATTCATCAGCGTGGTTTGATGGATATTCGCCGTTTCCTTGCCCGCGAGCAGTCGATTTTCCTTTTCCAGGCGATGCCACAGCGCCGTATCGGGGAGAGCTTGCAGCATACTAAAGAGTGCTGTGGGGACAGAGGTTTTTTCCACGAACTGAACAATGCGATCGCCAGCCCCTTTCTTCTCTCCGTCAAAACCGATGATAAAGCCCGCCATCACCCGAATGCCGCGACTGGCAATTTTATGAATCGATTCGCTGAGGGGATCGCGGATATTTTGAAACTTTTGAGTGACCTGAAGGCTCTCTTCATCGGGGGTTTCAATCCCCAGGAAAACCGCCCCGAAGTTGCAAGCCGTCATCAAATCCATCAGTTCGCTATCGCTAGCGAGATCCACAGAAGCCTCCGTGGAAAAAGTGAAAGGATATCCCCGTTCTTTCATCCAAGGAACCAATGCTTTGAGCATCAGTTTGACATTGCGCTTATTGCCGATGAAGTTATCATCGACCATAAAGATGCTGCGCCGCCAGCCCAATTGATACAAACACTCCAACTCGGCAATCAGTTGCTGGGGGCTTTTCGTTCGCGGTTTGCGACCGTAGAGGACGATAATGTCGCAAAATTCGCACTGAAACGGACAGCCTCGCGAAAACTGGATCGCCATTTCCGAGTAGGCATCGAGATCGAGCAAGTCGAACCGAGGTACCGGACTGGTGCTGACATCCGGTCGTTCTAGGGCGCGGAAAGTGCCAGAGGTTTCCCCCCGTTCGATCGCCTCTACCAACATCGGCAGGGTGATTTCCCCTTCGTCTAGCACGCGGAAATCGGCTCCAGCTTCAATGACATCCTCGGGTAGGGCCGTCGCATAGGGACCCCCCACGGCAACGGCTTTGCCCCGTCGTTTTGCCTCTCGAATTTGGGCGAGCATATCGGGCTTTTGCACGATCATGCCCGATAAAATCACGAGTTCGGCCCAGTCCCAGTCTGCCTCGCTCAGGTCGCTCACGTTGCGATCTACCAGTCGCAGCTCCCATTCTTGGGGCAACAGTGCCGCAACAGTGACCAGTCCCAAAGGCGGCAAAATTGCTTTACGACCGACTAATTCGATCGCTTTGTCAAACGACCAAAAGCTCTTCGGAAATAGAGGATAAATCAGTAGAGCTTTCATAGAAAATACCTATTTTAGAGAGAACTGAAATCGCCAACGATACCCTCTAATATAGCGACATCAGCGAAAACGTATTGGAAAACGCATTAAGATGGGTGTTTCCTACAGCCTGTCCCCAAAAAAAGCCGATCGGACCCCATCTTTAAGCATTACAAAATAGGACAAGGGGAAAATACCTCTTGTCCTCAAAGTTTTCTCGCGGTTTAGGCGAAATCGAGCTTTCGGTGACATCCAGGCTACTTCTTCTGCCGCGATGTCTTCCAATCTTGGTAAACTCGTCCGATATTGGTTTTGAATTCAGACCATCCCAGCTTCGATCCGTCCTCGCGTTCGTCCCAGGAAGCCGAAAAAACGCCGTAACTCAGTCCCAACACTCCCAAACCGAAAAATCCCATACTCACCAACAAGGCAGCAACGTTCGGCAGGGGGAACCACTCGCGGGTGACGACGAAGTAGCTACCCACCAAACTTCCCATCCCCAAAACCGTGGGGACTCCGCTAAACAAACCCATGCGCGTTATCATTCTTCGGCTGACGACCTCTGGAATGTTCGATCGCGCTGAAGACGAAGTTTGCTGCTTGCGTTTGCCTTTTTCGGTCTGGTTCGCCGACCCAGAAGAACGTCGTTCTACTTTTTTTGGAGACTTTTCCGATGTTGGGGTTTCGGATTTAGACGTGTCGCCTGCGGCGGATTTCTTCGGATTTTTTTTTGGCTCGAAGGGTAAGGGATTGCGTGAAGAGTCAGAGGGCATAGTATCTGTTTAACCGCGAATTCCGAGACGACCGATTAAAGTGCGATAGTGCGCTTCATCTTGCTTCATGATATAAGACAACAAGCTCTTGCGCCGTCCGATCATTTTCATCAACCCGCGCTGGGAAGAATAATCTTTCTTATTTTTTCTCAGGTGCAAGCTGAGAGTATTGATGCGTTCGGTGAGCATCGCTACTTGCAAATCCGCCGATCCCGTATCGGTTTCGTGGGCCTGATATTCGGCCATAATCTCTTGTTTTTTCTCTTGTGATAGGGGCATAGGTGAAATTCGTCATAATCAATTCAGCAGCTTTCAATCATAACACGGGCGAATTCTCCACGAACAGCCCCGATCGGGGAAGGTAGAGGGAGATGAGGGGGACAAGGGAGAGGAGGAGAGAGTATCCATTTCCCATTCCCCATCCCCCATTCCCAACTCATCGCGTTATTACTTAAAAATCTCCCATTCCCCAAACATTCTGCACTTCGGGACTTGATACTCTGGATTATGAAATACGCCCTGCGAGACTACCAGCAAGATTTAATCGAGCAAGTGTTCCATCTGTGGTCGGAATCGGATGTGAAGCGGGTGCTGGCGCAACTACCCACCGGAGGCGGCAAAACCGTCATTTTTACCAGCGTCGCCCATCAGTTTACCAGCCGTCAGAAGTCGGTGTTGGTGCTGGCGCATCGGGAAGAATTGCTATTGCAAGCCCAGGAAAAACTCGAACACGTCACCGGGCAACCCGTCGGGTTAATTAAGGCGGGATATAAGGAAAAGCGACAGTGTGCGATTCAGGTGGCTAGCGTCGCCTCGTTGGTGAATCGCGAGTCGCCGCCAGCGGATTTAATCATCGTCGATGAGGCCCACCACTCCACGGCAAACACTTATCAGCAATTACTCGATCGCTATCCCGAGGCCTACGTTTTGGGGGTGACAGCGACTCCGGCGCGCATCGACGGACAGGGGTTTAAGTTCGTCTACGATCGCCTGGTTATCGGACCGTCGGTGCAAACCTTGGTCGATCGGGGTTTCTTGTCGAAATTCAAGCTATTTGCCGCCCCCCAAACCGTGAATACCCAAGGGGTGAAAACGACTGCCGGAGACTACAACGCCCGCCAACTCGCCCAAGCGGTGGATACGTCGATCGTCATGGGGGATCTCATCGATGCTTGGCACGAATTTGCCCCCGGCAAACAAACGGTGGTGTTTGCGGTGAATGTAGACCACAGTAAGGCGATCGCCCAGGCTTACTCTCAAGCGGGAATCCCAGCCGAACACCTCGACGGCGAAACGCCCGATCGCGATCGACGGGCAACCTTAGAACGATTTCGCGCGGGAGAAATCACCGTTCTGAGCAATTGCGGTCTCTTTTCTGAAGGGTTCGATCTCCCCAGCATCGAAGCGGTACAATGCGTTCGTCCGACGCAATCTCTGGTGTTTTGGTTGCAGATGGTGGGGCGGAGTTTGCGCGTTCACCCGAATAAGGAATACGCGGTTGTCATTGACCATACGGAAAACTGGGCAATTCACGGCGCGCCAACTCAGCCGAGAAACTGGAGTTTGGAACCGGTCAGTTTGCAAGGGGGACGCTGGAACGTGGTCTGTCCGGAATGCCACCACGTTTTTAAACCCCTCTCCCACGAACAAAAACCCGATCGCTACGAATGGTGTGCCGAAGCCCAAGAATACAAGATGGTGTGTTGTTATACCTGTCCCAACTGCGGCGAATCGATGGAGATGGAACGCTGGGAAGGGGAAGGGGAACCGCCAATGCCGCGAGATTTGGCAAACGACGCGCGGGCGGAAATTTGGCAAATTCCCCTCGACTGCGACTTGCAAATTTTGGGGCAGTTGTATCGATTGGTGGGGTTCCAGCGCAAGGCAAAACGAAACTTCACGTTGCAATGGTTGTGCAATCGGATGGTGGCAGATTTTCCCCAAATTGGCGAGGCGGAATTGCGCGAGTGCGCCTTGTTGATGGGGTTGGATGAAGAGTGGGCCGCACACTGGGCAACCCAAACCTTTCGCAAGCGATTCCCCGAACGGTGGGCCCAAATGCAAGAGGAAGCTGAAGCCGAGGAGAAAACTGAGAAGGATGTTGAGACGGAGGTGGATGTGGTGACGGTTGACGTGAGGGCCGAACATTCAGCTCAACCCAAACCGACTCAACCGAACGTGTCGTCTCCAGAAATCGATCGCCCGAAATTACCGCCATCTGGAGTTGCCCAAACCCCCAAAACCCCCCAAACTCCCTCTCCCACAAATAACGCCACTCGTTCTGGGGTGCGATCGAATCTCTCCTCTCCCGCATTACCCCAACTGCCCAACTTTCGCTCGAATCTCGGGCAGACTCCATCTTCTAATTCATCTTCTAATTCATCTTCTGATTCTACGGGCGTTACCCCCAAAACCTATATCGATCGCCCGATGGGACAACTCGGACGATGGCAAGTTCAAATCCTCCAAACCCAGCAATCGGGAATGCCCATCACCCGCATCGAGTATATTTCTCCCAAGGGCGATCGCTTGCAAGAAACTCTCAAAGGTTGGTTGAGGGTGGACTATCACCGTCGCATCGCTCAAATTGAAGCCAGTTTGCGATCGCGTCGGGGGAAGTGAGCTGGGGCTTCGGGGGCTTGGGGAGCTTGGGAGGCAACGAGCGCTGAGTTTTTGAACAAGATCTCAATTCCCCCGTTTCCCCCGTTTCTCTCCTTCTGGAGCGTCCCCGCGTCCCCCATCTGACAAAACCCACAGAGTCCGTACAACTAACTAGAAAATTAATATAAATTAATACCTAAACTCGTAAAATTACGTATATACTGAAATCAGTAAGGTATTGGTTTCAGGGTAAATACGTATAGATCCAGAATCGTAGAATCAGATACGTTCTCTCATACAGTCGAAGCGATCGTAGGGGTAAGATGCGATTGCTTCACAATGCGACCCGAGGAAAGTAGCTTTGTTGCGCGTTGTTTTCTTGTTATGAAACGGCGTACCCGCAACCTTTTCTCCTGTAGATCCCTTGACATTAAGCTACGAAAGAATCTCTCACACTTTGACGGTTTGCATATCTTTTGAAAGGTCTTTGACATCTCTTTTGGGTGCGATAAATAGGTGTCACTGGTTTCAATTCTGAATCGATTCGGGTTGAAAGGCGATCGTGTCAACACTTCGCTCGCCATTGGAGTTAGATGCTCTAACTCGAGATCGACGACAGAATCTTGACTCCAGTACGACAACTTATGGGATATGACTGAAATTACTGACGTTGTTGAAGATCTCAAAGATACCGATCCAAAATTCTCACACACATGCTCTCCCCTATTGACTGCAATGGGGGATTTTTCATGACGTGTCATCATCCCGGATCGGCCCAATTTCTACCTACAAGCTATTGGTGACAAGTGAAGCAGTTTTGTCGCGTGTCAAGTTAACTGACTCAAATCGTCAAACCCAACTTAGACCCAACTCAAGCCATCAGTTTTCACGATCGGACTCTTTTAGCCAGGAAGTTTCTCCCAAACCCCCCAATTGGATAGTTGACAAAACCAATACACCCTCAACTTGCCACCCATGCCTACGGGTTGGTTGAAATGGATAAGGTATAATTTTCTTCCATGCCCTGCCGATCGCCAACGAAGATCGAGTAGGTTCCTTCCTCCCAATATCCCGACTGCTGCGGATCTCGCGGCGCGCAAAATTCGCCTCCAGGCCCTCTAACCAACAGCGTCAGATTTTCGGTGCCATTCACCCAAACTCTGAGGTAGTCGAAATCTTCCGTGAGGACGAGTTCGTGATTGGGAGTGTCGGCAATATAGCCGCAATTGCTACTTTCGGACGTACCACCGGCAATGCCATCGAGGGTGGTGGGTTCGGTAAATCCCGGCGACAGTTCTAGGGTTTCGCCAACAGCAGTTTGAGCGGTGGCAAAGGTAAACGCGATCGCGACAGATATTGCGAAATAGCGCGTAAATCGTTTCATGATTTTCTCCTTGGGATCGAAGGTAATACGAGCAATCCGATCGTCTCGGGGGAAACTGAGGTCAATTATCGGCAATGCTGTCCCAATTCAGGAGGGTTTGCTTTTGAGGGCTTCACCCTTTAAACCACTCTCTTGGCCTTTGCGTTTCCAGACCCGATCGGGCGTGTTGAGGCTGGACTCACAGTTTCCCAGAGTTCGTTATCGGTCTCTCTACCTCAATTGTCGCCCTCTTGGGTTGAAAAAAAAGTGGGAATGTGACACTTACAAGGCACGCACTTGAGAGGATTCCGAGTCCGTAGAACGACGGATGCAGATACTCTCGAGAGAAAGTTAACCATTCACCTTAACTGATGACCTCTTGAATCCGTCCGAGGACAAACTCGCGATCGAGATAAGAAAACAGTCCCCCAGCTTTGGGCCCTCGCTCTTTCCCCAAGAAAGAATAGTAAATTGCCGGAAATGCCACTTTCGGTGAAATCGATCGCGATTTGGCTGCCGAAAAGATTGCCGTTTGCAATGCCTCAGCTTCCCAAGTTTCAAGACTTTCTAAGGCTTCTTTGAGTCCCGTTAAATACTCGATTTGCTCTGGGGTTAAATTCCTCGCGGCTTCGGGAAGCTCGTCGAAGTAAATCGTTAGCTTTTCTTCGGGATCGGCGTAGTCTTCGAGCCACTTGTTCGCCACATCAATTCGGCGATCGATAATTTTCCAATCGTTGTCGTTCAAAGGGCGATCGCTGCGTTTTTCAATTTCAGCTTTAATCTCTAAATGAGGAATTTGCAACAGCGAAATTAACGTACTCACATCGAACGCATGGTAAGTTTTAATCTCTTCATCGAGTTGAGAATAAAACAGCGGCAGTAGCTCTTTGGTAAGTTCGACTTCAGTTTCGGTTTCGAGTTGATTTTGATACTTCTGATTTAAAGTATCGTAATCCCGAAACAGTCGGGTAATATTTTCGTAGTTGGGAGCAAAATTAATCGCCGTTTTCGGCTGCGTTCGCAACATCAAGAAGCGCAATAGTTCTGCTGGAAGCAATTGAGCAATTTCCTTCGCGCTCGACCCCACACCTTTAGAAGAACTCATCTTGGTTCCATTCACCAAAATAAATTCGTACGGGGCGTGAAAGGGTGGTTGTTCGTGTAAGACTTTTCGACAAATGGCATTCGCTACATCTCGAGAACCCCCTTTTTGAGAATGGTCTTTACCGGCCATTTCAATCGTCACGCCGAGCAAATTCCACTTCGCCACCCATTCAACCTTCCAAGGTAATTTCCCGTTGCCATCAAATGGAGAAATCCAACCTGAATGTCCGCAACCCTCGACGTAGTTGGTGGCTTCGGGTTTGCAAGTATAGAAAACTTCCGAACCGTTATAGTCGGTGACTTCCGTTGTGGCAATTTTACCGCAGTTTTCGCAAACGACTTGAAAGGGATACCAATTGTCGGGACGGCTGGCTTTACTCACCTGTTGATAGGCTTCGCGAACGAGGCGAGCATTTTCTAAAAATGTTTTGATATAGGAGTTTAATTTACCCGAACGGTAGAGATCTCTCAGGTAATAAACTTCAGGTTTGACCCCGAGATAATCGAAAACTTCGAGAAATTCACCCATGAAGAATTTAGCATAGTCGCTACTGGTTTCTTCTGGGGCGGGGACGTTACACAGGGGAAAGCCTAAATAGGGCGAAAATCGATCGCCACAGAGGTATTTCGGGACGGTATCGAGGGCATCGTAATCATCAACACCGTACAAAAAGCGAACGGGTTTTCCCGATCGTTTGAGAGCGCGGTAGATGACATCGTGAATGACGACTCCCCGTAAAGACCCAACATGAACGCGACCCGAAGGTGTTTTTGAATCGTTAACAACTTGGTCGCCTTGAGTACCCGCAGCAATTTTATCAGCCCAGAACATAGTTTGGCGCGATCGAACTTAAAGTCTCATTAGTCTAGCACGGACGGTTCGACGGCTTAAATAGCTTGCGATTCGAGGGTTGGTGTCAAGGGACTGCATCAGTCTGGTGTCTTGACTTCGGGTCAGAGTCAGGCGTGTATCTTGGGTTGCTACACCCACTCTAAACTCAAAGAAGGCATCAAGCGCTGTAAATTTTTCAGCGATTTTCCCTGCCAGGGAATTTGATTGGAACCTCGAACGATCATTTCGACGTTTTTTTTGTGACGGACCTTAATCACGAACTTCGAGAGCATACTAATCCCAGAACTGTTGAGAAACTCAAGTTCGCGCAGGTTGAGGATAATTTTAGACGGTTCGGTCTCGGCCACTTCATCGAGAAGAGCGATGATGGGTTTGTATTCTTCCATACCACCGAGTCGAAGCGAACCCTGGCAGCTTACAGTTGCACTTTCTTTGTCGTACCCGATACGGTAGTCTTCGGTTTTAATTTCCATAGTTTTTGTTGTCAGTTCTCAATGGTCAGTGGTCTAGAGGAATTCGGGTCTGCACCGATCTTACTTAAGTTACCGATCGAATGGTATCTGCTCGATGGCTTGTCATTTCTTCACGGGGATGACTAAACTATACTGTCAGCTGTACCATTGTGGTTACGGTAATTGTTTTCGGATCTTGGCAGACCGTCTCGAACTTCCATCCGAGCTTGGCAAGGTAATCGCTCATCATCGTCAAAAATCCCAATCCCGAACTGCCGGAGTTCTCTTCAATGGCATTTTTTTCGAGTTGGCGAATATACATCTGAGCCGGGTCGGAAGCCATCAATTCTGTCAAAAAAAGTTTAAAGGGGGGAACGCGATCGGGCGGAACGCTATTTCGAGTTACAAACATCAGTTGACCGGCATAGAGTTGCAAGCGAATGCTAATCGGATAGGGCGATGATTCATCGTTAAACTTCATCGCATTTTCTAGCAATTCATTCGCAATAAAGCCGATAGCACTTCTAATTTCTGCTTGTTTGTGTTTTAAGGTGGGATCGCTATCATTTCCTAAGAAGAACGTCATCAAGTAGTCTGCCATAAAATCAGCAGATAATCCGTTATTTCTCCAGCGTTGCTTGAGCGGAATCGAAGAAGGGGAAAAGCCAATGACGAGAAATTCTTCGCTAATGGGTAATCCTTCATCGAAATCGCCAAAGATTTGAGTCATGGTTGCCAAGTTCTCCCAAACCACTTATTGCCACTCGATCGCGCTGCTCGAGTTCGCTCGAGGGACGATCTGATATCAGAATACGATCGGGAGCCAGTTTCGCGTTTCTTGCGCAGACGAACGGGTGCAGCTATAAGTTCGTCGTTCGCGTCAGCCCACGCGCGATCGCTGACACGATCGGCTTGCCTGTCACCTCGTTGCTACAACCGCATACATTATAGCCCCCAAATCGCAGCCCAAGTCTCAGGTGCGCCCCTCCCTATTTTTGTTTCATCACCAGTATGGTGATATCGTCGTAAACCGTATGAGTACCGATATACGATCGCACGTCTTCGATGGCGGCTTCTCGGATGTGACGGGCACATTCGTGGGTGTGGCGACTCACAACTTCGCACAGGCGATCGAGTCCGTAAAATTCGCCGCGATGGTTTTCTGCTTCGGTGATGCCATCGGTATAGAGAACGACAATATCTCCGGTTTCGAGTTCGACAAACGTATCGGCGACGAAATCGGCGATGTCTGCTTCGATGCCCAAGGGAAATCCCAAATCGATCGTATCGATCCGTTCGATCGCCCCATTCACCCGAAAAATTAGGGTTTCCTCGTGCTGACCGCTCACCCGCAGTTTACCGCCTTGGTAGTCCAACAGAGACAGGGTAATATTTTTATCGGAGTTCATCCGTTTGATGTTGTTGTAAATCGTCCGATTGAGAACCTCCATAAACGTTTTGGGGTCGGTTTCGTTATTTTCAAGGAGCGTGCGTACGGCCGTTTGCACCATCAGCGTCAGCACGCCGCTTTCGAGTCCGTGTCCGGTTGCATCCCCGATGCCGATTTTCACGCTGCCATTGCGTGCGAGAACGTCGTAATAGTCTCCTCCTACTTCAGCGGCCGGTTCCATAAACCCGGAAATATCTAAGCCGTCAATTTGTTCGAGTTCGTACTCTTTGGGCAGTAGCATCTGTTGGAGGCGGCGACTGACATCCACTTCCGCCCCCAGGCGGGTATTTTCGGCTTGCAAGCGTCGGTTGAGGATCTGAATTTCTTCGTTAGCCAGTTTAATCCGGGCTTCGGCTTGCTTGCGTTCGGAAATATCGCGAAACGTGCCCGTATAAAAAACCCGATCGCCCACATGCGCTTGGGTGATGGTCGCTTCGACGGGAAAGATCGACCCATCGGCCCGACGACCGAACAATTCCCGTCGCTTCTGGGCGAGCAGCATCTCCACCACCGCTTTCTCGGAAGGCTCGTTGAGGTTCGGGAACTCCAATAACGTATCGACGGTCGTTCCAGTCAATTTGTTGGAGTTATAGCCGAAAATCGACTCAGCACTGGGGTTTGCCGTGACGATTTTGAGGTGCGGTTGGGCAAAGGTGACGATCGCATCGGTGGCCGTGGTGACGATGGCGCGGGTGAGGGCGACGGCTTCTTCGAGGGCATCCATCACCTGATTGTAGCGATTGGCAATCTGCCCGACCTCGGTAAACGGTTCGACGGGAACGCGCAAGCTCAAATCTTGGGTTCGGGCTTGAGAATCCATCGCTTCAAATAAATCGTGAATTTCGGTTTTGGCTTGGTGTTCGGAGATGTTCAAGCCGATTTGTTCGTCGGAAAGAGACACGCGCAAGGGGGAGAAGCGATCGATCCAGCGCAGTAGCAGATACATCAGCCCGAATGCCCAAATCCCGCAAACCCCAATTCCCAAGAGTTGAACGCCGAATTGCTCGAAGTGCGTTAAACCCGTCCCCAGTTCGGCAGGATCGGCCAGCAGCGCCAGGGCAACGGTTCCCCAAACGCCCCCCCCGAGATGGACCGGAATCGCATCGACCGCATCATCGATGCACCAGCGTTCGAGGAGCAGCTTGAGGGAAATCATTACTGCACCCCCCACCCCACCAATGAGGATTGCCATTGGCGTGGTGACGTAACTGCACGATGCGGTAATGGCAACGAGTCCGGCCAGGGAACCGTTGAGGAGTAACTCCACCTCGGGAACTTGACTGCGCCTCCAGCTAATTATCATCGCCGAGACCAAACCCGAAACCCCAGCAATCACGGTATGCACCATGATGGGGGCGACTTGTTCGTCAAGGTGCAACATGCTGCCCCCATTGAATCCCAGCCAACCCATCCACAGCAGCATCGTACCGAGAACCGATAGAGGTAGGTTCGAGCCTTGAATTTTTTGGGGTTCGCCGTCTTTGGGAAAGCGACCGGCGCGGGGTTTAATTACAATCAGGGCAGCTAAGGCAATCCAACCGCCAATGCTGTGGACGACGGTACTGCCAGCAAAATCCACGAATCCCAAATGTCCGAGCCACCCGACCCGCAGTCCGTCGAGGGAAAGGTTCCAAGCCCAATGACCGAAGAGGGGATAAATCAGGCCCGAGGAAAGGCAGGCGACGATCAGGTAGGAGTGAAATTTCATTCGCTCGGCAACGGCCCCAGAAACGATGGTGGTTGCCGTGCCGCAGAACATCATCTGAAATAAAAAGAAGGCGGCCTGTGGCGGGTTGGATTCTAGGGCAACGAAGAAATTGGTGGTGCCGATGACTCCGCTTTGAGTGGTTCCAAAGACGAGCGCAAAGCCAAACGCCCAAAACAAGGATGCCGAAATTCCGAAGTCGGCAAAGTTTTTCACCGCTACGTTGATGCTGTTCTTGGAGCGAGTTAGCCCGGACTCCAAGCACATAAATCCTGGCTGCATGAGGAAAACCAGTCCCGCGCAAACCAAGAGCCAAAGAATATCAACCACCGACGAATTGCTCCTTATTTCCCCAACGTACCGATTTCCTGGAGGATGCAGGGGAAGGGTAAAAATTGTGTACGCACAGTAAATTTATTTAACACGCAAGGCGGGGTTAAATTCTGGTAAATTTTTTACAAAATTTTGACTTCCTTCTGACTTCCCAGGTGGTTTTTCTGAAGATCGCCTTGCCGATCGCCTCGAGAAGATGACGGTTTGCGACCTGGGTTCGAGTGCTTGCCAACGCGGAGCAAGATCGCCGGAACGAAGAAGACGATCGCTTCCGGAGCGATCGACGCTTTAGATGGCAATCGGATGATTCGGGCAACTTCTCCGACTGGGTAACTCTCTGATCGGTGGAGTTCTCGACTGGAAATTTTCGAGACGATCGCCGTGTAATTTGACCGTCTCGATCGATCTCGAAAGAAAAGCGATCGCGATGTGCAACCTAAATTGTTAAGATTATTAACAAATAGTGACGGGGAAGACAAAATGGCAAATATCAAATTTGTAAATGAAGACAAAGAAGCGATCGCCGCAGACGGTGCGAACTTAAGAACGAAAGCCCTGGAAAATCGCGTCGATATTTACAAAACCTGGGGCAAAATGACCAACTGCGGCGGATACGGCCAGTGTGGGACTTGCATCGTCGAGATCGTTTCGGGGATGGAGAATCTTTCGCCTCGGACATCATTTGAAGAACGCAAGCTCAAGAAAAAGCCCGACACCTATCGCCTGGCTTGCCAAGTGCTCGTCAATGGCGATATCAGCGTGAAAACAAAGCCCTAGGGAAGAGGAATCGACCCGGATTTCGGGAAGCGTCAAACTGCTATTTCCGATTGTCTATCCATAATGGTATTGTAAAGAGACTTCGTTTTAAAGTTCTTTAGAGGCCCGAGCCGATGGAAACTAACCAGTTAGGCTATCTTGCAAGCCTTCTGTTTGTCATTGTGCCTTCTGTGTTTTTAATTATTTTGTACATTCAAACACAAAGTAATCAAGAGCAAGAGTAAAGTCAATAATTTTGCCAGTTCGTCTCGTACGTTCCTGACAAAAAATATACTCGATAAGGGGAGATAAAGCTCACACTTTGTCTCCCCTTATTCATGTGAAAAAGATACCGTTTCGTTTTTAGGTTAGTTTTCGGGAAAGCGTGCCAACAAGACCGGACATTCGGCATAAACTCGCACGTAATCCGAGAGGGATTTACCCAGGAGACGATCGAGATCGGGCAGCCCTTTTGCGACTGTCGGACGGCGTTCGGGCGATCCGAGAATCAGCAAGTCTGCATTCGAGTCCTCGGCAATTTGGCAAATTTCTTCCCCGACATTGCCTTGAGTCGTCACGGCACGATAGTCCACGCCCATGTTTTTCGCCTCTTGGATGGCTTGGGCGAGGATCGGATCGTCTTCCGGGCGACTGTCGGGATCGTTGGGATTGACGCGCGCCAGAAGAATTTGCGACCCTTTGAGATCGCGGATGAGAAACAACGCGAGTTTCAATGCCTGTTGGGCGGACTCGGATTTATCGAGCGCCACCATTACCCGTTTGAGCTTGCGCACGAAGATACCATCTTTGATCAGTAACATCGGTCGTCCGGTAAGTTGGAAGACGTACTGGCTCACGGAGTTCTCCAAAATCGAGCGCAAACGCCCTAGGGCGCGCGAACCCATAATAATCAGATCGGCGTTTTCCTCTTCGGCGACTTCACAGACGATGGTTTTTGGGTCCCCTTGCTTGAGGCGAGGGTTGACTTTCTCGGGGTCGGCTTTGATGGTTTTGACCGCTTGGGCGAGAATCTCACCCCCTTCCTTGAGGGCTTCGGCCATGCCATCGGCAGTGACTTGGGGGGGAACGACGTGCAACACTGTAATCGAGGCTCGCGCGATTGCGGGAACATCGAGGAGCTGATTGACCATTTCTTCGCACAGTCCCCGTCCGGCAACGGCAACGACAATTTTTTCAATCATTTATTTATCGATTTTGTTTTAACAGCAATTTGAGATGTTTGAACGGACTTGAGAAATTCTAAAGTGGGAACGGAATCGATCGGGTGGGCGATCGAGAAGAGTCGATCTCTAATCCCCCTGACGATCGGTCGTTTTCGGGTTTTGGGGTTTGGGGGTAGGATTGAAACGAACTTAACGAAGCCTTCGATCGAACGGCCTCTCTTAAAATCCAGCATAGACCGAACGATCGATCGAAAATTTTGAGAAATGTAGCGTTTTTGAACGTTTTGTAAAATGACCGAACAACTGGAGTCCGAGCGATCGTCATCCCTCGCCACCGAGCCGAACTGGTTTGAATACTCCGTGCGCGCCCATCCCCACCACACCGACTTCGCGGGAATTGTCTGGCACGGTACTTACATTGCCTGGATGGAAGAAGCGCGGGTTGAATATTTGCGCGCTTCGGGGATTGAATTCGCCGATTTGGTCGCCGTCGGCTGCGATCTGCCTGTCGTCGAACTTTCCGTTCGCTACCATCAATCGATGGGGATGGGGACGAGTGCGGTGGTGAAGGCGTATATGGAACCGCCATCGGGGGTGCGATTGAACTGGAAGTATCAAATTCGATCGCCAGACGGGCAAATTTTGTATCTGAGTGCGATCGTCACGCTGGTGGCGGTCGATCGCCAAAAAGGTAAGATTATGCGACGGCTGCCCCCTTCCCTCGAGCGAATTCTAGCCGATCGATCGACGGCTGGGGAATCCTAACTCAGGAATTGCGGCATCACTTCGGCGGCGGTAAACAGACCGTATATTCCGCGCCGATGCAGGGAAACTCCGGTTTTGAGATAGCCGAAGGCCGGGCCGCAGACGTTCGCGGCCATGCTGGTTTCGTCTCCGAGGGTAAAGGTGTGGGTGGAGATTTTGCCTTCAAAAGTCCGCCCGGTGACGCGCACGTTGGTACTCAGGGGTTTTTTAGAGTTGCGAGTATCGACGATGCCCCCCACGGAAACCCGATCTCGGGAGACGATCCCAGCGAGTTCGAGCATGATATCGTCGGCGTGTTCCATATTCTCGAGTGCTAAAATCCCGTTGGTCTTGTCGAGGAGGGCTTCAACTTCTGAGTCGCTCATCTGGCGGGCTTTCTCCACGTCGTATCCCGGCATGTGGGCGATATCCTCGCGAATGGTGGCGCGATAGGCTTCCCAATTGGCGATTCCCACGCCGAAGGTAATTTTAACGCTGTGAACTTCGGCGTAGCTTTGGGCGGCAACGGCCGCAGCAGCCGTCAGCAGTCCGGGAGTTGCCCCGCACCCGGTCATGTAGGTAATGCCAGCGGCTTGGAGTTCGTCTTGCAACTCTAAGAGTTGTTCCACGGCACTGGTGCGTTTGAGGGCATCGACGAGGACCCCCTGCCATCCCATCTCGATAAATTGGCGGGCGACGGAAGCCATGAAGGTGTTGGGGAGATTGGGTAGGGCGAGGAAATAGCCATCGACAGTGGTGGCAGTTTCGATCGAATCTCGGACGCTGCGATCGCTCAAGTTGCCGTTGGTTTCCAAGTACCCCAGAGATCCGCGCTGGTGATAGGTGGCAATGCACTCGTCGGGATTCAATCCGTCTGGGTGATAGGCGTACCCGTGGCGATCGGCCCCGGCAACCCATAGAGCTTCCCGTTTGGGGGCGAGAACTCGGGTGGCGGCTTGTCCGAGTCCTCCAAACCCCAAGATTCCCACTCGAATGGGATTGATATTTTCATTTTCGATCGATCGATGGCGACTCATGATGCGTAACTCGCTTTACTAAAGAGCAACTCCTTATTATCCGTTGCCTGGAGTTGGTTTCGATCGCCTCTCGAGCCAAGAGAACAATAAGCTTTTTTGCACGCTCGAATTCACCCAATTTTTCCATCTCGATTCCCTTTCGACTCTTGACGAGAAAGAAAAGTTAAGGGAAACTTACATCTAATTAGAGTATAATTACATCTAAGGAATAAGTTTTGTTAAGTTTTGACCAGCTTTTCGGAAGGTTAGTCAAGATTTATTTAGCCACCCAGATAGCGATTCACTCCGGTCAGATCGGGGGCTAGAGAGATATGAGTTCCCGGCTTGTCAATTCTTTAGCGGTACGCGCCAACTATGGAAACACTAGAGTTCATCATCTATCCAGACGGCAGGGTTTTTGAGAAAGTAACGGGCATCAGTGGTGCATCCTGTGCGGAAGTGACCGCAGCCATCGAAGCTCAACTCGGACAAGTCCTCTCCCAAAAGCCCACCTCTGAATTTTTTGCTGCCAAGCAAGGTCAAGCTGCAACGCTCGATGCTCGTACCACCCATAGCGAGTGGTAAGTTTTCGTTTCTTTAGATTTCAACTGTTAAGTTACTGCTGTTTTTTACATACAAGTTGCTATGTCACACTTTAGCCATCTCAAAACAAAAATCAGAAATCTGACCTCCTTACAAGATGCATTAACCCAACTCGAAGTCGATTGGAAATCGGGACCTCGAGAAGTGCGAGGCTATCGCGGTCAAACTCAAACGGCTGATGTTGTCGTCGAGCAAGATAACGGTTACGACATCGGTTTTAGCTGGAACGGTCAAGAGTACGAACTCGTTGCCGACTTACAGTTTTGGCAGCAAAATGGCTCGGTCGAACGGTTTTTACAAAAAGTAACCCAGCAATACGCTTACCATACGGTGATGAGCGAAACGACCAAACAGGGCTTTCAAGTCGCCGAACAGCAGAAGAGCGAAGATGGTTCGATTCGTCTGGTTTTGCAACGCTGGGCTTAGAAAATACAGCCGGCAATACAGCAGAACGTATGGCGCTTCCTAATTGTCTGAGGTCTGCTTGGATGAGAGTGGCACTCGAACCTCGAATCTTTTCTTTCTAGTTTCAGCTTTGGGACCTCACCGATCGAGAGAAACGCCATACACCCGGACAAATAAATCCGTATCAATTGACCTCCCCAATTCAACACCTGGGAAGTTCGAGAGAAAGTAGCAGGGAGAAAAACTCTTTTTTCCCTGCTCTAGGATTTTAGATTCGTGTTAATCGACCCGCGCAAAAAACTATGAACTCGGATTTTTCTCCCTCCCCGCCCACAGAAGCCGACGAACGCTCCGGATTCGAGCCAGAGTTGGGAGGAATGCTCAGAGAAGCCGACGAACGCTCCGGATTCGAGCCAGAGTTGGGGGGAGCGCTGCGGCAAAAAGGAGTTTACGTTGACGAATTGACCTGTATCGGCTGCAAGCACTGCGCTCATGTGGCTCGCAACACCTTTTACATCGAAGCGGAGTACGGTCGAGCCAGAGTCTTCGACCAAGATGGAGACTCCGAAGATGCCATTCAAGAGGCGATCGACACCTGTCCGGTCAACTGCATTCACTCGATCGACTATACCGAACTCAAAGACTTAGAAGACAAACGCAAGCATCAAGTGATACCCAGAGCCGGGTTTCCCGTTTCTAAAGGGAAGATGATGTCCGCGCAGCGATCGCGCCAAAAGAAAAAAACAGCCAAAAAAAGACCTCGAGCCTAAATCGCGTCTGTTTTCCAAACCGCAATTCGATCGCTGCTCGTCAAGTTGAGATCGGGCTGGGAAGGAGCGATCGCCCGAGTCGAATTTTCAAAAATCTTAAGAAATTCCCGTTTCGATCCGCACGAAACGGTACTGTTGATTACAATAGAGAAAGCGGAGACGCATGTTTCCGTTCACTCCTCACACCACACTCCGCCTGGAAAGCTTTCCAGGCGGTTCCTTATTTAAGTCCAACCCGATCGATTCTCGATCTGCCTGTAAAAACTGCTACGGTTGCTGTGGTAAAATGTGAACATTAAAATATTCGGTACAAAGTGAAGGATCTGAAGGCATGTCAGCAGCCGCAGCAGTTACAGACGCAAGCTTTACAGAGGAAGTACTCCAGAGCGAAGTTCCCGTACTTGTAGATTTTTGGGCACCTTGGTGCGGTCCGTGTCGCATGGTCTCTCCTGTCGTGGACGAAATCGCCCAGCAGTACGATGGAAAAGTGAAGGTCGTCAAGTTGAATACGGATGATAATCCCAACGTGGCAAGCCAGTATGGAATCCGCAGTATTCCCACCTTGATGATTTTTAAAGGCGGGCAACGAGTGGATATGGTCGTTGGTGCCGTTCCCAAAACAACTCTAGCCAACACATTAGAAAAGTATCTATAGAACGCTCTAGTTAACAAGAGACCGTTAAGACGTTTAAAGTCGATAGACAAAGCTAGGTTCCGGCTCCATTCAGACCGAACCTAGCTTTATTTAATGGAATCTCATGTAAACTAGGATCGGTCAAGCAGTCAGTTTGTATGCTTCAAAATGCTTCTTCCGAAGACCTGACAAATTTCCAGACCGAAATTCTCGAGTTGCTCGATCGCCTACCCAGCCTCGAACATGGAAAATGGATCGCTCGATCGATGGCAACTCTCGTGCGGATTGCTAACAGTGATGTCGAGCGTCTTGACTGGAAAATCCTCACCTACGCCCTACAAGATATGGAACAAGGGTTTGAGGTTTTTTATCCCTACCGACACGTTCGCAAAATTACGATCTTTGGTTCGGCGCGGACTCCAAGAGATCGACCTGAATACGAAATGGCCGTTCGGTTTGCTCGCCGAATGACCGAATATGGATTTATGGCAATCACTGGAGCGGGCGGTGGTATCATGCAGGCGGGTAACGAAGGAGCCACCGCCGAGCATTCTTTCGGTCTCAACATTCAGCTTCCCTTCGAGCAAGCGTCGAATCCCTTCATTCATGGCGATCCTAAATCTATTAATTTCAAATATTTCTTCACCCGAAAGCTCTTTTTTCTCAAAGAAAGCGACGCGCTAGCACTTTTTCCCGGCGGTTTTGGCACTCAAGATGAAGCCTTTGAGAGTTTGACCTTAAGCCAGACGGGAAAATACGGTCCCGCACCGATCGTTTTGATCGATGAACCCGGAGGGCATTACTGGAAAGATTGGGATCGGTACATTCATCGCCAACTGCTCGATCGAGGCCTGATTAGTGCTGACGATTCGAGCCTGTATACGATTACCGACGATTTGGATGTGGCTTGCGAAGCGATCCGAAGTTTCTACCGCGTCTATCATTCCAGCCGCTACGTCGGAGAACAACTGGCAATTCGTCTCAAGTGCGAGCTTTCCGATCGAGATGTGGAATATCTCAATACCCACTTCAGCGATATTTTAGTCAAGGGTTGCATTGAAAAGAGCCAAGTCTTTCCCCAAGAATTACCCGACGAAACGAGCGACTTGCCCAGATTAGCCCTTTATTTCAATCAACGAGATTTGGGACGACTTTATCAAATGATTGCGGCGATTAACGAACTCGGCTGCCAGAGTCCGGAGTCAGAGCATCCCGAACAAAAGTGAAGTTGGAGAAGATTTGAGGAATACGTGTAAAATCTCGCGCTCTCAAACGAACCACAAAACACAATAAAGGACAGACCCAATGCGTCTGTCCCCTGAATGTATTGAATGAATGCAGCCGAACTGGCGTACTTACTTAGCCGCGCAAGGATCGGCTTCATCTTTAGCCGCGCAAGGCTTGGCTTCGTCCTTAGCCGCGCAAGGGTCGGCTGCTGGAGCCGCGCAAGGATCGGCTGCCGGGGCATCTGCGGGGGCGGCAGCCGGAGCATCTGCGGGGGCTTCGTCTTGAGCCGCGCAAGGATTCGAGCAGCCCACAGCCAAGCCGACGCTCAGAAGAGTCATGGTTGCCAGAGTGGTGAAGTATTTGACTTTCATCTACTTATCTCCAATGTTGACGATCGAAAGTGTATATTTATGACATTATAGGTATGCAAAGCCCAAATCGCACCTCAGATAAAAAAGATCTATCTATTCCCAGCAACGGGTAAAGATAAAGTGAGAAAATACAGTTCGGGTTCGGCTTGCAATGTGGCATTTAAGATAGCAGACCGAGTTTGATTTTAGATGAGAAAACTCTGAGAATTTACTGGCGATCGACATTGAGGCGAACACAAGGTCAACAAAAATTCAGAGCGGCAATTGGACGGTTATTGCTGTTAGGGACTTGCAAATAAATAAGAGATCCACTTGTCAAAAAAATGGAGTCGGGTTTAACGATTGTTGACCTTGACAGGGTTTGTAGACCCCTCAGCTCGACAATTTTTGGTTAACGATCGAGAACCGTCACCCATGCCCAACGTCGATGTTTCTAGGCAAAAACTTATCTGTTTTTCAGCTCCTCGATCGATTCAAAGCATAAGCTAGAGAACGTATCCGAGGGCAAGCCGCAGGGTGAACGTGGCAATTGGACCCTCAAAGCACCAGTCCGTATTACCCTGGTAAATCATCAAGTAAAGATAATGATTTCGAGCTTTTTAAAAACCCGCATCATCCTCGGGACGATGCTGCTTGTCTCGGGCGCAGCCGGCTGTACTCAGAACGAATCGACTTCCCCTTCAGGCGAGGATGCGAGTGCCTCCCCACCCACCGTCGTCACCCTCACCCAAACGGGTTGTCAGTTTCTCGAAACCGAAGCTCGAGATTACGAATATCAACCCGCAAATGCCCGAGAGTGCGATCGCATCAATGCCGAAACCTTATCCGAGCGCGAAGCTCAGTTCAAACCCCTCACCCTCAAGCCCGGAGACTATATTTTCAAAGTCACGAACCAGGATGTTCCCTACGAGTTAGGCTTTTACTTGCGCGGTGCGGGAGCAACGGGGGTGAGGTTGCCCAAAGTCAGCGGCGGCGGTTTGAACTCGGGAACGACTGCGGAATATCAGATTACCCTTAAACCTGGGAATTACGTGTTTAGCTGTCCCCTCAACCCGACTCCCGACTACCCGATCGTGGTAGAGTAACAATTCTTCGACCCTTGGAGGAGAAGCAGATGGAATCGAGCGACTGGATCGTCACCGAGGCGGGATGCTGCGAAGTTTTAGATGAGATCGAGCGAGGGGAGAAGCTGCCAACTCCCTACCGACTCTATCGATTGCTCGCCGATCTCGATGACATTTTAGAGACCCAAACCGACGATCGCCAGCGTCTGAGACGGATTTGTCCGATCGTCAAACAGTTTTTGACCGACTCTCCTTGGCTCGAAGCGCAGTACCTCCCCCCCGATCCCCAGAAAGGTTGGTCGGTGGTCATGCTTTACGACGAACCCGACTATCCCCTGACCGTTCAGATGGTGGCGTGGCAACCGGGGCAAGTCTCTCGCATTCACAATCACGCCGCGTGGGGCATTGTGGCACTCTTGCAAGGTCGAGAAAAGAATACCTTGTGGCAGCGATCGCCCGACCCAGAGCATCCCGATCGCATCGAACGAGTCTGCGAGCAAATTTTAGAGCCGGGAGAAACCATCGGCTTCTTACCCGAGGCGATTCATTGTATTGAAGCCATGGGAGACGAACCCACCGTATCCTTCAATCTTTACGGCAAAACGAACTATTCCGGGCGGTTTGAGTTCGATCCGATCGCCCATCGAGCCACCAAATTTTAAGCGTCCGATCGCGATTTGAGAGGCGCGCGGTGATGGCGGATTTACTGAGGTGGTGAAATCATGGGGGTTTTCACCGCTTCGGGAGTTTTTTGGCTGAAGATGAACTCGATTGTGTCATAATATTTAACAGAAATTTTAATATTGAAACTTTCTAGCCTTCCAATCCCCCTGAGTAATGGAAACCCCAAACGTCCCAGAGCAAAATCCCCCAGCCAGCGCGACGGAGAGTACCTCCGACGACGCAAAGCTTCTCGATCGGTATGAATGCTCTCCTTGCGGCTATATCTACGAGCCAGAAGAAGGCGATCGCCTAGGAGGTATTTCCGCAGGTACGGCTTTTGATGACTTACCCATTACCTGGCGCTGTCCGGTGTGCGGCGCTCGGAAAAATACGTTTGCCAATTTGGGGCCTTCAGGTAATGCCTCGGGATTTAAAGAGAACTACGGCTACGGCTTCGGTGTCAACACGCTTTCCTCCTCACAAAAAAGTCTGTTAATTTTTGGGGGTTTAGCCTTAGCTGGAGTCATTATGCTGAGCTTTTACGGCTTGAGCTAGAGAAAATCCATCGGCTACCCTCTTCGAGCAAATCGATTCGATCGACCGATTTAAATTATTATCCACCCATCCATTGCCAGAGATAGAGTCCAACTTCATGAATGCCATTGTTAACCCCTTTGTTAACCGCCTCAAACAATTTGCCGTCTTGGTTGCGGCTGTCTTCTTGTGTGTGGGTTGTCGCACCGTAGCGAGTCTGGAGGAAAATCCGTGGGAAGTTCTTTCCCTACCCACCGAAGAAACCCTCTCGGACATTGCATTTACCGACAATTTGCAACACGGTTGGAGTGTGGGGTCTAATGCTACCCTGCTCGAAACTCAAGATGGCGGGCAAACCTGGGAAGAGAAAGAGTTAGATTTTGGCGATGAGAAAATTCGCTTCGACTCGATTAGTTTTTCTGGGGACGAAGGTTGGATCGTCGGTTCTCCGGCCATTCTTTTGCACACCGAAGACGGCGGCGACTCTTGGTTCCGCGTTCCCTTGAGCGCAAAGCTACCTGGGAACCCCGCGAGCATCTATGCCTTGGGAAATCAGTCGGCGGAAATGACCACCAACATTGGCGCGATTTATCGCACCGAAGACGGGGGACAGAATTGGAAAGGGCTGGTTCAAGGGGCGATTGGCATCCTGCGAAATATTTCTCGATCGAATAACGGCGAATACGTTGCGGTTTCCGCTCGGGGAAATTTCTACTCCGTTTGGGAACCCGGAAGTCCGACTTGGACTCCTTACAATCGCGAGAGTTCCCGTCGCTTGCAGAATATGGGATTTAGTCCCGAGAGTCAATTGTGGACCCTCGGTCGGGGTGGAATGCTGCAATTTAGCGATACTGAAAGCAGCGAAGATGTGTGGCAAGACCCTATTTATCCCGAGCGATCGAATAGCGTGGGATTCCTCGATTTAGCTTACCGAACCCCCGAAGAACTTTGGATTGTTGGTGGTAGCGGAAACGTCGTTTGTAGCTTGGATGGTGGCGAAACTTGGCTTAAGGATAACGAGCTTGAAAGCATTCCCTCGAACTTCAACCGGGTTAAATTCGTCTCTGAAGATCTTGGATTCATTCTGGGTCAGCGCGGTACGATGTTGCGATATCGAGGAAACTCTCAATCGGCATAAACAGAGCTAGAATTTCGTCAAAAATTCGGGGACTTCGCTTAAAAGTCAGGTTGAATACCCAGTGAAATTTCATGGAAATTCCCTTGCTTAAGATCCCCGTTTTTTTGTATCATAAGTTTAGCTTTTAGAATCTAAAACTGTTTCGATAGGAGAATTTTTTATGTCAGGTACTACCGGAGAACGTCCGTTTGCAGATATTGTTACTAGCGTTCGGTATTGGCTAATTCACGCCTTGACCATTCCCATGCTATTCATTTCGGGTTGGCTGTTCGTGAGTACCGGTTTAGCATATGATGTGTTTGGTACTCCTCGTCCGGATGAGTACTATACTCAAGATCGCATAGAATTGCCTATCGTTACCGATCGATTTGAAGGCAAGGCGCAGATCAAAGAATTTATGAATCCATAGATAACCAAAGGAGTTTTAAGCAATGACTGGTAGCACGCCAAACGAACCCGTTTCTTATCCTATTTTTACCGTTAGATGGATCGCGGTTCATACTTTAGCCGTCCCCACGATTTTCTTCTTAGGCGCGATCGCCGCCATGCAATTTATTCAACGCTAGGAGAGCGCCATGCCAACTCGCAGTCCAAATCCGAACAGGCAACCGGTTGAGTTAAACCGTACGTCGCTTTACCTAGGTCTGTTGTTAGTTTTCGTGCTGGGAATTTTATTTTCTAGTTACTTCTTTAACTAACTGAATTTGCGGACGTTCGCGTCAAGTTCGGTAAAATTTTTTTTAATTGTCGGAGGTATTGATATGTCAGAAGGAGGCAAAATCCCCCTGTGGATTGTCGCTACAATCGCTGGAACGGGTGCAGTCGGTATTCTGTTCTTGTTCTTCTACGGTTCCTATGTTGGAGTCGGTTCTGCGCTCTAGAGCGTCGGGCCAACACGTTTCAAGCGAACAAAGTTTAGATCGATCGATTTATATTAAGTTTGGCTGGTTACTTAACGTTAAAGCTTGCCACAATCTGCAATCGCGGCAAGTTTTAACCCTCGGTACTCAGAATAACCTGATATAACACCCCCACAAGCCACCTTACCCATTTCAGAAGGTGGCTTTTTCATGTGTAAGCATTCAGCATTCATTGGTGACAAGTTAAGGTGGTTTTGGCTTTGTCAACCAGTCAATCATCATTGGTGACAAGTTAAGGTGGTATTCACTTTGTCAACCTGTCAATAATCAACCGAAAACCCGGAATTGGGGGGTCTCCCCCCAAACCCCCCGCCGGGGGACGGAACGCCTCCCCCGAACCCCCTGCGTACAAGAGGGAGATCGCCCAAACGCTTTATTGGTAGAGGGTTCTATCGTTCGAGCCAGTCAACTTGACACTCGACAAAATTGCTTAACTTGTCACGAATGAGAGTCTCCTAGTTTCACCTCGATCGCCGTCAGTAATGCCCGAACTGGATGACACAGCTTCCACTCTTCAAATCGATCGACTTGGGTGCGGCAAGAGTAACCTGTCACCAACACAGACCGTTCTCGATTCGGGATCGACTGAAGATGTGGGGCCCAACTCATCTGATAAATTCCTCGGGAGGCGGCGTAGTGTTCCGTTTGATGGCCGTAAGTTCCTGCCATGCCGCAGCATCCGGCTTCCAAGAGAGTCAGCGACAGTCCCATCGCCTCGAAAACCTGCTGCCACAGCCGATCGCTTCCCAGTGCCAGAGTTTTTTCCGTGCAGTGGCTGAGTAAATAATAGGACGTATCGGCAGTTGTACGGGGTAGGCGATCGCGATTTGCCGCCAGAAATTCTTGCAGCAACCGCACCCGAGGTAAGGGATCGGGTAGCATTTTGGCGTACTCGTCGCGGTAGGAGAGGGTAATACTCGGTTCGATGCCGACGATGGGAATATTCGATCGCCCCCATTCTTGCAACAACCCGCCATGGCGATCGGCTATTTTCTGGAAGGGTTCTAAAAAACCGAGGAGGTGCAGGGGTTTGCCGTTGGGGAAAAAGGGGGGAACGTAAACGGTATATCCCAATTGGCACAACAAATCGTAGGTATCGAGAAATAGTTGCACCTCGTAGAAACTCGTGAGGACATCTTGGAGGAGGATAACGCTGTTTTCAGTATCCGCAGCCGCCAGGGTATCGAGATCGAAGGGGGGTACTTGGCGGGTGGCGAGGGCTTCGGGAAGGGAGGGAATGCTAATTTCGGGAGGATCGACGAGTCCGAAAAAACGATCGATCGCCCACTGTGACAGGGGATGACGGGCGATCGCATTACTTAATTGGGGCGCGCGAGATTGCCACTGTACCAACGTTTCGATGTATCCGGTGAGGTAGTCCCGTGGCGATCGCAAATATCGCGTATGGTAGCGATCGAGAAATTGCGATTTGAGTGCCGGAATATCCACCCGAATCGGACATTGGGTGGCACAGGCTTTACAGGCGAGACAGCCGTGCATTCCCCGGTAAACCTCGTGGGAGTAGTCGCCAACGCCGCAAAATTTGCCGAGGGTATGCCACAACCGGGTCAGATAACCATCGGGTTGTTCCCCCACCTCGGAAATCGCCAACTGCCGCAACCACTCTCGCAACAAACTCGCGCGTCCTTTGGGAGAATGGATGCGATCGCGATTTTCTTTATAAGACGGACACATCACCCCATCAAGATCGACGTTAAAACACGCGCCGTTGCCGTTACAATTGAAAGCTGATTCGTAGAGCGATCGGACCGATTCGGGGACTTGTCGATCGAACTGTCCCCGCAACGGCGATTCCAAGCGCACCACTTCATCTTTACTCCCCAATGGCGTAACGATTTTGCCGGGATTAAGGCGATTGTGGGGATCGAACGCTGCCTTGATTTTGCGCAAATCTCGATATAATTCATCCCCGAAAAAGAGGGGGGTATATTCACTGCGAAAACCCTTCCCGTGTTCCCCCCACATCACGCCGCCATATTGACGTACTAACGCCACCACTCGATCGGAAAGTTCTCGAATTAATGCTTCGTCTTCGGGCACTTTTAAATCTAAGGCAGGACGGACGTGAATGCAGCCGACATCCACGTGACCGAACATGGCATAATCGAGCTGATATCGAGCGAGTAATGTCTGAAATCGATCGATGTAGGGGGCGAGATTGGCAGGAGGAACGGCGGTATCTTCAATAAAGGCGATCGGTTTGCGCGCGCCGGGACGATTTCCTAAGAGTCCGACTCCTTTTTTTCGCAGTTTCCACAAATCGGTGATTTCTAGATCGTCTCGAGCAATATGATACCCAGTTGCCATTGCGGTTTGATGAGAAATGCGATCGACTTTTGCCTCGATTTCCGCTCGATCGGTTCCGGTAAATTCTACTAAATTAATGGCTTTTGCTTCGCCAATAAAGTCTTTAACGGCATAATAAATTTCATCGCCTTTTGCTAGTTCTAATATTTTTTCATCGATGGTTTCGATGGCTGCTGGGTTTGATTCGAGTAAGCTTTGGGCATCGGCAAGGGCATCGTTAAAACAGCGATAGTGCAGGACGAGCAAACTTTTATATTTGGGAATGGGAGTTAACTTAAGTTTGGCTTCGGTGACGATCGCCAGAGTTCCTTCCGATCCGGCAATCATTCGATTGAGATCGAAGTATTCTCGATTCTGGGAATAGACTTTAGCTAAATTATACCCCGTCATAAAGCGGGGCATTTTGGGAAAGGTTTCGGCAATTAATTGTTGCTTGGATGAGACAATTTCATCAATTTGGTAGTAAATTTCACCCAAACGATCTGGTTGTTGTTTGAGTTGTTTTAACGTTGTCATGTTGCAAGGTTGCGATCGCCCCACCGTTCCATCGGGTAAAACCCAGGTGAGTTCCAAAATTCGATCGCTAGTTTTGCCGTAAATTCGCGAACCTTTGCCACAGGCATCGGTATTAATTGCCCCGCCAATTGTCGCGCGGCTGCTGGGGGCAATATCCAAGGCAAAAAAGACACCGTGGGGTTTTAGTTCGGCATTCAACCGATCTAAAATAACTCCCGGTTGAACTCGCACCCAACCCGCTTCTAAATTGACCTCCAAAATTTGATTCATATACTTAGAACAGTCGATCGTAATTCCCTTAGATAGGGATTGTCCGTTGGTTCCCGTTCCTCCTCCGCGCGGTGAAAAAGACAGGGATTTAAACTCCGAGCGATCGGCTAACTCAAACAGATAAATTAAATCTTCAGTAACGCGCGGAAAGACAATCGATTGTGGTAATATTTGATAAATACTATTATCAGTTGATAAACTCAAACGACTGGCAAAGTCCGATCGAATCTCGCCAGAAAATGGTGTTTTTGTCAGTGCTTTGAGAAAGCGATCGCACTCGGGTTTGGCAGAGTCTGGAAGGGGAAGTCTGGGAATCATAAAAAAGCCTTGAAAATATCAACTGTTTTGATAATAATTCGATCGCCCAGATTTAAGGTAAGATTTGAAGTCAACAGTCGTTGAGCTTGACACGGCGACAGAGACAGCAGTCATCCACCACGAGGCATGACATGAACGATCGCCTTCGCAGTCGAATTTATCCCTCGATCGTCGCCATTCTCGGGCTGGTGCTGGCCATCGACCTGGGGGCGCATTTAGTTGCCGATAGCCTCTGGTTTCAGGAATTGGGGTATTGGCAAGCCTTCGTCGCCCGCGTCACCACCCAATTTTCCGTCTGGGCGATCGCTTTTTGCAGTACCCTTGCATTTCTCGGGAGCAACTTTTGGCTGGCCCGCCAGCAGCGATACGCCCCAGGAGAATGGACGCGAGAGAAGCGCGAAGCCCTCGAGACTCAGAAAATCTCGGTGACCTCGAAATTTGCCGATACCGACGAGCGGCTTCCCCTCACCCGCCCTCTCGGACTATTTTGGATACTCCTACTGGGGGTGGGATTGGGATGTTTTATCGGCTCGATTTTGCTGCACTACGGCACCGTCATGGCGAGTTTGTGGCATCCCGATTGGAGTTTGCCGAGTCTCTCGGCCTCCATGCCCGATCGTCTGAATGCCGAAACCCTGATAAATTGGGCGATCGCCCTGCCGCAACATCCCTGGCACATCGCCGTTCTGGTTGCCGTTCCCAGCACTTTTCTCTATTCCACCCGAGTCGGTGCGAGCGCGATTTCCCTCATTCTCAGTTTGGGCTTCGGGATGATTCTCTCGGCCCATTGGGCGAAATTCTTACAATTTCTCAACGCCACCTCCTTTGATAAAGTCGATCCGGTTTTTCGCAAAGACCTGAGCTTTTATATTTTCAGCCTGCCGATTTCCCAACTCTTTGAATTTTGGCTCTTCGGACTGACCTTTTGCGCCCTGGCCACCGTCACCCTGATTTATCTCTTTTCCGGTAATGCCCTAAGCGAGGGTCAGTTTCCCGGCTTCTCCAAACAACAGCAGCGACACCTGCAAGCCCTTGGTGGGGTGGTGATGCTAGCGATCGCCCTGCGGTACTGGTTGCGTCGCTACGAACTCCTGTACTCCACCTCCGGCATCATCTACGGAGCTAGCTATACCGATGTCAACGTGCGCTTGCCCGTCTACAGTTTCTTAAGCGTGGCGGCGTTGGTGACGGCTTTTCTCTTGCTACGGGAAACCATCTTTCCTCCAAGTCCTCGCCAAACCCGCCTTCCCCTCACCCAAAACAAACCCCGTCGCCCCATTTCCCTGGTATACCCCATCGGCGGCTACTTTATTGCGGCGATCGTTCTCGGTTGGGGTCTGCCGGGTCTAGTGCAGCGAATTGCGGTACAGCCCAACGAACTGGCCGTGGAACAACCTTACCTCGAGCGCAGTATTGAGTGGACTCGCGCCAGTTTCAACTTAGATAATATTGAAGTCAAACCCTTCGATTCTACCGGAGAACTGACCCCCGAAGTCTTGAGTGCCAATGCTCCGACCATCGAAAATATCCGTCTGTGGGATACTCGTCCCCTCCTCGATACCAATCGGCAACTTCAGCAGATCCGACTCTACTACCGATTCAATAGCGCCCATCTCGATCGCTACACCCTCCTGCGCGACCCCACTCCAGAAAACCCGAGGAACATCGGGCTTCAACAAGTCGGCATTTCCGCGCGCGAACTCGACTTTAGCGCTTTTGCCGAACAAGCTCGAACCTGGGTGAACCAACATCTGATCTACACTCACGGCTTTGGATTTACCATGAGTCCGGTGAACGTGACGGCTTCTGACGGATTGCCCCAATATTTTGTCAAAGGAATCGGAACCGGGCCTGCCGGCGACGAGAATATCGACAGTCCCATCGAAGCAGCCGATGCCAATATTCGATCGAGTATTCCCCTAGGGTTTCCTCGGATTTATTACGGCGAACTGACCGATTCTTTCGTTCTGACTTCGACGAATACCCTCGAGTTCGACTATCCCGAGGGGAACGAAAACGTTTACAACACCTACGACGGTCGAGGGGGAATCGGCATTAAAAACCCATTTCGACGGTGGTTGTTTGCCGAATACTTGCGAGATTGGCGGCTGCTGTGGACTCCGGTCAAATCGACGACGAAGTTGCTGTTTCGGCGTAACATTACCGATCGCGTGCGCTATCTCGCCCCGTTCCTGCGCTACGACAGCCAGCCGTATCTGGTGGTTGCCGATGCCAACTTAGAGAATCCCGACGAACGCAGCGCCTCGCCGCACTATTTGTATTGGATAATTGATGCCTATACCACCAGCGATCGCTATCCCTATTCCGATCCCGGCGACAATTCGTTCAATTACATGCGCAACTCGGTCAAGGTGGTGGTGGATGCCTACAACGGAACGGTGAAATTTTACGTTGCCGATGCGAGCGATCCGATCGTTCGCACCTATCAAAAAATCTTCCCCAACCTGTTCCAACCCCTCGACGATCTGCCCATTACGTTGCGCTCTCACGTTCGCTATCCCATCGATATTTTTAAAGTGCAATCGGAACGGCTGCTCGTCTACCACATGACCGATTACCTGGTGTTCTACAATCGCGAAGACCTGTGGCAGATTCCGACGGAAATTTATCGCAACGAACCCCAGCAAGTCAAACCTTACTATCTGATTATGAAGTTGCCGACAGCCGGGTCGGAAGAATTTGTCGTCCTCCATCCTTTTACGCCACCCAATCGCAGTAACTTAATTGCATGGCTGGCCGGTCGATCGGATGGCGATAATTATGGCAAATTACTCTTATATCAATTTACCAAGCAAGAACTCGTTTACGGTCCCGAACAAATCGAAGCTCGCATCAACCAACAACCGCTCATTTCCGAGCAATTTTCTCTTTGGGACCAACAAGGTTCGCGGGTGGTTAAAGGGAATTTACTCGTCATTCCCATCGAACGTTCTTTGCTCTACGTCGAACCGATTTATCTCGAAGCCGAACAGAATAGTTTGCCCGCCTTAGTGCGCGTGATTGTGGCTTATAAAGATGAAATCGCCATGGCCCCGACACTCAAAGAAGCCCTAGATGCCGCACTCAATCCCCAAGCCCGGATTCCCGAAACCATCCGGACAACAGATGAAATCGTCCCGAATGTTACGAATTTACAAGGAGTTGTCGAAGAAGGAGAGAACAATGAATAATAGCTGAATTCTTACGACCCGAAATATAGTCCTTGCTAGGTGTTTCGGACACAAGTAGTTTTCTCTACTCGCTCGTTCGCCAACCCTAGAGTGATGCTCGATGTCAGCATTAAGCCATCAGTTGGTTTCAAGTCTCAAAAGCTCTAATTTTAATGGATTCTCGTAACAAAAACGCTGAAGTTTCTTAGGAAGCGAGAACTCCGATTCAATAAATACGATCGACAAATAACTGAGTGTGTTTTCTTCAAAAGCTGACAGCTAAATGCTGAATGCTAACTTCACAATTATTCCAAAGTAATATTTTGCTCTAAGAGTTCGATGCGTTGGCGTTGGGAGAAAATCGTTTCTCGGTGTTCGCTCGATTCGCTTTCGAGTTCGGCGATCGTCTTTTTATATTTTGCCGCGCGACGTTGGTGTTTGATAACCGTGGGAATTGAAACGAGCAAACCGATCGCAATGCCCAAGCAAATCGTAATAAACAGGACATATGCTAAAGAAATCTCTAACTGCCAAACTCCCAGACGAACGATGACGGGAACGGCATTTTGAAACGCAAAAATGGTTGAGAGAAAGGCAATGGCGATCGCGAGAACTAAAAACAGGCGCATTTCAATTTCCTTGCCAGATTGTCAGCTTTTAAGACTCAGATGCTCGGAGTCCAGTACGAGAGATCGGATTGAGATGTTCGCTCGTTCGCAAAACACAAAACTCCGTCATAAATTTGCCCGAGTCGAGATATTTGCAGGTTAACCTTGTTTTCTCTTTGAAAACATTTAAGAATAGCTCTTAAATTTATCTTGAGTTTGTGGTAAAATTTAGAGTAATTATAGCGTATTTTTGAGGATTTAAACATGTTTGGATCTCAACTAGTTCTCAAACAAAGCGAACTCCTCAATCGACTCGTCCTCGATCGCCACACGGCCGAGCAAGTCGGTCGCGTCTCCACCCTATTAATGGACCCTCAAGCCCAGCGAGTCGTCGGTCTCGTCTGCAAGTCTGGATTGCTCGCAGGACAAAAACATACCTATACGTGGTCTCAAGTCTATTCCATCGGGCAAGATGGTATTTTGGTGGGCGACCTCGAAGAGCGGGTGGCAGATGCTCCCAAACCCGTCGAACCGCCGATCGGCAGCGAAATTTGGACTGACGGTGCAGATAAGGTGGGCAAGCTCGTCGATTTTCTCTTCCAACCGCAAACGGGAGCCGTCGTTGGCTACCTTTACTCCTCAAGCGGTTGGCGCGGCATTCTCGATGGGGTTTACCTACTCCAACCGATCGCCCTATCGAGTGTCGGTCGCAAGCGGATTATCGTCCTCGAAGCCGCGCTGCAATCACCCCAGCAGTATTCCAAAGGATGGGGCGACAGGCTCGATCGACTCACCGAATTTCTCAAAGAAGATTACGAGCGCACCAAACGGGATGTAGATGCCGTCAAGCACAATACGCAAAACGCCCTCGAACAGGTCAAAGATGCCGCCCAAAACACCACAGATAAGCTGCAAACAACGGTCTCGGACGTGACGGAGAAAGTGCGAGAAAATCCCAAACTCCCTTTTAGCAGCGATCGACCCGAGGAATCGGAAAATCCGAGCGATCGACCCTAAAGATCTACAGCATTTTCCCTCAAAATCTCCCATTCGATCTGGATATTGAGTCGGAATCCTTGTTTTCTCGTAGATTTTTCTCAAAAAACTGGGGAAATTACGGGGGCGACCCCAAACTGACCCGAACTACAGTGGAAATAGAGGTAGACAAAGATCTGCACGTACTGCACTGGAGAAATTCGGGAGGGGAGACGATCGTGCGAATTCTCAGCGTACACAATCGCTATCAAATTCGCGGTGGTGAAGATGAATCCCGCGAAGCAGAGGAGCGTCTACTTCGCTCGATGGGACATCACGTCGATGTCTACGAGCAAAATAACGAGCAGATTCGCGAACTGGGCAAAGTTCGAGTTGCCATTAAAACGGTTTGGTCTCAAGATACCTATCGCTCCGTTCGCAACATCCTGCAACAAGATCGATACGATCTCATTCACGTCCAAAACTTTTTTCCCTTAATTTCCCCCTCGGTTTACTACGCTGCGGCTTCCGTGGGCGTTCCGGTGGTTCAAACCCTGAGAAACTACCGCCTGTTGTGTCCCAACGCTCAATTTTTCCGCGAGGGTAAGGTTTGCGAAGATTGTTTGGGAAAAGCGATTCCCTGGCCGGGGGTCGCGCGCGGCTGCTACCGGGGGAACCGAGCCGGGTCGGCAGCCGTTGCGGCGATGATAGCCACTCATCGCGGTTTGGGAACTTGGACGAAAATGGTCGATCGCTATATTGCCATCAGCCAGTTTGCCCAGGCTAAGTTACTTGAAGGCGGTTTGCCAAAAGACAAAATGGTCGTCAAGCCCAATTTTGTCAGCCCCGATCCCGGAGTTGGAACTGGCAGTGGCGGTTACGCGCTGTTTGTCGGTCGCCTCAGCCACGAAAAAGGGTTGGGAACCTTACTCGATGCTTGGAAGCGTCTGAGCATCTCGGTTCCGCTCAAAATTGTCGGAGAAGGGCCTCTGGCCGATGAAGTCCGCCAACTGAGCCAAGACCTGCCCCAAGTTGAATGGTTGGGTCGGCGACCCTTACCCGAAGTGTACCGACTGATGGGAGAGGCCATGTTTTTGGTGTTTCCTTCCGAGTGGTACGAAACCTTCGGTCGCGTCGCGGTAGAAGCATTTGCCAAAGGAACGCCAGCGATCGCCGCCAACATCGGGGCGATTTCCGAATTAGTCGATCCCGGTCGCACGGGGTTGCTGTTCCAACCGGGCGATCCGACTGACTTAGCCCAACAAGTCGAGTGGATCTTAGCCCATCCTCAAGAGCGAGCGAATATGCGTCTTGCCGCTCGATCGGAGTTTGAAGCCAAGTATACCGAAGAAGAAAACTACCGACAGCTGATCGGAATTTATCAACAGGTTTTAGCATCTCGGCAAACTCGAGAACAAGATAATCGAGAACATCGAGCGATCGAAATTATCACCAATAAATAAAAGGCTGCTTTCATAAGAGACCCGATCGCTCTAGTTCATTATCATTGTGGGGTACGATCTACCAATTGCCCACCCGACGACCTCAATCGTTTGGTGGGGGTTTATTGTAAAACCGTTAGAGACAATTTTTCAGATCCCATGAACGTAAAAACTGTACTTGCCCCCCCACAAAAGACAAGTGTTTTAGGTATTGGAGTCAGTCGCACGAACTATCGTGAATGTACTGAATTCATCATTGAAAGCGCAAAGTTACGCCACTCTTGCACCGTTGCCCCAACTCCCGTTCACGGGATTATGTCCGGATACCTCGATCGCGAACATGGCAGCTATTTGAATCAATTTACGATGGTTACCCCCGACGGGCAACCCGTGCGTTGGGCGGTGAATTTACTGCGCCAATCGGGAGAAGCTCCCCTGAACGATCGCGTTTGCGGTCCCGTTCTGACGCTACACATCTGTCAGCGAGCGGCCGAAGAAAACTTGAGCGTCTTTTTTTACGGTTCGACTCAGACCGTACTCGAGCGACTCCAGTCGAATCTCCAGCGCCAATTCCCCAATTTGAAGATTGCCGGGGCGATTTCTCCGCCCTTTCGTCCCCTCAGCGATGAAGAGCAAGCCGAGTATATCGATCGCATTCACGAGTCGGGTGCGAGTATTGTTTTTGTCGGATTGGGTTGTCCCCGCCAAGAAAAATGGGCCTTCGAGCACCGCGATCGGTTAAACTGTCCTGTCATTTGCATCGGTGCGGCGTTTGATTTCCATTCCGGGAATATTCCTCAAGCGCCAGCCTGGATGCAGAATGCTGGGTTGGAGTGGCTGTTTCGCCTCACCCAAGAACCGACACGCCTGTGGAAGCGGTATCTCATGCTCAATCCTCTCTACATCCTCCTTTTGGTCGTCGAGATCGTCAAATTACTCCCCGAGCGAACTTGTGATTGGATGGGGATGAAAACACGTGCGAGCGGTTCGGCTTCGGGTACGAGCGATCGGTCTCTCGCATCGGCTCCGGTCGATTCGGGTTCGCACCCTTAACACCATCGAACAGTTTACAATTAAGTGATGGGAGAGAAGACACGCCCCAGTTCCCAATATAATTTAGAATGTTCAGTTAACTACTCGACTTGCAGATCTTAAAACCTATGAATCCAGATGTGAAAGTTGTTCAACCGACAGGTCTTTTAGATGGTTCTAAAGCCAATCAAGTTCGTCGAGAAATTAATGAATGTTTGGAAGCTGGGGCGGAAATTGTCTTGCTCGATCTCAAGGATGTAACCTTTATTGATAGTTCGGGTTTAGGTTCGTTGGTATCTGCCCTGAAAACCGTTCGTTCTTCTGGGGCCAAATTATATATCTGCTCGATTAGCGACCAAGTTAGGATTTTGTTCGAGCTAACGAGTATGGATCGAGTGTTTAAAGTGTTCGCAAACCGAGAAGAATTCGAGCGTCAAGTTCCCGAGCTAACTTAGCTCGAGAGCAACCCATGTTGCCATCGCATCGATTTTCAACTGTTTCTAAAATTTGTAAAATCGCTCGATTGTCTGTTTTCTGGAATCTGTATCGGTTCGATCTAGATTGAGTTTTATCTTGCTGTTGTCGATCGAGCTGAGAAAGACCGGAAAACAGGCATCGATCGCCCAAAATATTAATATCTGTATCAATACTTTATAACGTTTCGGAAATATCCTCTCTCTTAAGGAAATCGAAGTTGGAGTAGCGATAAATCGTCATCTAAAATCTCGTTAGCATTCAACGCTCGAATGTAATTTAACAGCCGATCGAGGGTGTCGCTGTTATTTTCGCGGTAGCTGCCGACTAATTCAGTAAAAGCATTCAGTCCCCATACCGTTCCGTCGGGCTGTTGAATTTCGTAAACCCCATCGCTAAAAATGTAAAGCGTACTCGATGCTGAAACTTGACATTCTTTAGACGTATACTCGGATTCGGGAAACATCCCGATCGGGATGCTCGGGGTTTTGAGAGCGTCGATCTCAACGCGATCGTCACTGTGGGGAGCGACCAACAACGCCGGAGGATGTCCCGCACTAGCGTATACTAGTTGTCGGGATTCGGTGTGGTAAACACCATACCAGATTGTAAAATACTTATCATCGTAAAACTCGCTGGTGCTACTCCTTTGAAACGTTTGATTGAGCGCGTGGAGGACTTCACTCGGTTGATAAAAACTCGTGTTCGGTAAAGAGCGCGATCGTAAGATATTTAACACCGAAATAGACAGCAGTGCAGAACCGACCCCATGTCCCGAGACATCCAGTAGATATATTGCTAAATGATTCGGATCGAGCCATTCAAAGTCGTAGCAATCCCCCCCTAGTTGTTTTGAGGGAATAAATCGGGCATCGATGGAGAGGGTGGTATTTTGGATGGAGGTGGGGAGGAGGGAGCAAACGTAATCGGCAGCTTCGTTCAACTCCGTTTCTAGCATATGCTTTTGTCGTTGCAAGTCTTGACTGAGCTGATGGATGCGCAAACCTGCCCGGACTCGAGCCTGTAATTCGTTAATCTCGATCGGTTTTGCTAAAAATTCATCAGCTCCCGTATCCAACCCCGTCACCCGATCTTCAATGGCTCCACGAGCAGTCAGTAAAATAAAGAAAGTTGTGGACAACTCCGGATTTGCTTTGACCTGCCGACAAACCTCTAGCCCATCCATGACGGGCATCATCCAATCACAGATAATCAGACCGGGCTGTAATTGCTCGGCTCTGGCAAGCCCTTCTTCGCCATTCGGTGCTACGGCGACTTTATACCCTTGCTTTGTTAGCGCCCGCTTCAGCACTAGCCGAGTTGTCGGGTCATCATCGATCAGAAGAATTTGAGTCATAAAGCCAGAGAAGCTACCACAAGCAGATTAGCAAAAAAAGGATGTGAGCGAGTTGAAAGATTCTAGTAAGTTCCCATCGCACCACCAAGCACTCCTACAAGTCAGCACCGATCTGGCAGCTCTGGCTCGCGTTTTATCATGGTTCGACAGGTTCGAGTCTCCCCAAATCTCTCAACGCATTTGGTTGCAGTGCAAGACAGCTCTAGCCGAGGGATTTACGAACGCCGTGCGTCACGCCCATAAGAACAAACCTGCGGATGTACCTATTGAAATTGAGGTTACGCAGTCCCCACAACGTCTAGAGATTCGTATTTTAGACTACGGACCGCCTTTTAATCTAGAGGAGAAGCTCAACACATTACCCGAGGAGATCGATATAGAAGCGACGGGAGGAAGGGGTTTAAAAATTATGAATAGCATTGCAGATTTTCTCAGTTATACTCGTATCCCACCCGATCGAAATTGTCTGCTGATAATTAAATACTATTCCGATTAAAATCGAAATTTATTTATTCATCTAAGAACCACGAAAATAATAAAATCAAGACCGCTAAGCTTAACCAAGCCGGGATGCTCAGCCACGTCAAAATTTTTAAAGGAATCAGAACGAAAACGTACGTAATTATCCAACCTAAAAAAGTAACAAAAAGAACGATCGCAATTGCCATATTAATTAAGATAATTAGATTATAGTAAATCGACCGTCATTGCGATCGTCGATGGTCAACCCTCAAAAATTTAAGCCCGATCGAGTAGCATGAGAACCCGCGACGGATACTCGCCTCAAAAACACCGATCGGTACTGGTAGATATCGGGATGGCAAAGTTGAACTTGTTACCCCCACCGCTATATTCTATCCACGGATTTGGTATAATCTACTCTAGATTTCGATCGAGTTAATTTTTGTTTACCTCTTTGACGATCGCCTCGTAGCTCGGTCTTTCGTTTGCACTTTTTACTTAAACTTTAAGGAACTATCGTGGCTGCGAAACTTGCCTCTCAATCGATCGTTCGAGTCTGTATTTTGGGGGGATCGATGGCAGGACTGGTAATCTTGCCCGGTTTTGCCAAAGATTCCCATTTTGGTTCTCTCGTCTTTCCCAACGCGATCTCGGGAGAAGGTTTCACGGGCGGTACGACTTCTCTGCCTGCGATGTTCGGCAATCAAGATAAGAATCGCAATCCTTGCTTGGGATTTGGCGACGTGCTGCCCGACTATATTTTAATTTTAGATCGCGATGTCGATCGGCTCGCAATTCAAGTCGATAGTGGCGATCGCGATACAACGTTACTCGTACGAGATCTCGACGATGGTACGCTCTACTGCGGAGACGATACTGAATTGGGAATGGATGCGGCGGTTACCCTGTCCGATGGCGAGGGCGGCAATCGCTACGGAGTTTGGGTGGGAACCCAAGAACCGGGTCTGCGATGGGATTATACCCTTTCGCTCGAACCGTAGCCCTCTCACAGAGAATGTTGGGGAGTACTCTATGTCAGTCGCGGGGATGTTGAGGTATACTAATGCCATAAAAACGAAGTCATTATGAGTTCAGTAGATAGTGATGAGTCATCCAGCCGTCGAAAACCTAGTCATTATCGGATCGGGACCTGCCGGATACACCGCAGCCATTTATGCCGGACGGGCAAACCTCAAACCCCTTGTTTTTGAAGGCTACCAGATGGGGGGAATTCCCGGCGGTCAGTTGATGACCACCACCGAAGTGGAAAACTTTCCCGGTTTCCCCGATGGAATTACCGGCCCTCAGCTCATGGATCGGATGAAAGCTCAAGCGGCGCGGTGGGGGGCACAACTCATCACCGAAGATGTCACCGCCGTGGATTTGAGCCAGCGTCCGTTCGTCGTCCGTTCGGGCGATCGAGAAGTGAAAACCCACAGCATCGCGATCGCCACGGGGGCAACAGCCAAGCGATTGCATTTACCCAGCGAAGATCGATACTGGAATGCGGGCATTTCTGCCTGTGCGATTTGCGATGGGGCAACGCCAATTTTTAAAAATGTCGAACTGGCGGTAATTGGGGGTGGGGATACTGCCGCCGAAGAGTCGCTGTACCTGACCAAATACGGATCGACAGTGCACGTACTCGTGCGCGGCGACAAAATGCGAGCGAGTAAAGCCATGCAAGACCGGGTACTCAACCATCCTAAAATTAACGTTCGCTGGAATACCGAAGCGATCGATGTTTGCGGTGAAGGGGGTTTCTTGCGCGGGCTGAAAATTCAGGACAACCGCACGGGGGAAACGGGAACCCTCGAAGTGCGAGGACTCTTCTACGCGATCGGCCATACGCCCAATACTCAAATCTTCCAAGGTCAACTCGACCTTGACGAGACCGGATATATCCTCGTCAAACCCGGTTCTGTGGAAACCAGCGTGGAAGGAGTCTACGCCGCAGGAGACGTACAAGATCGCGAGTTCCGTCAAGGAATTACCGCCGCCGGGACGGGATGCATGGCGGCAATGCTGGCCGAACGCTGGCTGTCGGCGCGGGGTTTGGGCGAGGAATTCCACCAATCTCCCGAGTCGGAACCTACCGAGACCCAAACCGAAGAGACGATAACAGATACTGAATCGACTTTCGATCCGACGACGATGCGCCATCGCGGCAGCTACGCCCTGCGGAAGTTGTATCACGAGAGCGATCGCCTGCTGGTGGTGAAGTACATCTCTCCCACCTGCGGGCCCTGCCACATCCTCAAGCCGATTTTAAATAAGGTGGTCGATGAGTTCGAGGATCGCATTCACTTTATCGAAATCGATATTGAAGAAGATCCTGCAATTGCCGAAGCGGCTGGAGTCATCGGCACGCCTACCTTACAACTATTTAAAGATAAAGAAAAAGTCGGCGAACTCAAAGGCGTGAAACCGAAAAGTCAGTATCGGCAGACGATTTCTGAGAACTTAAGTTAACTCGACTCAAACACGATCGAATAGAACTCGAATACAAAAATACCGCATTCAGTGAGTTAACACCGGTGCGGTATGAAAGTGAAGCGATAATTTAGGCGAATAATCGAGATGACTAACTCATCGTTGCGCCGGAGCGATCGTAGGTGACGGCACTATTATGGGATGGCTTCCCTTGTATGTGGTTCCAGTTACGGGCAATATCTTCGGATAAACCGACTTCTGCGGCCGTCCTCGTCAGTAAGGATTGCTGGCGATTTTTGATTAGGTGATGGTGGCGATTCATCAGAGCGCGGGAGCGATCGTAAATAGACATGGTTCCTCCGCTAAAATTTCTGTTTTTTATAATTTGTTTCTCTCAACACTAAAATTATATCTAAAACTTCTGTATAATTTTTTACAAAATAGAGATTTAGCAACAAAAATTAATGTATTTTTTGAATTTAGGAATCGAGATCGGCAACCCGAACCTCTCTCAAAAAAGCTGCATTCTCTTCAGGTAAAGTGCTGTTAACAAACATTCCACTTCCCAACTCGAACCCGGCGAGAATCCCCAAGCGCGGGATGATATCGACATACCAGTGGAAGTAATCGGTATGGCGATCGCCTGTGGGAATCGATCGAATCGTGTAGTTGTAGGCGGGGTTATCGAGTCCGGTATCGAGTTTTGCCAGTACCGTTTTCAGGGTGGTTGCTAAATCTACGATTTCCCGATCGGCGATCTGATCGAAAGACGAGGTGTGACGGCGAGGGAAAATCCAAACCTGAAACGGGAAGAGTGCGGCATGGGGGACGAACGCCACGAAGCGATCGTTCTCGAGGAGGATTCGATCGGCTGCGGCGAGTTCTTCGGTGAGGGTGCGACAGAATATGCATTCTCCCGTTTCCTCGAAAAATTCGATCGCCGCGCGAGTGCGTTGGCGGATTTGCGGGGGAACGATCGGGGTGGCAATCAATTGAGAATGGGGATGAACCAGGGATGCACCGGACTCCTTGCCGTGATTTTTATACAAGACGATCGCCGCCACGCGAGGATCGGTGCGAATTCGAGCGTAGCGCTGACGATACATTCGCAGAATCTCGGCAACCTCTGCCACAGGTAAGCGAGCGATCGTGGCGTGATGGTGGGGATGTTCGATAATCACCTCATGAAAACCTACTCCAGATACGGTACGAAACAGTCGATCGCCGCTGCGGATGGGTTCTCCGGTGGGAGAGAGTGCCGGATATCGATTTTGCACCACCCGCACTCGCCAGTGGTTTTCGTCCCCGAAGCGATCGGATTCTGCTGCGGTTTGGGCCTCATTTCCCGGACAAAACGGACAATCGGCGCGGTGTTGGTGTTCGAGGTGGGGTTCGATTTGGGTCTTAGCGCGATCGCCTTTAAACGCATTCGGTTTCTTGGCGCGATCGGTGGCGACGATAACCCAATCTCCAGAAATCGCGTTATGCCTAATTTTGCTCATCTAAACTTACGATCTAAACTGGCGATCGGGTTAACAATATTGCAAAAAATCTTCGGGAACCAAACGCAATTCTCCCGATTCAAATCGTTGCCGCTCGATCCAATAGGCTTTTTTCGATCGTTTCCCCTCTGTATAATCCACTTCGTCGAGTTGGTAAAATTTGCGATCGGCAAAGTCGCATCGATAAAGCTGAATTATTTCGTGTTTGGATTTTTCTTCCAGGGTAAAGATACTTTCAAGGCAAGCTACATATTCGATATTGGTGAGTTCGGCTTGAATTTCTTCTTGAAATTCCCGTTGGAGTGCCGCGAGGCTCGTTTCGCCAAACTCTACGCCACCGCCGAGAACGCGATAGAAAGTTGTTTTGGAGATCGAATCGTATCCTTTCCCCACAAACAGTCGATCGCCATCTCGAATAATTCCCAAAGCTAATACTCGAATTTTACCCATCAGTTTTCATCTCTCGTACGTCAGCATAAAGGATTGACGATCGCGAACGCCAACTTGAAATTTTGCGAACCTAATTGCGATCGGCAATATCGGAACGACTCCCTTGAGGTAAAGGCCAATCTGCATTTTCTCCGCCAACAATCAATTGTCTGAGGCTGACAAATTCCTTACTCATTTGAAAAAGGGAATTTACCAAAATATCGAGAGCTACGGCATCGCTCGTTCCCAAATCGAACCAGCACCGTCCCCAAGTTCCCCGATACTCAAAATCGGACATATTATGCATCAAAGCCATCATGCTGCGATCGATAACTTTTTCATCGTATTCCATATAGCCGATCTCCAATCCTTCATCTTGAACTTGGAGATTTTCAGCGTTAAATCCGCCCAACTTTCCCAAAAAAAACCAAGAGTCGAATACCTCTTCGATATACTGCTTTTCTGCTGGAGAAGGAACGGTGGAAAACTCAAGCCAAAACCAAACATCGAAGGGATTGAACTCGCGAAACTGAACTTTCATAAATTGCTTGAGGATAAGAGGATACAATCGATTTTTCGGCGGATCGATCGTTTTTTAGGCAAATTCATAGATTTTTAAATATAGCAGTTCGCACGCTTGACAATCGCAATTTTTTTAGGTCCGGCAATAGGAGACGAGGAATAGAAAAAACCGGTTTTCTCGATCGTATAAAGAAACGGCTCGCGCTGGGCTATATATTGTCACAATATTGGATAGCTCGCTCTAGCAGATCGAGCCACCCAAAGTAGCGCGATCGCATTTTACTCGATCGCGCTGCTTTTGTGTAAGCATGAAGGAGATTCTAACAGTTTTGTCCCGTTTTAACTCTGAGAATCTTCACAGAGCGTTGCCGATTCCGAACCCTCTGGATTCACTTCTCGAGCGGCTTTGTTACACTCTCGCTTAATTTGTTTTTTCAAGTCCCCTGGAAGTCGATCGCTTTGCTTCCAAGCCTTTTCAAACCATTCGAGACTTTGTTGGTGTTGGTCGTTTTCGACGTAAATTTGAGCTTTGAGGTACTGAACTTCTGGATTATCCGGTGTAATATCTAGGGCTTTATTCACTTCGGTGAGTGCTTGGTCAGGTCGATCCAAATCCCGATAACCGATGGCCAATCCCCGATAAGCCAAATAGTCCGGTCCCGCCTGATTTCGCAATCTGTCGAGGGAATCTTCCGGGTTGGCAAGAGGCAGGTTAACCGCCAGCATCAAATCCATAAAACCCTTAATGATATTGAGTTCGGGATCGCTTGGCTCGATCGCCTCTGCTGCTTCGAGATGGCCGAACACCTGCCGCAATTTCGACAGTGCCTCTGGAGTTCCCCGCACCGCTCCTTGAGTTTGCAGGGCATGTGCGCCTTCGAGAAAATGACCGACGGCCGCGTAGAGATTCCCGCGCAGAGGATTGGAGGGAATTAGGGCTTCGGCTGTTTCCCGCGTTTGCGTGGCATGGGTTTTAAATTCATCCATCCCATCTTCGTAAAGATATACCAGGGACGCATTCATCGCGTGGGCCATCGGATCGCTCGATTCGGCGACAATAGACTCACCGACTAATTCTTTCGCGCGATCGTAATCTCCATCGCGAAACATGGCGTTAAATACAGCCTGTGTTTGAGGGCCGATATTATATTCGGGACAGAATGCACCCTCGCGACAAAAGGGATTGGCTGCCACGGGACTCGACCAGGCCCCAAACAGGAGCATTGCCGATCCGATCGAACTTAACGTTAACTTTCTAATTTTCATCAAACTCCTCCACAAAAATGCGCCATAAGAGAATTTATCTACTTATGCTAATCTTTCACACCGATTTTTGACATTGGGTCGATCGGGGAATGGGGGACAAGGGAGATGAGAGGACGCGGTGACGCGCAGAGAAGGGGACAAGGGAGAATTTTGCATTTTTAATTTTGCATTCACTCTCCCTCACCTCCCTCACCTCCTTCTCCGCGTCATCTTCCTCCCGTTCCCCCAGCTTTCCACACCCCGATTTACCTTGCCGACTCGATCTCGTCGAGACGTTCTTCAAATTCATCCACGCGCAGCTTCAGTTCGATAACTAAAGTTGCCAAGCGATCGAACATCGGATCGTCTGCGAGGGTGGAAGATTCTATGTCTGACTCTGATGGAGTCGTTCGAGCATCAAATTGTCCCGAGTCCGAACCTCGATCCAATCGATTCACTTCCGTACTCAGACGATCGATCCGACGTTCGAGTTGCCGAAAATCCGCTTCTATATTGGATAGGCGAGATTCAACCGAGGCTCGTGCGGGGAAGATCGCACTCAAAAGTATCAATCCGACACACAAGCCCAAACATATCCACTGACCGAATTTGCTTAATTGACTCATCTCGAACCCGTCAGATGCATCTCAATCTCAGCTCTCAATTTTAGCTTGGCTCCCTCGAGCATCTCGACTCCTTGGGTGAATTTGTGTTCCCGTATCGCGCGGGTCGATCGCTCGATGGGCGATTATATTTGCCACCGGATTCGCCCTTGAGAGTCGATCTAAGTGTCGATCGCAACTGCTCGCCAAGATTGTTAGAACCGACCGGAGAACTGAATTGAGTGCGAAAACCTCGCGAGTTTGATGGTGTCTTTTTCTCAATCTCGATACAGAATGTCGTTGTTCGATCGGCAAAATGAACGAACCCAAGCATTTCTTCAGAAAAGTATAAATTTTATCACTTTTTTAAAATTGATTTATATCAAATTTTTTATACTTTATATTTTTAATCAACTCGGCATAATTAAAAATGTCGGCATATATGTAATAATAACATATTCAATTAATTTAAATATTTTCAGAGTATCGACATGTCTTTTTCCCTCAAGCGTTTTAAAGTTAACTCGTGGGTAACTTTTATTTTCAAAGCAAGTGCGGCGATCGGTTTTAGCTGTCTTGTAAATTATGCATTCGTCTCCAGAGCTAGTGCGACTTCGCCACCGTTACTTTTAGCCCAGCAACCGAACTGCACGACTCCTCAAACGCAACAAGAAATTAACGTTTGTGCGAATTATAACTGGCAGCTCTCGAATCGCGAACTGATTGACGCTTACGAACGCCTCGTCCCCAACTTATCGATTTCTCAGCGACAACAATTAGTTGACTCTCAACTGGCTTGGGAAGACTTTAGAAATGCCGAGTGTCAATTTTACAGTAGCTTGGTCGAAGGCGCAACCGCACAAATTGCCCTCGAATATGGTTGTTTCTCTGCCCTATCTCGACAGCGAACCATCACCCTCAGTTCGTACTTAAGCGGGGAGTTTTTGAGCGAGACGACCGACAGCGATCTGACCGTCGAAAACCAGTTGAACAAACTCTACGGGCAGCTTCAGCAAACAGTACCATCCTACCGACAAAATCGCTTGGTTAGCGCTCAGCTTGCATGGGTTGAGTTTTACAATCTATCTTGCAATTTTGAAAGAAGTAGTGGCGGCACTCTCGGCTTTACCAATTGTCTGGTTCGATCGATCGAACAGCGAATTCGGCAGCTCGACAATCATATTGCAAATCTAAGTTATATCTAGGTTATATCTAGACCGTTAGCCCCGAGCGTGTCGCGATCGGCTTTTATCTAAAGGACAATTCGATTCGTATTCGGGGATTAATCTTCGGGATCGAGTTGAGCGATATGAACGATGCCATCACCTTGATTGACTAAAGGATTTTTTGTCAGTCCGACGATCGCCCCTTCAATAGACGCTATAACTTTGACGTTCGTCGTACCAAAGGCATCGACGATCGCCCCGAGTTTTTGCTTTTTGGTGACCCGCTGACCGAGTTCGACATCGAGTAATAAGATGCCGCTTCTGGGCGATCGTATCCACTGGGTTTTATGGGATGTGACGAACGGGTTGGGCGATCGTTCTTCTTCGACAGGATACATTCCCAAAGCCGCCATGACACCCAGGACTCCCTCAACTCCCACGGCGATCGCCTCGGGATCGAATCGCAAGGCTTCCCCCGCTTCGTAGAGCAGTACGGGAATACCGAGACTGGTGGCCGCTTGTCTGAGGGAACCGTCGCGGGTGGTGGAGTGAATCGTCATCGGTGCGCCGAACGCTTGCGCGCACTGGAGCGTTTCTGCATCGGAGAGGTTAGCTCGAATTTGAGGTAAATTGGCGCGACCGTTGGCGGCCGTATGCAAGTCGATGCCGTGGGTGGCGCGATCGACAATTTCTCGCAGGAACAAATGAGCCAACCGGGCGGCCAGAGAACCGCGAGCCGAACCGGGAAAGGAACGATTGAGATCGCGGCGATCGGGTAAATAGCGAGATTGCTCGATAAACCCAAAAACATTGACAATCGGCACGGCAATCAGCGCACCCATTAAGTTTTGGGGGGAAATTCGCTGTAACACTTGGCGGATAATTTCCACACCGTTGATTTCATCACCGTGAATCGCCGCACTCAACCACAACGTCGGACCCTCTCGAATCCCATTGATTGCAATCACGGGTAGCGACAGCATGGTTTGCGTCGGCAGGCGGGCAACGGGTAATTCGATTTGTTGGCGGGAGGCGGGGGGAATTACCACCTCTCCAATTTCGATCGAGCGATCGCTAGACATGCGCAGTTTAATCGGGCAGGGTGAAACTCGATCGAGTTGGATTCAACACCAATAAGACCAGTAAGGAAAAACAGACGCAGGAAGCCGATCGCCTTTTCCCAATTCGATCGAGGTTTACGGGATCTAGCATACCGACGAACGAGCGCCCGATGGCGATCTAGGCGCGCCAGTATTCATCGAGCCAAGCTAAACCCGCCCCACCCGTTTCTGCGAGAATGCTCGTAACGCGATACAGGGCTAGGGCGACGAGTAAAGTTCCCGTTTGGTCGGGAAAGTGCGGTTCCAAGATACCCAAAGCCGTGGCTTCAAACACTCCCATACCCCCTGGTGCGCCCGGAACGATTAAGCCCAACACCCACGCCAAACTAAACGCCCCCAGGGGAAGCAGTACGTTTTGGGGATCGAACAAACCCAACGCCGCCAAAATCAGGACGAAACCGATTCCCCGACAGGTGACAAATCCCAATTCTCCCAACCACGGACGAAGGGGATAGCGTCGGATGTGGCAGCGAGGGGAATTGGTCTGAGTCGCAAAAGTCTTTGCCTTCACCCGCCCCAGATATTGAGCGACAGGGTTGATAATCCGGGGATGAATGCAAATCGCCACGATCGCAAAACTAAGAAATTGCAATTCCCGCCCTCCCGACTCAATGCCGAGCATCGCAATCGGTAGCGCGGAGGCCATCATCAGCAGGGGTTCTAAAATGACGCTCAGGGTTGCCGCTTCCATGGCAATCTCAGTGTCTCGGGTGGCGACGATGCGCTGGTAAAAGTGCCAGACGTTCCCCGGTAGATATTTGGCAATATTCGTCGTCAGGAACGTCCGAGTCGCCCAAGTCATATTGACCGGTTGGTTGAAATCTTTGAGAATCCATCCCCAAACCCACCCAGCCCAGGTTTGAGCGAAAAGGGTAGCGGCAAACGCGAACCCCAGCAAAACAATACCTCGCACACCGATGCGAATCGATGCTGCCTCTTGCCAATGCTGTCTTAAAGTCGCTGCTAAAAAGAATAGGGTGGTTCCCAAAATAACCCAGCGCAAGTACGGCTTGAGTTTCGACACGATGCACTTCATCTATCGATCTCCCTACGATAGTTCCCAAATAATTTCTCGATCTTGTGACTGTAAGTATCCAGGGCGAACTTATAGGCGAACGCACTCCGATGGAGATGCACTCCCCCAATTAACACCAATTCTCTGGATGGATTGCTCTAAAGTCTTAATCCCGATCGCCGCTTGGCGTTGCCTGGGAAACAATATCGATAAAAATATTACTGGTAGCGAGTCCGACCGCACAGAAGAATCGTGAGGAGTGTTGGTGCGATCGGTTGCGAGGAAGATTTGGAGTTATCATAGGGCTTCAGGGTTGAAACTTGGTTGAGCTTTTTGGTAACAATACTGACTCTTTCAAAAATTACCGTCACTTTTCCTAAAGTTGAAGAGCTTTTAAATTTCTCTTTGACTTCAAGGAAGGTAATTTTAGACAGTTTGTTCTGAATACCTGAATGGTTTCAGCTAGATATAGTAGATAACAATATCGAACTTACATCCCATATTTAAGTCCGAAACCTTAGCCTTTGGTTGTAAAAATAGAATCCGTTTGGCTTTCTATTTTGCTCTCGGCTGAGCTTTAAGTTACCAATGACTCGCGAAACACCCTAGATTTACTTGAGAATACATTACCCTACTGACGACTCTACACATATTTATACAGGTGGCACTCCAAGAAGTGTCACAGACTGAGTGCTTAAATCAATTTTCTGTGAAGGAACTGTTAAGTTTATAGAAAGCGAGAAATTGCTCCTCGATCGCCCATCTGGCAGTCGCCACAACACTTAGGAGACCCGAGAGTCGTACCATTTCTTTTCTAGATCGCTAACCTCGGTATCGTAACGAGCTGGCAGATTCCTACAAACCCTCTCCCGTGACCGGATCGAAAACAAACAAGCGATCGAGTTTGAATTGCAACCCGAGTTTTTCTCCCGGACGCGGTTGTAAATTTGGGGTGGTTTGGAGATTGAGGATCGTTGGCGATTCTTCATTTTCCCCAGGAACCGCAACTCGCACCAGCGTTTCCCGTCCTAAAGGTTCGACCACGATCGCCTCCGCATATAAGTGTGCTGCTTCCGAATCGCCGACGATGGCGATATGTTCGGGACGAATCCCCAAATCGAAACGACATCCCAATTTGGGTTGAATACGAACCGCAAGCGGCTCGGGACAGGGAATCGTTTGTCCGGCAACGGTGAATCCGTCGGGGGTATAGGTTGCCGGGAGAATATTCATCGGCGGACTGCCTAAGAAAGTTGCCACCATCCGGTTTTTCGGGCGATCGTAGAGGGTGAGGGGATCGCCGATTTGTTGGATGCGTCCCCCCTCGAGAACGATAATCCGATCGGCGAGGGTCATCGCTTCGACTTGGTCGTGGGTGACGTAGATCGTGGTGATACCCAGACGTTGGTGAAGTTGTTTGAGTTCGGCGCGGGTGTCGTCTCGCAGTTGCGCGTCCAGGTTGGAGAGGGGTTCGTCGAGGAGAAAAGCTTGGGGTTGGCGGGCGATCGCCCTTCCCAAAGCAACCCGCTGCTGCTGTCCCCCGGAAAGTTGTTTGGGTTTGCGATCGAGCAGGCGATCGAGATCGAGCGATCGGGCAACTCCTTCGACCGTCGCATCTATTGCCGCCCGATCGACCTTGCGCATTTTCAACCCGAAGCCCAGATTCTCTCGCACCGTCATGTGGGGGTAGAGGGCGTAGTTTTGAAACACCATCGCCACATCCCGTTCCCGCGCCGGAACCGAATTGACGCAGTGCTTTCCGATATAGATATTTCCCGACGTTGCCGTTTCCAACCCGGCAATCGTGCGCAGAATCGTAGACTTCCCGCAGCCCGAGGGCCCCACCAGCACCCAGAACTCACCATCGGGGACTTCAAAAGAGATATTTTCGATCGCTGCGGTGCGATCGAAGCGCCGCGCGATATTTTCCAGACAAACCCTAGCCATTTGATTCTCGCATCTCCTTTGGGATTCTGGTGAAGGTGGGCTTCGGAGGCAGGGGAGGCTTTGGAGGCAGGGGAGGCAAGAATCTCGAAACCCTTGAGATTTTATTTTCTCCTGTTTCCCCGTTTCCTCTGCTTTCCGAATTCATCCCCTTTCCGAATTCCGAATTCTGACTTCCGAATTCATCACTCGCAAGTAATTGAGAGACCTTCGACCCAAACGCGGGGGCAAATCCCACCGGGGGTGACTTCTGCATCTTTCTCCACGTAGATAATCGAGTTGAGGACTTCGCGGATATCTCCGGCGACGGTTGCCGAATCGACGCTGACTTTTTCACCTTTGTTCGCCAACCAACCGTCGAAGGGGAGGGAGAAGGAACCCTGGAGGGCGTTGACTCCGGCGTGGAGGGCGCTCAAATCGTCGATGAGGAGGACGTTTTCGGCCGTTTCCAAACTGTACTCTTCTTCTGGGAAAGATGCCGCGACCACGTGAGTAAAGTCCGGAGAAACCGTGACTTTTGCCCCCATATTGGCATGACCCGTCGGTTCGGCGTTCATCCGTTTTGCGGTTCCGGCGCTGTGGAGAAACCCCGTCAGAATGCCTTTTTCGATAATCGGAACGCGACGGGTGGGGGTTCCTTCGCCATCAAAGTAGCTCGCGCCGACGTTATCCGGGTGACGCGCGTCATCGTACACCGAGAGCAAGGGAGAGGCAACTTGCGTGCCGATCGATTCGGCAGTAGACAGGCTGCGGTTGTCGAGGACGCTTTGGGCGTTGTAGAGGTTGGAGAACGCCCCCATCAGGCTCAAAAAGGCTTCTGGGGAGAAGACGACGCGATATTTCCCAGATTTGATTTTGGCGTAGTTGAGGTGGGAAATGGTTTTCTCGGTCGCTTCTTCCAAGCAGCCGGAGATATCGAGTTTTTCGAGTCCCTGGCTCACCCGATAAGCCCCGGCACTGCGGGGTTTCTTGCCTTCTTGTTCCGTTTTGCTGTAGAGGTAGACGGAGGTGGCAGAACGGGCTTCATGGCGGCGAGAACCGGCACTGTTGAGATAGAAGCGATCGACATCTCGCTGAGCCAGACCGTTGTAGGGAACGCTGACGATCGCCTCGTGGGCGGCTAGGAGGTCTTTTTCCACCTCCAAAAGGGTGTCGATCAGATTGGAGACGGGAGCTTGGGGGACGATCGCCTCGGTGGTTTCGTCGATGGGAGCGGTGGCTTCCGGGCTAAAATCGGGCGCATGTTCGGTCACGCCGAAATCGCTAGCTTCCAGAGCCGTTTTCAGGGCGAGTTCCAGGCCGGCAGGGTCGGTGTCCGTGGTGCTGGCAATCCCCACCGCATCGCGATCGTTCCACACCCGGACGGTAATGCTCGCTCGGTTGGAAGCTTTGACTTGTTTGGGTTCGCCGCGATCGACTTGAACGCTGGTTTCATCAACGGAAGAACCGCCAATATCGTATTTGCGAATGCCGAGTTTGCGGGCGATGTCTTGGGTCTGGGTGGCTAAGTCGTCGATTTTGGTCATGCGATCGGGCGTGGTAAATATTCTTAACGTATTATACTGTGGCTCGATTCGGAGGGGAGGTGAGGGAGATGGGAGGACGCTCCAGACGCGCAGACGCGGAGAGGGAGACAAGGGAGATGAGGGAGATGAGGGGGAAACGGGAGAATTTTGCATTTTTAATTTTTAATGCGCGCATTCACTCTCCCCCAGCTCTCTATTCCGCGTTCCCTACCGATCTCCAACGGGCAACGAGCGAGCCAACCCTGAAAATTCATTGGCAAAAATTCATCTCGATGCCATCTGGCTGTCACAGGAACGTCACACCCTCCCATTAACTTAGAAAGTGTCAGCTCGGGTGGTGTCCGTACGCTCCTTCACTTGCTCCTCCACCTTCCGGGCTGACACCCGCCTGGGTCAGATTCGCAAACCGTGCAGCCGTATCCAAAGTATGGCGAATTCTGACTTGGGGAAAATTAACGTTTGCCGAGATTCTACTTTCTCATAGAAACAATGAAATACAGCCCCGAACGTGAGACTCATCCTCAAAATCGAACTCGACGCTCGAATAGACGCAAGAGACCTCCAGCTATTCCTCGCCTTCGATCTGGGGCGGGCTATCTAGTTTTAACCCTACTTGGGGCGGGAGTTCTCTCGGGATGCTCTCGTTTGGCGGCTTCCCAGTTCGTGGAAAATCCCCCCGAAGAGACGATCGAAACTCCTGCTGTTGTGGCTTCGACCGATCGAGCGCCCGTTCCTGGCATCGTACCGCAGAATTTCGTCACGGATGTGGTCGATCGCGTTGGTCCTGCCGTGGTACGCATCGATACCCAGCGGACAGTCAGCAATCGCTTTCCCGAGGAATTTAACGATCCGTTCTTCCAGCCGTTTTTTCGAGGACAAATGCCCTCCCAGCCGGAAGTGCGATCGGGAACCGGATCGGGCTTTATTCTCAGTCAAAGCGGTCAGATCGTCACCAACGCTCACGTGATCGACGGTGCGGATTCGGTCAGCGTTACCCTCAAAGACGGTCGCCAATATGACGGTCGCGTCGTCGGTCGAGATTCCGTTACCGATGTGGCGGTGGTTCAAATTGATGCCGAGAATTTACCTGTGGTTGAGTTGGGTGATGCCGAGAATTTGAAACCGGGAGAATGGGCGATCGCCATCGGCAATCCCCTCGGGTTGGACAACACCGTCACCACCGGAATTATCAGCGCGACGGGGCGTTCTAGCTCGCAAATCGGCGTTCCCGACAAGCGGGTGCAGTTTATCCAAACCGATGCGGCAATCAACCCCGGCAACTCTGGCGGTCCCCTTCTCAATCAGAACGGGGAAGCCATCGGCATGAATACGGCAATTCTCCAAGGCGCGCAAGGACTGGGTTTTGCGATTCCCATCGAAACGGTCAAAGAGATTGCCGACCAACTGGTGGCAACCGGAAAAGCCGAACACCCCTATCTGGGGATTCAAATGGTCACCCTGACCCCGGAACTGAAGAATAATATCAACCAAGATCCCAATGCCGGACTTCAGGTTGAAGCCGATCGAGGAGTCTTAATCGTGCGCGTCGCTCCAGATTCTCCAGCCGATCGGGCGGGAATCGAACCTGGAGATCTCGTCGAAACCCTCAACGGCGAGCCTGTCGCCACCACCGATGACGTACAACGGGCAGTGCGCGAGGTGGAAGTGGGCAGCGAACTCTCAGTTACGCTACGACGCAACGATCGCACTTTGGATATGAGCGTCCGCACCGGAGCGCTACCGGAAAGTTAACCTCAGTTTTGGATAAGAAATCCGTTGGGAATGGGGAGGCTGGGGAAGCTGGGGGAGAGTGAATGCAAAATTAAAAATGCAAAATTCTCCCGTTTTCCCCTCATCTCCCTCATCTCCCTCATCTCCCTCATCTCCCTCATCTCCCTCATCTCCCTCATCTCCCTCATCTCCC
>JAXHUC010000240.1:0-3951 GCA_034189805.1 Cyanobacteriota bacterium
CATGCCCAAGCCGTTTATCAGCGATGATGCCAACTTTGCCAACATCCTCCGGCTGCTGCCCCTGCCCAACTTCTGGCTGGTGACGGTGTTCGTCTTCGCCCTCAATTCCGTCAGTGCAATTTTCTTTCGAGATGTTTCCATTGCATACGCCCGCAAGCGATACAACGCCGTCGCCACCGAAAAGATGCCCGAGCGCCCCAGTTTGACCGATTCGCTGTCGATCGCCTGGGTGCGCCACCGCCAACTCAAAACCGTGGGGATGAAGCGGGTCAAAATGGCCGGGTTTGGCGCGCTGCTGTGCGTTGTCATCGACCTGACGGGCAATTACTCGGGCTTTCCCTGGATGGGATCGAGTCAGTGGTTGATTTTCTTTATCTGGTGGATTTGCTCCACCTTCGGCTTTGAAGTCTGCGGGGCGCTCATCGAATCCAAAGAAGAACGCACCGGGGGTTGATGTTTGGGACAAGGGGGACAAGGGAGAGGGGGGAGATGGGGGAGCGGGGGGAGAAACGGGGGAAACGGGGGAAACGGGAGCAGGGGAGGACGCGGTGACGCGGTGAGAGGAGATGGGGGAGACGGGGAGGTTTCAGATATCAGATATCAGATGGGGACAAGGGGGACAAGGGAGAGGGGGAAGAGCGTTGCAACTAACTCATTGTCCAATGTCCATTCCCTATTAGGGACTCACCCATTATTAATTGTTAATTATTCATTATTCATTCTTCCCCTGCCTCCCAAGCCCCCGAAGCCTCCGAAGCTCCCAAAAGCCCCCGAAGCCTCCCCTGCCCTATCTACAAACGGGAATTTTTTTAATTCTTTTAACTGTCCCGGAAATCCGGGGTCTTTTTTTATGCAACATCCAGCGATTTTTCTCAAAGACCGACTCGACGCGCTCTACGATGGGGCGGCCCGCTCTCAAGGGTCGTGGGAGGCGAGTAAGCTGTTGTGTCTTGGCGGTGCGATTGCTGCTGGGGCGGCGGGGGCCACCAATCCGATTTTGATATTGTTCTCGATTTCCTCGTCGGTGGCCTATACCTGGGCCGTGGTCAAAGAAGGCACTCGATCGCAACGGTTCAAGCCTTTTCCAATTTTCACTCAGTCCCTCGGCGACCTCCTAAGCGGCATCGGCGGGGGCAGCGATGACCTCACGGAATCTCCCACGGAAGAACCCACGGAATCTCTGAGCGCCGAACTCCAATACCTTTCCCCGATCGAAACCACCGAAGCCCTATTGCTCGACTTTCAGATTCAATCGGTGGCGCGATTCTTATGTTCGATCGACTCTGGAGAGCGGGAGCAAGCCTACAAGCAACTGGTGAAATACTTCCACCATCACTACGGCGCGATCGCCCAACACCAACCGTCGCTCCTGTTCAACTCCGACTCGGAATTACAAGAAGCCTTCAACTCGGCACTGGCGTTGGAGGGTCCGACCCTTCCCGAAGCGGATGAACCGGGCGGCGATCGAACGGCTGCAACGGTCGCGGAAAATCTAACGGACAATCCAATGCCCGATCGAAACTCCGGGGAGGATGCTCGCACAGCGACAAATTCGGTGGCGGTGGGGAGCGCTCGAACGCTTCGGACATCTTCATCTTCAGCCCAAAACCCAACCCATCCAACGTCTTCAGCATCTCAAGGTGTTGCGGCCGGGCATCCAATCCATCCAACGTCTTCAGCATCTCCAACTCAAAGCGTTACAAGTCCAACCCCCACAGGCATTCTCGAACTCGACTTAGCCGCTCACCTGCTCGGGAAAGACTTGGGACAAGACTTGAAATCCATTTTGACCATGGGCGAGTCCGGCGCGGGTAAGGGCAACCTGCTCTACGGCACGAGCGAGGCGCTACTGCGGGTCTATCCCGATTCCCAACTCTACGGGGTCAATCCCAAACCCGCTGCCAACGAGTTTGGACGATGGAAAAGATATCGATCGGTTTTGTCCGTCACCGACGAGGAATCGGCACTATCTGCCTTTGCCTATCTCGAAGCGGCCGAAACCGAAATGATTTGCCGCCAGCAGCAAGGAACCACGGGCAATCCTTACGTTCTAGTGTTGGACGAATTCAACACGCTACTCGACCTGCTCGGTTCAGACGATCGGGAACTGTTGATGAAAAAGGTGAAGCGAATCATCCGCCAGGGGCGATCGAATCGCGTTTGGCTGTGGATTGGGGCGCAGACGGGCAACTGTGAGGATATCGGCATCAGCTCTCCCGATCGCACCAACTTCATTCGGATCGCGGTGGGCTTTGCGGGCAACTGCGACGCGCTGCAAATTGCGATCGCCAATTCTGCGATGTTTCCCGGACTGAAGAAAAATGTCAACCCAGACCTGATTCCAGGGCTAAAAAACAAGGGGTTTGGCATTGCTGCGGCTTCAGTGTGCGATCGGATCGTCCGCTTGCCGAATTACCTCAATGCCGTCCCCGAGGTCGCGAGCGCGCCAGTACCAACGGTTGCCCCTTCCTCAGACCAAATTTTCGGCGAATTTGAAGACGAGGAACCCCCCGCGACCCAAAGGTCGGCGTTCCCTTGCGTCTTGCGCCGACGCGGGGTCCGACCTCTCCCCACGCCCGAAGAGGAAATTTCCGATCGCCTCAAACAGCTTCGAGTCCGCAAAACCGAACGCCGGGGGGTGGCGATTTTTAAAGTCTGGAAGTGGGCGCAGAACCAAAAGGGGATCGTTACCCAACGGGTTGCCTGGGAACGATTTCGCAAAGACCGGCGGGGCAAAATCACCCAAGCGGAATTGAAGTGGAGCTTAACTCAGCTTAAGGCGATCGACTTAATCGAATACGAGGAATGAAGTGGAATCGGAGCGGGAGCTTTGGAGGGGTTCCGGAACGGTTTGGGAACCCTCGGAACCCAATACGACCGGGCATGAGGGTATGGGTGGCGCTTCGTTCCCCAGCGGTTGAATTGGGTTCCATTTCCGAAGGATTCGATCGGGAATTAGGAATAGAGTTGATAAGACGAGACCGGAGCAAGTGTGAAAATCAGAAAAATCGAAGTCACGGTCAATCATGCCGAAAGCGAACGCACGGAAGTTCAAACCCTGACGTTTCTATTTGACGATCGAGCCGAGAAATACGAACTGACCAAAGTCTATGTCGTCGAATTGGGGAAAAAAGTCATTTTTAGCAAGTCAGAGAACTTGGTGATTTTGCCCGATTAGAAGGGCGCGGAATAGAGTTGAGAAGACGGAATCAGTAACAACGATGGCTTGGAAACAATCGGTGAAATTGGAACCCCTCAACGAATTGTTCGAGGACACGGGGATTGCGTTCGAGAAAGATGAGGTCGAAGGCGGCTACGTGGCGAGGTTGGGCGAGAAGCGGCTGAGACGACCGACGTTGATGAAGTGCGCCCAAGCGGTGATGAAAGAATGGGTGTCGATCGCGTAGGTTTTTGTTGGAGTCGATCGTGTTGGTGACGGTTTGGGTCATCATTAAAATAGGCAAATTGATTGGGGTTCGACGGGACAAGTGCGATCGGTAATTGGATTGCCATAGAGGGAAAGCTCGGTCAAATTCGTCAAAGAGGAGAGGGGAGATACATCGACGATTTGATTGTCATGGAGGAAAAGCCCAGTCAAATTGTCCAAAGACGAGAGGGGAGATACATCGACGATTTGATTGCCACTGAGGGAAAGCCCAGTCAAATTGGTCAAAGAGGAGAGGGGAGATACATCGACGATTTGATTGTCCCAAAGGGAAAGCTCGGTCAAATTCGTCAAAGAGGAGAGGGGAGATACATCGACGATTTGATTGCCAATGAGGGAAAGCCCAGTCAAATTGTCCAAAGAGGAGAGGGGAGATACATCGACGATTTGATTGCCACTGAGGAAAAGCCCAGTCAAATTGTCCAAAGAGGAGAGGGGAGATACATCGACGATTTGATTGTTCCAGAGGTCAAGCCGAGTCAAATTGGTCAAAGAGGAGAGGGGAG
>JAXHUC010000241.1:0-3871 GCA_034189805.1 Cyanobacteriota bacterium
GCGCGGATGTTAACTGTGGTCACGACTCTACGCACTCAAGGTCGTTCGATTCTCGATTTTCTGATTCAGCTTGTGCGCCAAACTTCTCCTTCTCTTCTTCCTCTACCCCCTGAATAGTTACTACCAAACAAGGTTTTATCTCTCAGGGCAGTAATCCAACTTACTCTTTCCGTTCTCTTCCCCGATTTTAGTGCGTAGCATCTTTCTCCCTTGAGACTGTAACCATATGGGTAATCTTCTCGATTACCAAAGCCTGACTCATCGACATAGACTCGCCTCTGGGGTTCAATCTCGTTTAATCGTCTTTTGAATTCTTCTCGCTTATCTTCATTTTTTTCCTGATAGCCGTAAGTTTTTTTTTACGAGTGATTCCTAGTTTTTTCAAGACATAGCTAACATTTTGTTGAGTCAAGCCTTCCCCCCACATCTCAGCTATTTGTTTTTGAGTTTTCTCTTTGTTTTGTACGAGAAACTGACGAAATTTCTCACGGTCTTTGAGCTTAGGGACTTGTCCCCCCGCTCCGAGTACACTAGGGCGAACACTCCCCGTTTCTTGGAGTCTTTTTAACCACAGGTCTAAAGTATTTCTGCTGATTTGATAAAAACGACAGACCTGGCTTTTTTTCTCTCCTCTTTGAACAGCATCAATCGCTTTACGGCGTAAATCCTCACTGTAGGCGGCTGGCATGAGCGGATTTGAACATTGAGAGCTAAATTATATTACTATTGTCCTAACCTAAGCGCGTAGCGCTATACCGATGGCGGCAGTGTCACCGTCGCCATCGACGGACCGGGCAATGCCGGAAATATTCGAGTCGAGGGGGGAGACGTTCTCCTCGAAAACGAACGTATCTTGGCGGCTTCAACCGATCGGGGATGGGGGGAAATATTGAGCTGCAAGCTGACAGCATTATCTTGCGCGATCGCAGCGAAATGTCTGCCGAATCCGGCGGGACGGGGAACGGCGGCAATATTACCCTGGGGACCGTGTTGAACCGCAGCCGCATCAGGGCCAGTGCCTTTGCTGGGACTAGGGGCAACATCGCAATTAACACCCAAGGTATTTTCGTTTCCCCGACAGTACCATTACCGCAAGTTCCCAACTCGGTATCGATGGTATTGTCGAGATTAACGTGAATTCGGGTGAAGACGTAGCTGGAAATGTTTACTCTGGGCAGAAGGTAAGGATTTAGGTGATTCGAGATGATGTTTGCAAGCATACTGATACCCGGCGCACTACACTCGAGTGAATTGCCTCTCGGGTGAGGGGGAAACTCTATTCCCCGTTCCCCACCTTCACCGGAAACTGTCTTACCCCGCGCCTGACGTTAGATTACAAAAATTGGCAAAATCTCTGAATTTCTTGCCAGATTCGCTCCAGGGAATTTCCTAAACTATGGTCGCTTTCGAGTTCGATGAGTTTCACCCAACTTCGAGTACTGATGTAGTCGCGACTGACTTGAATCGGAATCACTTCATCAGATATTCCGTGGAGAATTAGCGTTTCGATCGGGCGCTGAAGTTGAGTTTCGACGTACTGCTGGCAATCGGTGACAAACTCGTAGTGTAGCGGTAACACTTTCCGTTCGCCAAAATGATAAACGGGAAGCCTCCCCGACAACTGCCACCGTTCGAGTCCGGATGTTCCCAAAGTCGGCAACCAGCAATCCATAAATTGAAAAGCCGGCGCGAGTAGGACTAAACGATCGATTTGGGAATTGTGCTCGGCAAGCCACGCCGCTGTTAAACCCCCAAAACTCGAACCTACGATGGTGGTTGAGTGGGAGGGAAGAACTCGTGCGACTTGTTGCAACTGACGGGTGAGGGTTAGATGAGGAAAATCACCGTCATTGAGATCTAAAACTTGTAAATCGAGTTGCCGTTCTCGGAAGCGATCGCTTAAAAATTTCGCTTTTGCCGATTGGGGTCCCGAAGCAAACCCATGTAGGTAAACGTAGTGATTTGTCAACGTTATTGTGTTGGGTAGATGTAGTGGGGATTTTCAAAAAGGTGACATTTCATCCAACGCCAGCGAGGTGGGGTATATAGGGATGAAGGGGTATATTTTTCCACGGTATCGACGGTTTGTTCCATCTCTTGCAGCGCGCGCGCGCTATAGATCTCCCAACAAGTCGGACAGATATAGCTTGAATTGCGCGTCGGTTGGCAACAAAAACAGGATTGCATAGTTCTCTGAGTTAGGTATTCTAGACAATTTCTCATTCAGTGTCTAATTTATTCCCACTCCTGTCAGCGATGTAGAACAGATGCGAAGATGAATCAGATCGTTGGTGAGATGCGATCGCACGTGAAGGATGGATATGGATCGAATCTCGGGATCGATGCGATCGCGATCGCATCGATGAGGAACTCTCGGATTGAGTTCGCTTCGTGGGTAACGTTTGGAGTTGCCAGAACATCTCGATCGAGTTAGTAGGTTTGGGGGTTCTCCTCGTCTTCGCCAGTTTCGTTGAGTCGAATCTCAGATCCCAGATTGTCTGTATGATAGACCCACGACTGACTGCCATCGGTGATGACAGCGCGCCAGCCTAAAATTCCAATCTGCGTACAAACGCCATCTTCGGGTGGTATCCCGTAGCAACCATCCCAAAGACGGGGTTCGGCTGAAACGACTGATAGGGCGTTAAAATCTGCAAAGCCACTATCGGCAATGGTTTGGAAGATGCGATCGCGCAAGGAGGGCGGTAAATTAATCGCTAAAGTCGATCGGCGAATGCTATCGCCATTCAAGGTGGTGCGGTAGAAAAAACTTTGATTGGTGTTGGTGTCGATCACTTCTACCTGCCAGCCTTCGGTTAAAGCTGCAAGACAACTCTCTGCGGGACCTCCCAACCCCAAACAGCCATCAGACCAAGTTTCGCGACTGTAACGACCGATAACAGGGGAAGCATCAGCGATCTCCTCCTGGAGTGCGGCTTTGACATCCTCGGCGATCGACTCGGGGAGTTGCTCGAACTCAGGTTCGGGTAGATCGCCATGGGCCGGATCGTTAAAAACTGGCTCGGAATTGGAAGGCATTGGACTCACGTCCTGGGCATCAGCATCCGGTGACATCTGACAGGCCGCGACAAAACTCAAAACAAGGACTAGGGAGGTAAAGCGGGCGATGGAAAATAACATAAGGCACACATAGAGAATTAGACTCGATCCAATCTATCGCCGTTCGTTTTGAGATCGACATCGGTTACAGATTTTGATACGCCCTTAATGGGAGGTGAGGGAGAAGATGACGCGGTGACGCGGTGACGCGGGGAGGGGGAGAGATGGAGAAGATGAGGCAGACAAGAAGACAATTATTCATTGTTCATTACTCTCCCCCAGCCTCCCCAGCCTCCCCCAGCTCAAATCTACCCAACAGTTAAAAACCTACACCTGTCAGCCATCTCCCCCGCCCCCCAAGCCCCAGAAACTCCTCAAGCCCCCAAGGCTCGCCTATAATAATGTTTGTCCGAATCGCACGCGATCGCCTCTATTCCAACTGGCAAAGCCCGTCAGGAACCCCCGGTTAAAACACGGGGGCGGTGCGGGACAACCAACCCTCTTAACCTGACTAGACCACCCGCGATCCGCTCTGGTACGCACTGCCGGGTACTTCCCTAGCCCGGTTTATCTGCAAGCCTGTGTTGTCAGACGTGGGTAATGCCCAGACATCTTGAGTGGATTGGTCGAAGGGACGGGGTGAGCGCGCAGTCGAACCCCAAATACTTTCTCACGTAAGGATTATCTCCAATGCAACGTGTACCCGTACTTTCACCCGAGGGAATGCCCCTCATGCCTACAAAACCATCCCGAGCGCGGCGCTGGCTGCGTGATGGGAAAGCCAAAATCTACCCGAACCCCCTAAACCAGT
>JAXHUC010000242.1:0-3695 GCA_034189805.1 Cyanobacteriota bacterium
CCGATCGATTGAAGTGAAGTTAGCCTTCAGCTTTCAACAGACTCGCGGGGACGCGGAGACAAGGAGACAAAAATTTCTAATATTGCCTTTTCTCCCCATCTCCCCATCTCCCCATCTCCCATTTCTCCCCTCTCCGCGTCTCCGCGTCCCCGAGTCTCCGCGTCTTTCCCTCTCCCTCATCTCCCGAAGCTTCTCCTCGAACTGACCCAAACTCTACCGTAGGGGCGATCGCTCGATCGCCCTTGCTATGTCACACTAGATCGATAGCGTTGCCGAGGAAAAACCGTGCTTCTACCCAAAGGCTTTGAAGTCGAACTGTACACCGGGACTTCTCAAGGAGATATCGTCGGACTTTCCGATCGAATCGCCGCCGATTTAGATCGATTCATGCGCGAACCCGATGCGAGAAATGTCGAATACACCACGGCCCCCTTGTGCTGTTACGATCGCCTGTTGTGTGAGTTAGTCCGTCCCCGGCAGCGGTTGCGCCAATACCTGCGCGGACTCGGAGACTATACCCTACACCCCGGCAGCACCCTCTCTTTAGGCGACAGCGGGCACTTCCACCGTTCCGATCCGGGCAATCCCTACCACAGCTATATCGAGCAAACCTACGGAACCCGCGTCGTCACTGCCAGCATTCACATCAACGTCGGCATTAGCGATCCCGAAGTGCTGATGCGGGCAACCCGGCTGATTCGTCTCGAAGCACCGCTATATTTGGCTTTGAGCGCGTCTTCTCCCTTCATGGATGGTGAAGTCACCGGATACCATTCCACTCGCTGGCATCTGTTCCCACAAGTTCCCGATCGCGTTCCCTTGTTCGAGAGTCACCCCCACTTCATTCGCTGGACTCAAGAACAGCTCGCTGCCGGAACCATGCAAAACGTGCGCCACCTGTGGATTTCCGTCCGTCCCAACGGCGACTGCCGCCCTTACGATCTCAATCGCTTAGAACTGCGAATTTGCGATTTGATGGTCGATCCGATCGCCCTATTGGCGGTGACGGCACTCCTCGAAGCGCGCATCCGACAAGTCATGGCCGATCCGACTCTCGATCCCCTCGCCAGCAGCAGCCTTCCTGAAAGCACTCGCGCCGAAGATTTACTGGCGATCGTCGAAGAAAACGAAGCAGCCGTCGCTCGCGATAGCTTAGACGCTCGGGTGCGCCACTGGCAAGACGGACGGCAGATCGTCGCCCGCGAATGGATCGAGCAACTGTACGCCGAAGCCGCCACGGTTGCCAAACAGCGCGGATTTAGTTGTTTCCTCTCCCCCGTCCGCAAAATTCTTCGGGAAGGCAACACTGCCCAACAATGGCTGGCCCTATCGGAGTTGGGTTTGAGTCCCCGGCAAATTCTCATTCAAGGGATTCAAGCGATGGCCCAACAGGAAATGGAACTTGAAGATAAGCTTTGTGGGTCTTTGGTGGCGTGAGTTAATTAAAAATTAAAAGTAATTACTCAGCGCACATTCTGCAGGTAAGGTCAGCTCAGGAGATAATATTTTTGGCAAGGGGTCCCGAGGAACTGTAAGATTTTCCTCCGTTGGGGGGTCAAGTTGGAGATATGCCTTTGACCTTGAATCCAGACGAGATGTATCGCCTGAAAGCATTGGAAAATCCAGCGTAGCGTAGGAGTTCGCGTCGGACGACGGCGTTGGTCGGGTAGAGTTTCGTTGACCCGAGCTAACGCAGTGCGCAACTGCCTTTGAGCCAGAGTATACACCATCAGCGAGAGTCCCATGATAGTGGCTAAAGCGGCAATGCATTGTGGGGTTTTGAGAATGCTAAAGCCTCGTTCGGGAGCTTGTTGTCCTTTGTAGTCATGGAAAATACTCTGTGGAGTCACATCTGGGTCATCGACGACATTGGTGGCGAGAATAAAGCGACCGGCTCGACGTTGGGCTTGTTCGATGGCAACCGGGTCGGAAACCACAATCCCTTGGATACGATAAGTGAGCTTTGGCTGAACTCCTTTGGGGGGTCGTCCCGGTCGGTTGTAGTGGCGATGCTCGACCACCTCAATATCGGTGAGGGTGTGATACGACCAAGTGCTTGCTAGAGTTTGAGTTTGTCCGAGTGCATCCGCCTCACAACGAAAGTCGATTTGACACAGCGCACGTAATTGCTTCTGGGCAAGTTTTAGCTGCTTGGCGACTTGCTTGTCAATTTGGTGTCGGTCGCTCTCAATTCGGGCTTGATTTTCCACCACCACCCACTGCTGCTTGATACCTCCATAAGTACTGCATACACTTCCGAGACGATAACCCTCGAGTGGACTCTCACTTAATGCTTCTGATGGGAACTGCCTCACTAACGTCTTGGCCGCACCCAGGCTCAATGGCACTCGGGTAATCCATCGCAGTTGACCCATGTCCGCAAGATTATCTGCGCTATACAAGGCGCTATCAGCCACGAGCATCCCCTCGACATTCCACTGAGCTGCGAATGCTTTAAGCCTTTGAGCGAAGACAGCTTTATCTGATTGGTTCCCACTGGCGACCGAGAAAGCTAATGGCACTTCTCCATCGTTGGCACAAATCATCTCCACTTCGGAACTGTTTCAAGTCTGGGCGATGGTCTCTGCTGTAACCATGGGTAATTTCGATACATCCGTGAGGAACCTCTTTAGCTTCGTAGACTCCGTGTACGCTCAAGCTGCTGCTATCTAGGTGATATCGGCGCACATCCAACTCGAAGACTCTGTAAGCATCCATGGTGATGGCACTAAATAGTTGAGCCGCGCCATAATCCCAGATTTTGTCGAGTAGCCGCCCGAGATAGTCGTCGTTGAGATGTCTCGGTTTAATTCCTGCCCCCAACAGATGTTCTGTTGCCTTTCCCTCGAAGAACCCTTCGTACAAGTATCGGGGGGCGCTCACAAAGCCCAATCCATTGAGAATCATCGCTTTGACCCCCAACCCCGGACTGACAATTTGTTGAGGGTGGGTTCCTAAACAATTATTAACTCGTTTGATTAGACCCATCTGGTCGAGCGTTCCTGCTATGATATCCAGCTGGTCTAAATCTTCGACCTTCATTGACCCGATCGCCTCAAAAAACTCTTCCCACTAAATTATCGGGTTTTGTGACCTTACCTGCGGAATGTGCGACTCAGGCTTAATAATTTCTGTAATTTAGGCAAGACAGCAGCCAGACGCGATAAACCTAAAAAGGTCAACAGGTAAGTGAGCCGAAGTCAGTTGAGCCAGAATCAACCCAAACTCAACATCAGCCCCGAGGAAACTCGTGACTGTGTATGAGCACGGAGTTGATGCAGTGGTGGCTTTGGTCGAAAGGTTTCAGGAGCATATCACGAATCTAGAGGCTCGCATTCAGGTCTTAGAGAATCAAACGGCCTCATATTGCCGCAACAGCAGTAAGCCCCCATCGAGTGATAGCTACTCGAAACGTCCCAAGAGTCAGCGACCCAAGAGTAAACGGTCGAGTGGGGGACAAAAAGGTTATCCGGGGAGCACCTTACCCTGGAGCGAAATCGTGGATGAAGTGTTCACCTACCGAGTCTTCTTATATGGGAGCTGTGGGGCATCTTTAATGGTACTTTAGCGAAAATCCTCAAGGGGTGAAAAAGAAGTTAGAACGCAGTCTGTACAACGGATAGAGCCTGAAGACCTCGTTGAAAATCGAGCCATTTGTGAGGTTTGAGATTGATAAGAGAAAAAGCCAGACCTGA
>JAXHUC010000243.1:0-3614 GCA_034189805.1 Cyanobacteriota bacterium
AGTTGCATGCCCTGTCATGGCACAATAGAGCTGAAAAATCTTTGTTAGAGCCTGATTCTATTACATTTGAGGCTCTTTTTCTTTTGGCGATCGCATCTCTTCGTGAATAATCCAGGTTAGAAAACACAAATCGAGTAGAGCAAAAATTCCCTACTCGATTAGATTAGCGATCGCGTTAACACCCTGAATCACTCGATATTGAAACTTGAAGTTATGAGTCGTTTGACAGCACTCTATCGAGCGTTCTGACGATACCAATCGATGGTGTTCTTCAATCCCTGCTTGAATTCCATCTGTGCAGTAAAGCCAAATTCTTTTTTCGCCCGTTCCGTATCCAAGCAGCGACGAGGTTGACCGTTCGGCTTATCGGTTTCCCAAACAATTTCACCGTCAAATTCCATCAACTCGCAAACGAGTTCGACTAAATGGCGAATGGAGATTTCGTAGTTGGTTCCCAAGTTCACTGGTTCCGATTCGTTGTAAAGCTGAGTCGCCATCACAATGCCTCGAGCTGCATCGGTAGAGTAGAGAAACTCGCGCGTGGGAGATCCGTCACCCCAAACTCGAAGCTCTTTTTGTCCCTGCTTTTGGGCTTTGTACACCTTATGAATTAGTGCGGGAATGACGTGGGAACTGTTGGGATTGAAGTTATCTTCCGGACCGTACAAATTCACGGGTAACAGATAAACGCCGTTAAACCCGTACTGTTGGCGGTAAGCTTGGAGTTGAACCAGCAACGCTTTTTTCGCCACCCCGTAAGGCGCGTTGGTTTCTTCGGGATACCCGTTCCAGATATCGTCTTCCTTGAAGGGGACGGGAGTAAATTTGGGATAAGCGCAAATCGTGCCGACGCAAACAAACTTTTCGACCCCAGCTTGATAGGCCGCATGAATGAGCTGAACGCCCATCATCAGGTTGTCGTAGAACAGTTCGGCGGGTTTTTCCCGATTCAAACCAATACCGCCAACGTGAGCGGCGAGGTGGATGATGATATCTTGGTGGGCTGCGGCTCGCTGGCAGTTTTCCATCAAGCACAGATCGTACTCGCTCGATCGAGGAACGGTAATTTTATCGGGATTCGCACCGGCTGCTTCGAGCTGGGCGACCACTTGACGACCGAGAAATCCAGCACCACCCGTGACTGAGATCCGCTTGTCTTGGAGGTCTAAACCTGTCATTACATTCTGCTCCTGCACTCAATATCGTGTTTCGATGAGGATAGATCGAACCCTGAATGGTGAGGTGGCAGAGTCTCGATCTTCCACCTACCACTTCTTCGCTTGTTATAGCTCGTGTCGATGGCTCAATCAACCGTGCTGAGTGCCTCTAGACGGATGAAAGCCCGATCTTCGACGGCTTTACCGTTGGAGGGGACAATTCCCAAAGCAGACAAGTCGGCATCAACCATCAGTTTCACCAACTCCTCGAAGGTGACGCTGGGTTCCCAGCCCAATTGTTTTTTGGCTTTAGCCGCATCGCCGATGAGCAAATCTACTTCAGCCGGACGCAAATAGCGCTCGTCGAACTTCACGTAGTCTTGCCAGTTCAGGTTGACGTAGCTGAAGGCAATGTCGAGGAACTCGCGGATTTCGTGGGTTTCGTTGGTGGCAATCACGTAATCGTCGGGCGTATCTTGCTGGAGCATCAGCCACATCGCTTTAACATAGTCTTTGGCATAACCCCAGTCTCGCTTGGAGTCAAGGTTGCCGAGGAACAAGTCTTTTTGCTTGCCAGCAACAATGCGTGCCACGGCCCGAGTGATTTTGCGAGTGACGAATGTTTCGCCACGGCGAGGACTTTCGTGGTTAAAGAGGATGCCATTGCAGGCAAACATATCGTAGGATTCGCGATAGTTGATGGTTTGCCAGTGGGCGTAAACCTTCGCGCAGGAATAGGGACTGCGGGGATAGAACGGGGTGGTTTCCTTCTGAGGCACTTCCATGACTTTGCCGAACATTTCTGAGGAACCGGCTTGATAGAAGCGCACTTCAATTCCCGTACGTTGTTGGTATTCTCGAATCGCTTCTAGCAGTCGCAGCGCACCCATCGCGACTGTATCCACGGTGTATTCTGGGGAGTCAAAACTCACTCGAACGTGGGATTGGGCCCCGAGGTTATAGATTTCGACGGGCTGAACTTCTTCTAAAATCCGACGCAGGGTCGTTCCATCGGTGAGATCGCCATAGTGCAAGAACAGGCGAGCTTCCGGGTTGTGGGGATCGATGTAGATATGGTCGATGCGATCGGTATTGAATGTCGAAGTCCGGCGAATAATTCCGTGTACTTCGTAACCTTTCTCGAGCAAAAACTCGCTCAGATAGGAGCCATCCTGACCTGTAACACCAGTAATCAGGGCACGCTTGGGTTGGGTCATATTTAGTCTTCCTTACTGACTTAACGGGAGAGGGCGATCGCAATTGCCCCTTTTTTATGTTGGCACAGATTACTAGCGATCGTCCTCAGGGAAAGTACGTCCGGGTAGGTACGCAGACGAGAGCGAGGTTGTTACGGAGAGAAGGTTCGATTGCTTTGAATTTGCTGTTTTTTCCGCATCCTGTCAGTATTCAAGACCGATTTTCCGAGTTTGAGTTCCAATTGGTCTAGAGAGTGTCGTCACGAGATGATGAATAGGGTATATTGATGGTGTCAGATGGAGGAAAATATGGAAGCGCATCGAAGACACGATATATCCGAGCGGGTGTGGTTGTTGTTGGAGCCACATTTACCTGGACGTAAGGGAGGCTGGGGCGGAGTGGCTCGCGATAATCGGAAATTTATCAATGCTGTTTTCTGGATATTGCGTACAGGAGCACCATGGCGAGACTTACCACCCGATTATGGGGATTGGAAAAATACACAACGTCGCTTTTGTCGCTGGCGCGATAAAGGGGTATGGGAAAAGTTGCTTGATATTCTCATCGACGAACCCGATTACGAATGGCTCATGATTGATACAAGTCACATTAAAGTGCATCCCCATGGGGCAGGAGCCAAAGGTAGGAATCAACTGATGAGCCGTACAAAAGGGGGCTTAACACCAAGATACATCTGGTCGTGGATGCGCATGGTATGCCGGTTAGAGTCCTTATCACTGAAGGTACCCGTGCTGATTGCACACAAGCTCTGCCACTAGTCGAGGGTATCACTGCACAAGCCTTATTTGCCGATCGCGCCTACGATACTGATGCCATCGTCGAACAGGCTACTGGTCAAAACATGGAGGTGGTTATCCCTGCCAAAAAGAACCGTAAAGTTCAGCGCCAGTACGATCGAGAACTCTACAAGCTACGACAACAGGCGCGAAAATGCGTTTCTCAACCTCAAACGATAGCGTGGTATTGCTACACGTTACGCCAAAAACTCCTCCTCCTTCCTCGCTCCCGTCCAAATCCGATGCATTGCTCTGTGGGCTGAAATCTTGTGACGACACTCTCTAGATCGGTTTCAGTATTTTTACGGATTTATGTCTCATGTGTATTCACGTCTATTTGGGCTCAAGGGGTGACAAGAAAGCTGAGTTGCCTGGAGAATAGTGGTTTGACCCAGGCTAGACCCCGAAAAAATTGGGGAGCTGTGCGCTCCCCGAAATTTCATGATGTTCCCTCAATTCTACC
>JAXHUC010000244.1:0-3579 GCA_034189805.1 Cyanobacteriota bacterium
TGCACAGTCGCTCGGCTGCCATGCAACAAGTGCGGGAGCAAATGGTTTCGGAGGCCGTCGATCCCTCTGAAGCGGTGATGCGCGATCGGGTGATTCATACCCTGATGGAGTACCTCACCACTCAAGGTCAATCCGATTGCGCGGACTACCTGGCGCTGAAGTTGGAAGATTTACCCGCCCACGAAATCGACGACATTTTAGGCCTCTCCCCCCGCCAGCGCGATTACTTGCAACAGCGCTTTAAGTACCACGTGGAAAAGTTTGCCCGCACCCACAACTGGAAGCTGGTGCACCAATGGCTCGGAGCCGATTTGGAGAAGAACTTGGGCATGTCTCCCGGACGCTACCAAGAATTCTTAGCCCAACTGACTCCCCAACAGCAGCAACTCTTGGAACTCAAGCAAGCTGGCACCGAAGATGCGCAAATTGCCAAAATCCTCAAGTGCACCCCCAAGCAAGCTCAAAAACGCTGGACGCAAGTGTTGGATTTAGCTTGGCAAGCTCGGAACGTTGCCCATGAATCTTGAGACGCTAGAGGGTAGGATGGCGATCGCACGGCAAATCTGTCCTGGCGGTATTTCCCTACCCTCCATCTCTCAAACTCAATCGGCTTCAGTTTCAGTTCGATCGTTAAGATCCCTGACTTCTTTTTCTGATAATCCCGTCAACCCGGCGACCCGCTCCACACTCATCCCCTCTCTCAACAACTCCAGCGCGCAGGAGAAAAGTTGAGATTCTGCTTTTGTCGCCCGTTCTCGTTCCTGTTCGGCCCGCTCTCGTTCTCGTTCGATAATCTCTTCAGATAGCGGTAATAACTCCCCAGTTAGCGTCGCCCAACGCAGCCAAGTCGCCTCAACCCCTCGATAGGAACCCTGCCAGCGTACCAGCGCCAGTCCCAAAGCTTGACTAGTTCGTTGCCCCCGCTCGTCGATGGGAATGGATTGATAGCCACCGTGTTGGAGAGAGAACCCTTCCCAATCCTCGGCATTGAAGGGATCGAACCAAAAATATTCCGGAACGCGCAGTTGATTTTGATAAATGCGCTTTTTCTCGTTCTTATCCCGTCGGGCGGTACTGTCTGAAAGCAGTTCGATAACGACATCGGGGCCTTTGCCTTCTTCCCACAACACCCAACTGAGGCGCTCGCCTTTGGGAACGTCGAGAACGGCAAAAAAGTCGGGACCTTTGAAGTCACGGTTGCGCACCTGTTCGAGGCTGAAGTAGACGAACATATTACCGCCAACGTACCCATCGGCGCGCTCTTCCAACCAAGGTCGAAGGCCGTCGATCAGCATATCCATTTGGTCTTTGTGCCGCTGGGTTTCCATCGGTTCTCCATCATCGCACGGCAACTCCGCTTGAGTGGGCGGTAGGGCAATTTCAGGCTGCACGAGGGTAGACTCAGACATAGTACCTCAACCTTGGCAGGCTCGCGATCGGTTCTCTACAGGTTAACCTAATTCCGATCGACTGAAGGTGGGGATGAGGAGAAGAAACTTACGTGCATTTTTTGTTAATGATTCATCGAACGTCTAAATCGAGATCGCTTTGAGCGCCTGACGAGAGACTTCTTTGGCAAACTCCTCGTTGAGGGGTAGATGTCCGACTAACAGCCGGAAATAAATCGGCCCGTAGAGGAGATCGAGAGCTAAGTCCGAATCGAGGGACGGATCGAACTCGCCACTTTCGATACCTCGATCGACGATCGCTTTTGCCGCAGCGCGACGACCTTCGAGAAATCGCTCGCGATACCGTTTGAGGGTTTCGGGACAGGCTTGTCCTTCGGCAACGATTTGGGCGACGAGCCGTCCGTATTCTCCAGAAAATGCTTTGACGAGCAGTGTCATTTGCTTGACGATCGCCTCTGTCGCCGATAACTCCTCGCAAAATTGAATTTCGGGGGAGAGTTTCTCGAAAAACGCATCCATGACGACTGCGGCTTTGTTGGGCCACCAGCGATAAATCGTGGTTTTTCCCACACCAGCTTGACGGGCGATCGCCTCAATTGACAGGTCTCGCAGAGTGGTGGTTTCGAGCAACTCCCAGGTGGCATCCAAAATTGCGACCTTCGATTGGGTCGATCGAGGTCGTCCACTGCGTTTGCTTTGAGAGTTTCGAGACATTTTTCAATTCGGGTTCGATCTGAAGGGTTGACAACTAACTCCCATTTTAATACGATACGTATCATAATAAATAATACGCAACGAAGCGAAACTAAAAAATTCACACTCGATCGGCAAAAGCGCATCTGACAAAACTTCGATCGATCCCTATTAGGCTAACGACTATGCAACCCCAATCCCCTCTGCTTGCCAAAACCGAAAGAAGGCTAACCTTCAAACGCTTGCTCATTTCCACCATTGCTGCCGCGCTCACAGGTATCGGCGCGCTCACCTCCTCGGCAGGGGAGACAGATAGATACGACTTCCAGGGAATGGTGAAAGAAGAGTACGTCGCACGACAACAGCGCGATCGCCAACAAATTCAACAGCTCACCCAGCAGTGGGCAAATCTTTGGAGTCCTAAAGACCAACCCTTTACTGGAAAAGGGTTCGAGGAAATTTTTGCCCCTGGAGAAAATGAAATTTTAGTCTTCGATAATGTTGGGGGTTCGGTCGTCGTTCTGCGCAGTTTGGATGAATATCTGAATACTTGGGTACCGATGATGGAGCAGTTTACCTTTTGGGAAATTGCCATCGATGACAACTTAGAAATTTCCGTCAGTGGCGATTTGGCCGCGACCACCTTTTCCTTTTCCGGAGGCGGACGCGATCGAGACGGGAGCGAGTATCAACTTCGCCAATACGGAACCCACGTCTGGCAGCGAATCGACGGACGGTGGCGGCTGGTTCGCGAGCATTTAACCTTAGCAGATGTTCCCGAGTAAAGATATCCACGCATCGAAATCTTAATCACAGGTCAAAGCAATGGAAACGCAACCAAAACAGGCACTGGTGACGGGGGGAAATCGCGGGATTGGCTTGGCGATCGCCCGAGGATTACTCGCAAAAGGCTACGAAACGATTATTACATCCCGATCGCTCGCAGAGGCCGAAAAAGCCGCTAAAACCCTCGAAGGAAAAGTCGTTCCCATCGAGTTGGATGTCAGCGACGATCGCTCTATCGAACAAGCAGTTAAAACTGTAACTAACCAAATCGATCGATTGGATGTTCTGATTAACAACGCCGGAATTTACCCCGACAACAACACCAACGTCCTCGCTATTTCCCGCGAGGTTCTCGAGGCGGCAATGAATACCAACACTTTTGGTGCGATTCGGATGGTGCAGGCGTTCTTACCCCTGTTGGAGAAATCCCCGGATGCTCGGGTGATTAACATGTCGAGTGGTATGGGTTCTCTCAATGGTTTAACGGCAACGGCATCGAGCTATTGCCTCTCGAAGTTGGCGCTCAACGGTGCAACTTTGATGCTGTCTGGCTCGTTGAAATCGAAAGGAATTGTGGTGAATTCCATGTGTCCGGGTTGGGTGAGAACGGATATGGGGGGAGAATCGGCAGCGCGATCGCCCGAACAAGGAGCAGACACGGCTATCTGGCTGGCAACGGAAGCATCCCGCA
>JAXHUC010000245.1:0-3549 GCA_034189805.1 Cyanobacteriota bacterium
TTCGAGTTACTGGGAAACTTGCCCGAACTCTACCGACTGCGATCGAGAAACTTCACTTGTTCGTAGAGCATTTCCAGCCGGGGAACCGATACCCCCACTTGCTTTGCCGCGCGGTAGGGATTGCCCAAAATTGCTTCGACTTCCATGGGTCGTCCCGCCTCGTAGTCGAGTTTCATGCTAGTTTTATAGGCTTGCATCTTCGTCGTTAGAGCGAACATTTCCCGAACGAACTCTCGCGGAATCAGGCGATAGTACCGCGCGGCAATGGAGAGGGTTTCGTACATCAGTTGTTCGACGCACCGGCGCGTGCCATCATCGGCGAGGAGTTCGTCTGTCGTGGCATCGAGCACCACCGAAAGTCCGTTGAAAGGAATATTCCACACCAACTTGCGCCATCGCGCCAGCAGCAAGTCCGATTCCGGCTTCACGGGAATGTCCGCCCGTTTGAAATCTCCGGCAATTTGCCCCATCGCCATGGTAATCCCGCAGGGGCGATCTTCAGGGGCATAGCTGCCGATCGACACCATCCCGTAATCGAGGTGGCAAATGCGACCGGGGCCTACTTTATTAGAGCAGATAAAGCACATGCCGCCCACCACCCGATCGCTGCCGACGATCGCCGCTACTTCCGCTTCGATTCCCAATCCATTTTGCAGCACCAGCACCACGCCGTTTTTCTTGAGGACGGGAGGTAGCAACTCCGGTAAGAGGTGGTTTTGGGTGGTTTTGAGAGCGACGATCGCCACATCGCATTCGGGCATAGCCGAGACGGTATTGTAAGCGTTGACCTTGGGTAAGGTGAAGTCGCCGTGGGGAGACTCAATTTCCAATCCTCGATCGCGGACAACTTCGTAATCGCTGCGGAGGAGAAAGCGAACGTCTAACCCCGCTTGTTGGAGTCGCGCACCGTAGAACCCTCCGATCGCTCCGGTTCCGAGAATGGCATAACTTCGATCGGACATCGTTCGAGACCTAAAAAAGTCATTCTAGTATCTTCTGCGGCGATCGCTCTGACCGAATTCCGATCCCGATCGGGGTGGGACTCGAATGAGATGGTGCTAGAGTAAGAGCTATGCCCTAAAAACGCTGAGTCAGCGCGCTTTTGCCCCTCAACTGCATCCGATTCAAGTTTTATGAACGCCCTTTCTATTCCTACCTGGATTATTCACGTTTCGAGCGTTATCGAATGGATCGCCGCCATGTGGCTGATTTGGATTTATAGCGAAGTGACCCAAAATCGAGCGTGGCGATCGCTTTCTCTGGCAATGATACCCGCACTCGTGAGCGCCATGTGTGCGTGTACGTGGCACTTTTTCGATAATCCCACATCCCTAGAATGGTTGGTGACACTACAAGCGGCGATGACTGTCGTGGGCAACTGTACCCTTTGTGCGGCGGCGTGGTGGATTTGGCGATCGGCCAGACTGAGCGAGTCGTAAAGATTGGGATGGCTAAAACGGCATCTAACATCAGCATCGAGCGATACTTTTCCGGCTCAATAATAGCAACTCAAAATATTAAACTCAGCTCCAATCCGTTATGTTTTCCAAAGATACTTTATTTGCCGCTTCTCTATTTCCCTATCTGGGCTTTCTTTATTTTCTCACAAAAAGCGATCGTACGCCTCGGTTAGCATTAATTGGATTTTACTTACTGTTATTATTTGTCGCCATTACCATTCCGGCGGGAATTTATGCCAAAGTTGCCTACGCAGACTCCCTCGCGAATATTGATTGGCTTCATGGCAGTGCCGAGTTTTTTTTAACCCTATCTAATATTTTTGTCGTCCTCGGATTTCGAGAAGCCATCCTCGATATTCGCCGCGCGACTCAACCTTCACAGGATAAATAGCTTGAGGGAATAATGAGTGATGAACGGTAAGCATTCAGCCGGAGCGCGATCGGTTATTCAAGCAGAATTCTCTCGAGTGCGAGCTGACAACACGGTGTAAACTCCTGACTTGCAATCGGGGTACTCCATTCCCCATTCCCCGTTCCCCACCTTCACCCGAAATAGTCTTATCCAAAACTGACATTAAGTACGGCAATTGCGATCGCCACCAGAGGCAAGAACCGAACCCGCTTTCGCCCGACCTTGGGCTACTCTAGAACTAACCTCAGAGTTGATTTTGAAGAAATCCGAAGAAACGCTCTAGACTAACTGTAGTAACCCGCAAGACGAAGGAAGTTCATGGCCGCAACTGACTTTAGAGACTACTATGCCATTCTCGGCGTGAGCAAGAGTGCCAGCGAGGCCCAAATCAAAAAAGCCTTTCGGAAACTGGCGCGCAAGTATCACCCGGACATGAATCCCGGTAACAAGCAGGCGGAAACCAAATTTAAAGAAGTTAGCGAAGCCTACGAAGTTTTGTCGGATGCGGACAAACGCAGCAAATACGATCGCTTCGGTCAATACTGGAAGCAAGCCAACAGCAGTAGTGGCTGGCCCAGAGGGAGTGCCGGTAGTGCCAGAACTCGGTCTAACGTCGGGTCTAATGTCGGCGATTTCGATTTCAGCCAATACAGTAACTTCGAGGAGTTCATCAACGAGTTGATGGGGAACTTCGGAACGAGTCAGACGAGTAGCGGGACTCAAAATCGCTGGTCTTACTCCACAAACGGTCAGAGTAGCAATGGATTTAGTGGATTTAACGATTTTGCCAGCTACGCCAACAGTACGTCAAAAACCTCTAGCAGAAGCAGTACGACAAGTGCATCGGGAACCTCTCTCGATCGCGAAGCAACCCTTTCCCTGACGTTTTCCGAAGCCTTTCACGGAGTCCGCAAGCGTCTGAACTTAGGTAGCGAAACCATTGACGTGCGCATTCCCGCCGGGGCAAAGTCCGGCAGCCGAGTGCGCGTCAAAGGCAAAGGTAAGCGCGATGGCTACGGTCGCCAAGGGGATTTGTACCTCAATGTTGACTTGCAATCCCATTCTTTTTTCCAATTTGATGGAGATAACCTGGTTTGTGAAGTCCCCATCGCGCCGGATGAAGCGGTGTTGGGGGCAAAAATTGACGTACCGACTCCCGATGGCACGGTCACGGTGAACGTTCCGGCTGGGGTGAAATCCGGTCAATCCCTGCGATTGCGGGGGAAAGGCTGGCCTCAACCGAAAAGTGGAAATCGCAGCGATCAATTGGTAAAATTAACCATCGTTCCTCCTAAATCCCTAAGTGCGATCGAACGGGAGTACTATCAGAAAATTCGCGATAGTCGCAGCACCGACCCTCGCAAAGACTTGAAAAATATCCGACTGTAATCGCTCTGGTATTGCTCGATCGAATCAAAACAGCGCGCGAATGCAAATCTTTATGCGTACGCTTGCGAGAAAGAATTACGGTCGAACGGGTTAAAAGGGTAAATGAAGCGATGGTGGAGACACTTCGTGAAAGGACTTGTTGCGATCGTTAAGAAAACTTAGAGATGGCACGATCGCATTTTGCTGCCTGTTTGAGTTGAAAAGCAGATGTCAGGATGACAGGGTAACCGATGTCCTCAGCATCGTTTGGGTAAAATAAAATCACCCTTTGTCACCTCCCCAAAAGCC
>JAXHUC010000246.1:0-3549 GCA_034189805.1 Cyanobacteriota bacterium
GAATTGGTGGGCTGTTTTAAAGACATGGATGAAGCAGAGGTTAAAGGAATTTCCTCACCTTCGAGATTGTGTAGATGCCGCCTTCAAAATATGTCCTAACGTATTTGCGTAGTGCTATAACCTTTCACAAATGGGTATTGGCGAGCAGGAGAAGTCGGGTAAGAGAAGGCCGTATTGTCAATTCTTCCTTGTCTCCGCGTCCCCGTGTCTCCGCGTCTCCGCGTCTTCTCCCTATGCCCTCACGCTCAAGCCAACCGACGTTCCATCAACTCTTTAACGCGCGATTGAAATGCCTCGACTTGTTCGGGACTCGGTTGGGTTTGCTGCCAGCTTTCGCGTTCCGCCAGCCGTTGCAACCATGCTTGCAAGTGGGGATACTCATCGAGGGAAACTCCCATTTGCGGCAACCAGATAACAACGGTTCCAGCGACGATATCGGCCAGGGTGAGGCGATCGCTGCCGATATAGGGTCGATCGCCGAGTTTCTCTTGGAAAAAGGTTAGCACTTTCGCAATTTGCTGCCGCGACTGGCTGAGTTTCTCCTCGTTATCGTCCCCAAACCCCATCATCTTCGCGATTAAGGGGTTCATCGCCGGGAAAAGTTCGTTAACCGTTGCCAGTTCCACCATCCGCACCGCTGCCAGGGATTTGGCATCTTTAGGGAGTAACGACGGGGTGGGGTATTGGGTTTCGAGGTAGTCGAGAATCGCCAGGGATTCCACCACGACGAATCCATCATCGATCAGGACGGGAATGCGATTGAAGGGGCTAATTTCGAGGAAGTCCGCCTCAAATTGGTCGCCGTCGAGGTTGAGGGGAATTAATTCAAAGGGGAGTTGCTTTTCGATGAGTGCCATCCAAACCCGGCGAGAGTTGCCAGAAACGGGGTTGTGGTAGAGTTTCAGGGGCGATCGCGTTTGGGGTGGGGTTTCGGGTGGAGGGGAGGTCTCCGTTTTTTCCGTAGCGGGTAAGATGGCATCGGTTAAGTCCGCATCGGTGAGATTGGCCAAACTCAAATCCGCTTTGCGCAGATTCGCCCGCGTCAAATTAGCGTTACTCAGGTCGGCACGGGTGAGAATTGCCCCGCGCAAGTCCGTTCCTTCTAGGTTTGCCCCGCTCAAGTCCGCCCAACTCAGATCCGCCCCGCGCAAATCTGCCCCAGAGAGATTAGCCTCTGCGAGGATAGCCTCGCTCAGATCGATGCCGTGGAGAACTGCCCCGTGTAAGTCCGCCCCACTTAAGCGCGCCCGATCGAATTCTCGTTCTCCCGTTTCGTATCGCCGTAGCAATTCGATCGCCGATTCGATTTCTTTAACTTCCATCGCCCCGATCGCCCCTTCGTTTGAGTATTATTGTCTAGCTTATCGAAAGCCGAGGGGGTTGGGGGGAGCATCTTCACGCACCTTCACTTTGGCGGCAACTCCAACGGCAAGGGTTCGAGAAACCCCCGACGATAATCGCTGAAATTGGAGAACAACCCAACTTGACAATCTATTGTTAGATCGTAAGCATTCAGCTATCAGCCGTCAGCCGTCAGCTTTTTGTGAGTTTCAAAAGCTCAGATTCTAACAGACTCGCAGGTCAAAGACGATAAATTTTCTCCGTCGAGAAAACCTAGGCTAGATTAAACAAATGCTTACAGCGTTTTCATTCAAAGCTGATAGCTGAATGCTAAAAGCTGAATGCTTACGCTATGTCTTACTGCGAAAGGGGAGTGATATTTTGCCATTCATCTGCCGGGGTAAATCGGGATAAATGCCCGATATTTGTGGTTGCGATGACAAAATCGGGAACGCCCAGCGTTACAGCCTGCGCGACCAAAATCATATCTGCGTCAATGGTTTTATCCCCGGCTGTTGGCTGTCCTTGCTGGCGTGCTTGCGCCCAAAACTTTGCAGCTTGTTGCATTGCGGTGGTAGTGATGGGTAAATACTCAACCAGCTCTGCTAGTTCGTCTAATCGTTCGAGACCTTTATGCTTATTGGCTCGCAGTAACTCCCGCCTAACTTCATAATCGGCAATTTCTGGCAGAAGAACGCGCGCGTTCGATAATATCAGCAGTTGCAACCAGCGATGACAATTCTGACTTTCATCAGAGCGTTTGGGATTAGTAATTAAACCGATCGGTCCGGCATCGAGCAAAACAACCGAACTCACCAAGTTTTCCCCTTCAATTCAACTGGAAAGAACGGACGATCGGACAAACGCTCTTCATCGAGTGCGTTAATGAGATACTCACCCGTTTCTTGCTGCTCTTCGGCATCCCCATCATCGATCCAAGACTGAAGCCGCTTTACCGACTCAAGTCGTTTTTGCTCGACCTCAATCCATTCTTCTAGGAGTTGCAAAGTATATGCTTCCGTAGAAAGACCTCGCTCTTGGGCTTGTTTCGCGAGAGATTGTTCGATTTCGGGTTTTAAATTAAGGGTTAGTGTCATTTGTCGTTTGTTTTCCTATTCTTAATTTCTAGATATTCTGCATACATTCATATTGTAAAAACGATAGAGGTTATCATCAACTTTCAATCGATACGAGCGCTACCTCGGCGGCAACTCCAACGGCAGCGGTCCGAGAAATCCCCGACGATAATCGCTTAAAATTTGCCGTGCGGTACGCTCCACATCCCCTTTATGACGGCGCTTCGATAGTTCGTCGAGGTAACTTTCTCCCGTCATCGACCTCGGATCGATTTTGTAGCGCGATCGCCATAATTTAATTGGAATGCATTCCGGGGAGATCTCGTCTAACTCCACCACCAAATCGATAAAAGCGTGCGCCACTCGCTGATTGTCGTAAGCCGCCTCGCCAATATCGTCACAAATGGCCAACTTCACCCCATCTTCCCGGCTATCGAGCCGCCAGGGCAAAATCCCCGGAGAATCGAGCAATTCCAACTCGTCGGACATCCGCACCCAGCGCAGTTGCCGCGTCACTCCCGGAAATCGGGCGCTTTTGACCACGCGCCGCTTCAGCAAGCGATTGATTAGCGCCGACTTCCCGACATTGGGAAACCCGATGACAACAGCCCGCACCGGACGGGGCAACATCCCCCGCTCTTTGCGCCGCAGGTTCACCGCCTCCCCCGTGGCACTTGCCGCCTTGGCAACGGCCTCGATTCCCGTTCCCTGCTGCCCGTTGGTAAAGTAAGCCGTTTCTCCCCGTTCCTCGAACCATTCTTCCCAAGCTTGGCGTACCTCCGGCAAAATTGAATCGATCCGATTGAGAATCAGCACTCGCGCCTTCTGGCCGAGCCATTGCGAGAGTTGGGGATGGTGGGTTGCCAGCGGGATGCGGGCATCTCGAACCTCCAGCACCACGTCAACTCGCTTGAGTTGCTCTTTGAGTTGCTTTTCGGCTTTGGCAATATGACCGGGATACCACTGGATGGGGTTCATGTTGGGTAGATAGGGAACGGGGGCGGGCTTACAAGTATATGTTTTTTAGATTCGGGTGAAATTGAGCTGGGGGAGCTGGGGGGGAAAACTATTGAATTTTCGTGTGAGTTCAAAAGTGCGAGCGTGCCAACTCCCATCAATTGTGAAAAGCATT
>JAXHUC010000247.1:0-3391 GCA_034189805.1 Cyanobacteriota bacterium
TGCCACCTTGGCGATCGCATTCCGAAACCCTTTGCAGCCTGCCATCTTACATCCTTAATTTTCCCCATCGCTAAAAGTGTAACGCGCCCATCGGTACTGGTGGCTCTCCGGGGCTTCGGGGGCTTCGGGGGCTGGGGGAGACAAGGTGACAAGGAGGACAAGGTGACAAGGGGGAATTTTGTATCTCTCTCATCTCCCCAAGCTCCCTCATCTCCCTCACCTCCCTCACCTCCCTCACCTCCCATCTCTCCGCGTCCCCGCGTCTCCCATCCCCCGCTCCCTTCAAACTCGACCGCCGAAGACGGCATAACCGTAGAACTTCCACGGAACGGAGAGGGAGGTAAATCCAGCACGAGTCATCATTTCCAAGTGTTGGGAAAGGGTTGCCAGACGATCGGGACCCGAGCAACCTTCGAGGATGCTCTGACCCATTTTCGATCGCACCGTCTCTAAATCGACCCCGTTTTGTCGCGCCCACTCTTCTCGCAGTGCCTTATATTTCTCGGCTAACGCATCGGACTCGGCGAGCATCGGGTCGGCATTCCAGAAGTACCCTCCCGGAACCAAATGTTGGGCAACCCACTCGAAGAGTTGCTGCTTCATCTCGTCGTCGAGGTGATGGATAGCGAAAGAAGAGACGCACGCATCGAACTTTTCTTCCACTTCCGGTAGGGTTTTGCCCTTGGCCAATTCGCCGAAGTCGGCTTCAACACCGGTCCAGCGCTCCTCGTGTGGAGTTGCGTCGATTTTGGCTCGTGCGAATCGCAACATGCGCGGCGAGTAATCGAGACCGACGATTTGAGCCTCGGGAGCGCGATCGAGTAGCTGTAAGCTGAGCGCCCCCGTACCGCTACCCAAATCGAGGATTCGGCGACATTGAGTGGGAACCCCCAAGGCGACCGACTCGAGCATTTCCTCGTATCCGGGAATGGCTTGGCGAATGCCGCTATCGAAGTCGGCCAGATTGACGAATACTTCGCCGGGGAAAACGGTGTTGCTGGTTCCCGCAGCAGACTCAGAGGCATCCTCGGTGCGATCGCCCAACATCTGCGCGCCGACAACGGCTGCCCCGGCGGCGGCGGCTGCACCCACGGCCATGGTTGCTGCGGATAATCCACCGTCTTCGGCAGCGTCTTCGGTTTCTTCAGGGGCAAGGGGCATATCCACAACTTCAGCCTCTGGCGGCTCGTCGCTGTCTGCATCGAACCCGAGAGAATCTTCTCGATCGGATAACAGTGCCGCCCCCGCAGCCGCACCACCTGCCAGAGCCACACCGCCGAGGGGAATATCGGTATCCGACCCATCATCGCCAGGGTCTGAGGCGATTTCTAATGTATCTTCTTGGGCTGAAGTGGGTAAGCGATCGCCATCATCGGCAACTCCCAAACCCGCCGTACCGCCCGCTAGAGCGGCTTCGGAGTCGGCAAGCCCGTAATTTGCTCCGTTTCCGTTTATCTCGGCGGACATATAGTCTCCAGCTCCGTTGGTAGAAGCGGTGTCGGATACCAAATTTCCCGTCGGGGTTTCATCTTCGGTGGGGTCGTCGGCCATCAGAGCCACATCGTCCTCCTCGTCATCGTCGAGGGCCGCTGCAATTGCCACACCCGTCGCACCCGAGATCGCTGCCGCCCCGGAAAGATTGGAGTCGAGGGCGCTTTTGGATTCCACAGCCGCTGCGGGGGGTTGGTCGATCCGGTCTCGATCGCCATCTTCTCTGGGTGGCAAGCCCTCAGCTTCAGAAACGTCCTCTCCAGCAATTTCTCGAGCATCGTTCATCATCCACCAGAGCGCGCCGCCCGCTAAGCCCAGGGGCAACAGCAACAGCCAGATCGGTTTCGATCTCGGTTCGGTTGCACTAGGAGCCGTTTCGGTTTCGCTTGCCTGGGCGATCGTCTCTGGGGCATCGCTCGGTGTCTCGGTAGCATCGGTAGCGCCGACAGCATTGGTGGCGAGCTGACCGGGTTCGGGCGGCTCGGTGTCGGCAGGGGTCGCAGCGGTCTCGGTTTCTGGAGCTTCTGTCTCTGGAGTTTGGGCGATCGGTTCGGTCGGGTTTTCAGCAGTCGGATTTTCTACGGCTGGGACGTTAGCAATATCCCCTTCCGGTGGAACTTCGCCCCCCACGGGAGACGGTTCGGTAGCAGGCGACGCGGCAATTTTCCCAGAGGCGATCGCCGTTGCGAGTTCCTGCTGTTCGGTGGGGCTGGAGGCAAAATCGACAAAAGCGCGTTTTTCTGGGGGAAGATCGGCTTTGTAGGCGTAGATGAAGGGTTCCGAGAAGGGATACCGAACATCGTCGGGCAGGGTTTTGTGCATTGCCACGACTTGCACGTCCGGTCGAGGGAGAACTTGACTGGCGATCGCGTAGCCGATCCCGTCTGGTCCCAATTGCCGAATCATTTCATCGGTATCGTCGGTTTGAAGAGCGGTGGCATTTGCGCCCGTGGCAAACTGACCTTCTTGAAAAACCGGGTACGCGCGAAAGGCTTGACGTAAATCGCTTCGATCGGGTCGATCGATAAGTCGAATTCTCCCCGGTTTGCCCCCCACTTGCGACCAATCAGTAATTTCGCCCCGAAAAATTTGAGCGAACTGTCGGGTCGTCAGACCGCCGGAGAAGGGGTTATCTTTGCCGACGACGATCGCAATTTTTTCGCGATACAGTAGGGCTTCTTCCAACCCCTGAGCTTGTTCCTGGGGAGTCAGAGGACGCCCGATCGCGGCAATGTCGATATTATCAGCGAGTAAGGCTTTTAATGCTGCATCCGTGCCACTGGTTCCGCGTTCGATTTGGGCATTGGGGAATTGTGCTCGATATCGTTGCTCTAAAAGTGTGTTAATCTGCGTCATGTTTGGGGAGCCGTCAACGCGCACGGTAACAGCTCGGGCTTTCTCCTTCGATTCCACAGCGGTTTCGGCAGGAGTCGGCGATTGGGCGAAGATGGCCCTCGGTGCGAGAAAAGAAGTTGCGATTGGTGCGGCAGCCAAGGCGAACCCCAACCAAAGCGTGACGATCGAATTATTTTTTGTATATCCCATCAGAACCAGAGCGAGCAGACTCGCCAAGATTGAGCTTACGTCTTTCCTATCGAGAAAGATTAGGCTCAATATCGCAGCAATTCCTAGAATCGTCAACGGCAACGAACCGGGCCGCAAGTATTGGAGGCGATCGCGCCTGTAATCTGGTTTCCATCAAGGTTTCATCGATTGGAGAGATGATGCGGTGACGCGGGGACGCGGAGAGGAGGGGACAAGGAAGAATGCGCGTATCTTGCATTTTTCTCCCCCATCTCCCTCATCTTCCCCATCTCCCTCACCTCCCTCATCTCCCCCATCTTCCTCACCTCCCTCACCTCCCTCACCTCCCCAGCCCCCAAACCCTCCCCTCGCTGCT
>JAXHUC010000248.1:0-3259 GCA_034189805.1 Cyanobacteriota bacterium
AGGAAATTTTTCAAAATATTTGCGGAACGGTCCGATGACTCCCGGTTCGTAGATGGAGAGGGTTTGAAATACTTCTTCTCGAGATAATGCCTCAAGAGACACCGCATTCATTTTGCTGAACTTTTTAACGATCGCATCTGCTTGACCTTGGTAGCGCAGAGAGGCTTTACATTTGCGACATTGGTATCCTTCTCGAAGCGATCGATGCTTTTTATAAAAGGTTTGTTCTTCACCGCAGACCGCACAAGATCCGTGATAGCTGGGTTCTTCTTGAGTTGTCGTTTGTGGAGATGCTTTTTGAGTTGTTGCGGGTTGGGGTTGAGTGGTATTCGTTTGAGTCATCTTTGCGATCTGAGAATGGGAATTTGAATTGAGAGTTGAATCGATCGTGGAGGAAGTCATATTTTCCGATCGGCTTTCGACTTTCCATCGAGGTTCGCGATCGCCAATGTAATTGCAATTAGATAAACGAGCGTCTAGTTTGGTAAAAATCGTACTAATTCGAGTCCGCCAATCAATTTTTTGCAGTAATTTGTCTTGACTGCGACGGTCGGGGGGTACGTGACCTCGATCGATACTTCGTTCGATACATTTAACAAAATCTGGATGGTTAGAAGCGACATGAATGTTACCGGAGAACTCTTCAATATTGGGAATCTCCGAGGTGACGATCGGTACGCCGATAGCATAATAGACATATAGCTTCAGGGGATTCATACTCCGCGTCAGCTCATTCGCTAAGTGGGGAATAATTGCCACATCAAAATGTTGAATGAATTTGACAGCTTCATCGTATTTTTTGACCCCGAGTAGGTGAATATTCGATAATTCTTCTAACTCAAAGATTTGAGAGCTGCCATGAGCCGAACCAATAATCACTAAATTCCAATTAGGTTTTTGGATGGCAATATATCGCAATAAATCCATATCGATGCGATCGGATAAATTACCCACATAGCCGACGATCGGACCTTGCAAAGATTCGAGTTCGCTCGGTTTAGCGCAAGACTGTAAATCGTCAAATACTTCAGCACCATTGGGAACCACGGTAATATCATCGTGAAATTCGCTAAAAGCCTCACGGACGGGTTCGCAATTCGTAAAGGCTAAATCGGCTTTTTCGAGAGTCGATCGATAGTTCTGGTTGAGTTTTGCTTCGTAGGACGGTTTAATCGTCCATTGACGTTGGTCGTCAATCAGATCGGCAATGACAAATGGAAACTTAAATTCATCGGCAAGTTCGGGAAACTCAAAACAAACCGGACAGACCCAGGCGATCGTATTATGGCTGATTTTGAGTTCGTGCAGAACGCTGCGGACGAAATGAATATAATCACTTTTTTTCGGCAAGCTGCGTCCTAAGAAAATTCGTTCGGTGTTGCCTTCTCCATAAACAAAGGTGCGACGAATAATTTTTTTCGTATCTTTTAAGCTGAGAAACCGCTCGACCGTATGAGTGAAAACTAAATTGCCTTGGTGAAACTTCGACTTCGAGCCATACTGCACTTGTTCCTGTAATTTTTGAGCGGAAATCGGTGCGTCAAAATGAATGATGCGATTGACCCGATCGCTCTGAGCGAGATACTTGACGATCGCATCTTGTCGCCGACCGTAAATATCCGAATCGTTCTGCTTCCAGAAAAAGATAATATCGAAGGGCTGATTTTTATCGATCGAAGTGGATTTCTGGTTGGATTTCTGGCGAGGGGAAGTCGATTGCGAACGACGGTAACGAACTGCGGCTGAGGTGGCTTCTGCGGCAGTAGAAAATTCAATTTCGGGCAGCTCAATTTTAGATTCTCGGGCGAGAAGCTGACAAACATCTGCAAATAATTTCGATTGCGGTTTGACATTTTCGCGAGATAACTCGAAGCTCGTGCGAATTCGTTCGGCATTGATGTTATAGCTAAACTCGCTCAGAAAATATCCTCGATTGCGATCGGCCTGAAATTGTAGGTCGATTGGGTTATCTAAAACCGCTTGAATCGTTTGAGCGAGATTGGCTGGTTCGACGGGAATAATCGCTTTAGCGGCAATCAAATCCATCAAAGGAGGTACGGCAGTTGCCAGAACTGGCACGTTCATTGACATCGCATCGGTCAGCTTGGCGGGGATTTGATGGTCGGCAATTGGCGAGTTGGGATCTTGCAAGATACAAACTAAATCGGCCATACCCACGAGTTCCGGCAGTCGTTCCCAAGGTTGATTGTCGTGGAAATCGATCCGAGCATTTTTATAGCTCGCAAACCGGGAAGAAACTCGCTTATCGTTGATTTTGCCAATAATGCAAAAGACAAATCGGGAATCATCGAGCGTATCTAAAGCTTGAGCAATTTCAAAAATTCCTTTGTGCGGCCGAGGCGTACCCAGGAATAAAATTACTTTATCGGTTTGGCTATAGCCGAATTGCGATCGGGTTTCTTGCCGTTGGTAGAGTTTGGGATCGAAAATCTCTTCATTGCGAGCGTGTCGAACAATTTGACCGCCATATTGTTCTTGGAGGGCAATATTGGAAACGGTCACGGCATCGGCAAGGGGAATTAAGTTCTCCGCAAATCGCGTCCAAATTTCGCTATAGGGTTTCCGCCATTCTTCTGTATCGACTTTTTCAAGCAGTTCGTTCCAAGCAGCGGGAGTTCGGTTTTTAAAGAATGATAATTCCCCATCGTCGATATCGAGAATTAACGGACATTTGCTGTAATATTTAATCAGCATCCCAATCAATAAACTGGGAAATCGAGGCTTACTAATATAAACGTAATCGTAAGTTTGGGCCTGGGCGAGTTGTTTGGCTCCCCGAACGAACGCTGCCAAACTCTCGGCGACAAACGTGCGCGTTTTCATCCGAACATTTTTCAGCGGCGGCCACAACTCTTTGCCATAAAATGGGAAAATCGGCCCGACGAGTTCGACATCGTAATTTCGCTGCACCATATCCGCCAGCAGATAGGCCCGACCGACGGGATTGTGGGTCATATCCCAAGACACCACAGCCGCTTTGAGGCGGGGGGCAGGGGTGGAAGCTTCTACACTCGTTCCCCCAGTCAATGTTGACTTCTGACTCGCAGTCTGACCCACCGAAGCAACCCAAGACTGGAGTAAGCTGTCGCTTCGATTTAATATCGGATTGTCTGGATTGAGGCGACGCGCTCGATCGTAACTCGTCTGAGCTTTTTGCAAACAAATCTCGCTGATACTAGCACAGGCTTCGCTCAATTTTTGGGCGATCGCCGGTCGATCGAGATTAGCTTGCATCAGG
>JAXHUC010000249.1:0-3215 GCA_034189805.1 Cyanobacteriota bacterium
GGCGTTCGACAGACAAATCGCCTATCAACAGCAACTCGCCGATGCGCGATACGAGGTTTCCGAATCAATGGCCTCCCTCAACAAAGCCAAAGCGCTGCGGCAACAGGAGGAACTGGTTTTTTTACAACAGCAACAGCTCAACCAGCAGCAATTGCTACTCGAACAACAGCGCTCCAGCCAACAGCAAAGTTACCAAAAAGCCCAGCTCCTCAATGATTTGCAGGATATCGAAGAGAAAATCGAACTGATTACCGCCATTAAAAGTCCCTATGCGGGTTCGATTCGTCGGGTGAAAATCATCGGTCAGAGCGATCGGAATATCAGCGTAGAAATCTCGTTAATTGCCGATGCCCCCTCACCGTCTTCTAACCCATGAAACTCGCTCAACGATGGATTAATAACGCCGTTCTGGTGGTTGCTGTCATGCTGATTGCCTACGGTCTCGATCGCGGGTCGCAAAAACAGTTTGCCAAACGGATCGAGGCGATGGAGGTTGAGGGGATGTCGGGCCCGATGTCCGAACACTGGCAAGTCAAGCCGGGGAGCATTTACGACGGCGACACCTTGCGAGTGGTGCGGGGCAATGAAGAATTAAAAATTCGATTTTGCGGCATCGATGCGCCGGAGAAACAGCAGGCGTTGGGGGTAGAGTCGCGGGATTATTTGCGATCGCTCGTGGCGCAAGGGGATGGGTCGGTGGTGGTGGTTCCGATTGAGCAAGACCGATACGGCAGGACGGTGGCGGAGTTGTTCGTGATGTTTGCCGATGGCAGTGAGATTCACCTCAACTCGGAAATGGTGGCGGCGGGGATGGCGTTTCATTACGGGCAGTATTCCGGGAATTGTCCCAATCAGAGGTCGATCGTCATGGCGGAGGAGATGGCGAAGGAGCAGCGGTTGGGGGTGTGGGCGGATGCAAGCCCGGAGTATCCGTGGGAGTGGCGGAGGAGGTAGAGAGACAAGGGAGATAAGGGGGATAAGGGAGACAAGGGAGATGGAAGAGTGGAGAAAGGGTATTGTTAACGAGAAATTGGTTTTTGAGATGATAGATGCCCCGTCGCCCCAGAGAACTCAAGCCCGGATACTGCTACCACGTCACTACTCGCTGCAATAACCGCGAATTCAAGCTCGCCCGCCTCGAATGTCGGCAAGTTTTTCTCTACGCCATCAAGAAAGCCTTGGATAAGTTCGGCTTCAAGCTCTACGCTCTATGCGTGATGTCGAACCACGTCCATTACTTGCTCGAACCCCAACAGCCAGAAGATTTACCGAAAATCATGCACTGGCTAAACTGGTACACTGCCATGTGTTTTAATCGAATGCTCAATCGCACGGGGCATTTTTGGGAAAAGCGATATTACAGCACGGGGTTCGAGAATACCGATCGCGATCGGGCGCTCAACACGTTGCGCTACATTCATGGCAACCCCAAAGCCGCCCGAATGCGCCGAGGATTTTTCTACGACTTCAGCAACTATGGAACCCACGAGAGATTGACGAATGACGGGCTGACTCAGTGGCATCCGGCATTTCTGTCTCTGGGGCGGACATTGGACGAATGCGCTCGGAAATATCGAGGGTTTTGCTACCGATACAAGCCCCAACCAAAACCAAAACCCGAAAAGCGCAGCCATTGGGGAAGTCGCTTGCTGGTTGGAATGGCGGCGAAGGGAAAGCCAGCGAAAAGAGCGTCGCCCGGTCAGATGAGCTTGCCGTGGGAGCGGTGCCAGGTATCAAACAGCCCCGAGGTGATGGCGGTTTCCGAGAAGTTCCTCGAAGCCAACACACATCCGCCTGGGAATTTGTTACATTAATATCTGAGTCCTTTCTGACCCCCAAAAAAAGAATACGCGCCCTCCCGCGCACACAGAGAGTAGTGTTAGTAGATTTAAACCACGAGCCTCGGGGAAGGACGAAAGGACGCTTGAACCACTCTGTGTAACGGCATTGGCAACTCTAGTCATGGAGATTCGAGAGAGTCTTCAGCTTTTGCAGCTAGAGGTAGTTTCGTATTGTATCCCTTTTGGGAACAGTATGGAGCTATGTTTCAATGCCCCAACACTACAAAACACAGAGTCACGATTGCCAAATATTTGCGATTGACGACTTCTCGTATCTGAACCCGTAGGGTTGGACTTGCTGCATATAGCGATGAACTCTTGAGATTCTCGTGCATGGGTTGCTTTGTAAACAACTCACATGAGGTATTTCTCATGAAATATTCCGTAAAGCTCGATAGTCGAGTTCGCCAGCTTTCCCAAACTCTTCCCATCAAATCCAAACTGGATTTTGAGAAAAGGCTCGATCGACTCCGACAAGACGGTTGCCTGACCGAAGAACTTCCCGTTGCAGGCGATCGTCTTTTTGCGTTTGATATCGATGGCGATTGGGTTGCCATCGTCCAGCGCCAGGAATGCCGAAATTGGCGGGGAAGTCGGACGATCGAGATTGAGGTTTTGGATTTGGTGGCAAAGTCCGAGTTCGATCGGTCTGCAAACCGCGCGACTCCCGAATCCGCTTCGGGGGGAACTGAATGGCCCGAGAAACTCTTGAATGCGATCGCGCTACTGATTCATCATCCCCACTTAACGATTCGAGTTGGGGTGGTGGTGACTTCTGCGATCGGTCTGTTTGCCGTGGCTCATCAGTCCCAAGGTGAAGTGAAGCTCAAAATGGAAACTGACGGCACGAAAGTGAACAGCGAATTCACGATCGATGGCCGTCAGTCTGAGTAATCGTTCCGGGTCTTGAAAGTTTGGCGACTGGTCAAGACCCGAATTTAATCTACCTAAATGGTAACGCTCGGGGTATCCCACTGATGGATGCCTCGTTTTTTTGTGAAGATTCGCCTACCGCCACAGTCGAGAAACCACCAGCAGCAATCCCACCAGGCAGATAATACCAACAATTAGTAAGTAAGGCTGCATCGCAGACCAGAACGATTGAAGTGCTTCCATAACGAGTTGTTGAGGGCGATCGATATTCTTCAGTATGCCGAGTTTTCTTAATGCCGTATTGCAACCCATTCGCGAGAAAACACGGAGGCACGTGGTGAACGGGTTGGCTACCTTAGTTGTGTAGCGCTTCAAGAGTAACTATGAAAAATATTTTAGCTCTAGGATTTTTCTCTTCATTATTTTGGTTGGCGAAACCTGGATTTGCCGAAGTTATACTACCTGGAAGATGTCATATGGGATATTGCTGGGAGAATAACT
>JAXHUC010000025.1:0-59279 GCA_034189805.1 Cyanobacteriota bacterium
GTCTCGCTAAACTCGTGGGCTAACTCTTCAATTGCCGCCTCTTGACTGGCCAAAACCTGCTCGATTTGTACCGGAATCTGGTGCAACCCTTCGAGAATCTCCGCGATTCGCTCTGCCGAAAGGGTTTTGCGCCGATGGGCGATATCCAGCGCCAGGGCGTAAAATGCCATCAACTGGGCCACAAAGGTTTTCGTCGCCGCTACCCCAATTTCTACTCCGGCGTGGGTGTCGATAATATGGGTCACTAGCTGCCCCAACGACGAATCCGGACGGTTGGTAATCCCGAGCAATCGCGGTTCAAAGCAAGCTGCACGATCGTCTTCTACCTGATTCGATTTGGCAAATCGACGTTGCTGTTCCATTGCTAGGGCCGCTAAAGTATCGGCCGTTTCTCCCGATTGCGTCACACCAACGGTCAGGGTATTCACCGTCATCGGCGAGGGAGAGTAGCGAAACTCTGAAGCATACTGCACCATAGTCGGGATTTCGGCAAGTTGTTCGATCAGGTATTTCCCCACCAAACTGGCGTGCCAACTGGTTCCACAGGCGAGGATTTGGACGCGCTCGAGATTTTCGTAGAGGGTGGGCGGTACATCTAGCTTGATGGGAGAACCTTCGGGGCGATCGAGATTCCACTCGCTGTTGAGATAGTTCGCCAAACAAGTTCGCACCACTCCCGGCTGTTCGTAAATCTCTTTGAGCATGAAGTGACGGAATCCCTGCTTCTCAACCTGGGTCGGATTCCAATCAATGATTTGGGGATGTTTGTTGAGGCGCTTGCCATCGAAATTATAAACTTCCGCCCCCAAAGGCGTGAGCCTTGCCATCTCCCCATTTTCTAGGTGCAGGATGGCGTTAGTATGGGGAACGATCGCCGGGGTATCCGAGGCGCAGAAAAACTCCCCTTGTCCGAAACCGATGGCGAGAGGGGCTTGCTGGCGGGCGACAATCAGTTCGTCGGGATAGTCGGCGCAAATGACGGCGATCGCAAATGCTCCTTCGAGGCGACTCACCGCTTGGCGGACGGCATCGAGTAGTGGGGAAAACGAATCGATCGCGCTGTGATTGAGGATATGGGTGATTAAGTGGGGAATGACTTCCGTATCGGTTTGCGATCGAAATTCGTATCCTTTCTCTTTAAGTTCCGAGCGCAATTCTCGATAGTTTTCAATGATGCCGTTCTGTACCACTGCCACCCGTCCGATTCCATCCATGTGGGGGTGGGCGTTGTGTTCCTCGGGTTTGCCGTGGGTTGCCCAGCGCGTATGTCCGATGCCGATACGATCGGGATTCTCCGAACCGTCGAGTTTTTGGCGCAGATTGTGTAGCTTACCCTTTGCCCGCACGCATCGCACTTCCCCCTCTCCGACTGTTGCGACCCCGGCAGAGTCGTAGCCCCGATATTCGAGCTTCTCCAGCCCGTCGAGCAAAATCTCGCTAGCCGTTCTCATGCCGATATATCCAACAATTCCGCACATTCACACCACCATCCGTCTTTACAATTTGCTTTACCCTCAAGGACGCGAAATCCTATTCCGGCAAGTTAACAAAAGTTCAGACTGGATGCAAGGGAGTTGGGGAGATGAGGGAGACAAGGGGGACAAGGAGATGAAGAGAATGTACGTGTGATGTTCATCACTCATCATTTACCCCGTCTCTTCCAATTCTCCCCTCTCCGCGTCTCCGCGTCTCCGCGTCCCCGCGTCATCTCTTCCCCCATTTCCCCGCCCCGATTAAGGGTTCGTTTTCCGTCGCAGTCCGAATGTCCGTCCCAAAACGCCAACCACCAGCGCCCCGAGAATCGACATCCCCGGTTCGGGAACGGGGGTGGGTTGGTGGAGGGCGTTGACAGCAGCCGTACTGACAAGCTCGTGGGTGGCACTGGTGGGGTGGATAGCATCCCAGAAAAGGAACTCGTCGGGATTATCGCAAACCACTAAGGGGATGACACTGGGCAAGCAGGATTCGGTGACGTTGGTAAACCCGAATTGCGCCGGATTGGCAATTGCTTGGGAAAATATCGTATTGACATCCAACAGCGTCAGTTCGACTTCTGGGGCGAGGGTTTGGTTTAAATTATCGACTGTCGCGAGCAAACTGGCGTTGTGGGCTTGCGATAGCACGTTCAATCCAGCGGAAATATCGGGATTGCCATTCGTGAGGGGGAGCAAACCCAGAGATGGCAGGTTCGCCACTAAAATATTTTGTGCCCCAGCCCCGGCTAAGGCAGAGATTGCTGCTTCTAAATTACTGACCGGGCCGCTGGGGTCGGTGAGGTTACTGAATAGATAATCGTTTGCCCCCGCCCAGATTGTATACAGGGCATCGGGATCGGCCGTGCTACTCGTGGTTTGCAGTCCGTCGAGATAGAAACCGACCTGACCGAGAACGCCGGGAACGGGGACTTGAATCGGGGGATTCTCAACGACAAAGAGTGCTTCCAATCCAGTCGTTGCACCGCCCACAGCAAAATTGGTGTTTTGATTTGGGGTTAAGCCTAAATCCGATGCAAGCAGCTCAACCCAAATCGGACCGTTGGAAAAATTGCCGTCAAAGTAGGGCGGACTGGGGGGAATTTGCCCGTTGGTGCCGGCAAATGCATTTCCAGTATCGGACAAGCTATCGCCAAAGACGTAAATCTCGCTAAATAAGTTTGCTGCGGTTGCTACGGAGGGATATACCGCTGCCGATAAGACGACACCGATAGTCAAAAGGGAATTTTTCATCATCGACTTCCGAACCATTAAAAGGTAAAAACACTTATACTTACGTATAGTTTATACACATAAATTTATGTGCGTAAGTATGTACGTAAGTATATTTGTACGTGCTTCTTTTTAAGAGTGCAATAGCTCAAATGAAGTCTGAGAATAATTTCATACAATCTTTAAAAAAGAATCATTTACCTCCTCAGAAAATGAACTCGAACTGGGAGTCACTCGACTCGCCTGCATTCTGGTTAGAGGAACACGATCGGCTTATCGATCGCGCATATCGATTTAAAGATTGAAATACGGTTAAATCGATCGCAGAAAATTTTGCCAAAAACCCGATCGATGTTGGCGATCGAGCGTCAATTTTGTCGATTTTTCAGTCAAACTTTTTTATCGTTAAACATTAATGGCCAAGTGTAAGTATTTTTTTTAATCTAAGAAATCGAACAAACTTATTTCAATAAAATGTTAAGATTATAAATTATTGTAAAATAATGTAAATATATTCAATTTATCGAACGCACAGGCAAAATGACCGATCCCAGAGCGATCCATCAAATTAGTGTCGAAGAACTCTCCGTTCGCCTCGCCTCAGAACCGAACGCCTCCCCACAACTGATTGACGTTCGAGAACCTCATGAAGTTGAAATCGCCTCTCTCGAAGGATTTGAGAACTTACCCCTGAGCGAAGCCGAGGAATGGTCTCCCACCATTCGCGATCGCTTCGATCCGAATACAGAAACGTTGGTCCTGTGCCATCACGGAATGCGATCGGCTCAGATGTGCCACTGGCTTACGACTCAGGGGTTTACGAACGTGTACAACATTGAAGGCGGGATCGATGCTTATTCGAAGATCGTCGATCGATCGGTCCCTCGTTATTAGTGGTAGGGAAAGGGGAGAAACGGAGGCAGGGGGGGGGAAGGAGATGACGCGGTGACGCGATGACGCGGTGACGCGGTGATGGGGAGAAGTGGGGAAACGGGAATATTTGATGTTCATCATTCATCATTTTCCGCGCTTCCGAACTCCGCGCTTCCGAACTCCGCGCTTCCGAACTCCGAAGCCCCCGAAACTCCTCAAGCTGGCAACATTAGCGCTGCATGTGCCGATCGAGAAGTTCCTTCGCCCGAGGTTTGTAAATCAGATAGAACAGCGCTTCGATATAGCGCATCAAATCTTCCCGATTTTCCTTCGACGAGTAGTTCCAGAATCCGTAAATCTTCGCCATCGACAGCAGGCGCGAGGTGTGGATTTTCCAGGTATAGGTAGTGTAAACCCGCTCGATTCCCGCTTGGGATATGTTATGCCAGTAGTCGGGATTTTTCTCGCATTCGGTGGCAAACTCAACCAGTTTCGTGGCGGTTTCTTCTAAGTTCGTCGGGTTGATATAAAACCCATTGACCCGATCTTGAATAATTTCGAGAGGACCGCCAAACTGGGTTCCAAAGGTGGGTAAGCCGGAAATCATCGCTTCGAGAATGGTCAAACCAAAAGCTTCAAACAGCGCGGGTTGAACGAAAATGCCTTGGCGATCGGCAATGACGCGGTAGATTTCCCCAGAATCGCCTTTGGGCAAGCGAACGCCCAACCAGCGGATTTTCCCATATAAATCGTACTGCTCGATAAGTTGGTACAGTTTCTGAATTTCGCTGACCTCTTCGGGATCGGAGGAGTCTTCCGTGCGCAATTTTCCGGCAATTAAAATCAGATTGCAATGTTGTTGCAACTCCTGGGAACGCCCGAAACATTCCATCAGGCCCGTCAAATTTTTAATTCGATCGAGGCGGGCCATGGAAAACAGGGGTCGCTTGGTGGGGTCTTCGAGTTTGCCATAAGCTTGTTCGGCATCTTCGAGGTGGAATAACAAATCCTCAAGGCGATCGCGATTGAAGGACACCCGATCTTCGGCGCGCGTATAAGGGAAGTAAACGCTCTCGTTCACCCCTGGGGCAACCACATTAAATTTGGGGCTGAACAGTTCGATGCCGTTGAACACGTGGTACAAGTCGGGCATCGTAAAACATTGCAGGGACTCGTACTGACCGATGCTGTCGGGTTTTCCGGCAATTTCTTGATAAGTGCTGCTGATAATGCAGTTGGCCGCATTCACCGCAATCAAATCCGCCGTAAACTGAAGCGAGAAGTGATACTGTTCTTCGAGGTCTTGCCAGTAGAGGTTGCTAAACAGATACTTCGACTTTTCGATCGCGTGGGCGACGTTAAATTGGGTGACGTTCAGGCGGCGAGACAGCAAAAATGCCACCAAATTGCCATCGGAATAGTTGCCCACAATCAGATCGGGATTGCCTTGAAATTCGGCAACGAGTTCTTTTTCCGCATCGATAGCATAGGTTTCGAGATACGGCCAGATTTCAAATCGCGAAATCCAGTTTTGGGTCATCTTCGGGTTGAACTCCCGGAAGGGAACCCGCAAAATCCAAGCATCGTCGGTTCCCCACACTTTTTCGAGGCGTTCGTTGCAGCGGGTTCCATCGGCATTGGGAATCAGGCGCGAGAGAATGATGACCTTTGGATGAACCCCGAGTACGTCGAGTCCGGCGAGGTTGAGATCTTCTTGTAGCTGTTTTTCAAGACTGCGGGCCTGGTCGAGGACGTAAACGACTTGCCCCCCAGTATCGGGTCGTCCGAGAACCCCTTCTTGTCCGAACCAACCGTGAACCGACACCAAAACGATGCGGAAAATCATCGGGATGCGGGAGATGAAAGACTCTAACCCTTTGTCATCGGGAGAGTCAAGGAGTTCGTCGAGAATTTCTAGGGTTTCGCTGACCCGTTTGGCAGTATTTCCCCAACCGGGTTCAAAGCCCAAATCTTGCAAGTCGAAGCGAAACTTGCTGAAGGGTTCGTCGGGGGGACGCTGGTTGACAAAAGCGATCGCCGCTTTGACGTTATCGGAGAGTAGCCGCCAGCGATCGATCCGTTCGTTGATGAGCAGTTTCATCCCCTTATAAGAATGAAGGCTCAAAAATTGAAACAGGGCTTTTTGCCACCGCAGGGGATCTTGAAAGAGTTTGCTCGAAAGGTAGCGATTGAGAAACTGAACGCCTTTGCCGATATTCTTGGAATCGCGAATGGTGGGGGAATAGTCGTAAAACGGACCGAAATCGAGTTCGAGAACGTCTCCTTCTTGAGGGTGATAGTGGTTGACAAACCGATCGCGGGTATCTAATAAATCCTGTACGGACATCGATTGGACGTTGAGATCGCTCCCAATCCGAAAGGTTTCTTGAGACGCAATTTTCGGACGGACGATCAGGCAAATACTTTCATTTTCGACGATCGCTTCTTGGGTATAGTAAATCAGTTTGCCTAGATGAGACCCGTGGATGAAATTCTCGGGTTTTTCGCGTTTCTGACAATATTCGTAAAAGGCTCGCTCGAGATCGTTGCGCAACAAATATCGATTTCCGTCTGCACGCAATTCGCTCATAAATTGCCGCAGATCGGTTTTTTCATCGCTGTTGAGAACGGATTGAATTAGATTTGCCATTACAACTCCTTCGAGAAAATTACTGAGATTTCAAGCAAAGTACCATGAGAAGTTTAGTCAACATGATTATTGAGAGAACGAACAGCTCGCTTGAGACGATCGAAAACGGTCGGGGCGAGCTAAATCGATCGAGGGATCGAGAAGCTTTGACTCTCACGAACAGACGACACTCTCGATTGCATCGAAACTTACATCCCAAGACCTCAGTCCGAGATGCAATCTATCGAAATTTTTCTAGCAAAAACACCCGCAAATCAAACTCGAGGGATACGATCGCATCTTATTCTTTTCGGTTCAGAAATGCGATCGAAAGCGATCGAAATCAACCCATATTTAACGCTAAAAAATTAGGAAAAATTAGATTTAGGAAAATTTTCGATCGGATTCTCAAACTCAATTTTTGGGAATTTCGGGTTCGGTCAGTATTTTAATGGATAGATACGCGCTTGGATATCCACGCACCACCGATTATCTTACCGAATATTGGTTCTCTATCTGACGATATTTAGTTATTTTTTATGTTGTTTTTGTCTGGCTTTGAGGAAGACTCGTGACAAAATCAAAAGCTCCGTTCAATTGCACAGACTGCTTGAGAATAATAAAACTGAGACAAGGATATTATTACGTAGTTATACGGAAAAATCCAAGTAACATTCTCAGTTTTTACAAATCTTAAATTAGTTTTTTACGTATTTATACGGACAAAATTTGAAATATAATCGCTATCCTCGATAGTCCTGCCGATAAACTCCCGATAAATACTGAAAACAATCGACTCATTAGCTTTTCAAATATTTAAAATTAGAAATAAACAAGATTTAAAAATCAGTATAATTACTTACTCAACTGTCCAATTAGGAATTCATAGAGTGTTGCGCGCGATAATTCTCGCCAATGTTAACCCGAACGATCGCTTTGAAGTTCACACTAGATATAGGGCTTGACAAATTAACTACTCTAAAGTTTTTTGGATTAAGATTGCAGCAAAATCCGACACCGTTGCGACAGAATATCCAAATATAGCATTCAGCTATCGATCGTAGACCGAAGCGCTGGTTTCAAGACTCCAAAAAATCGAAAAACAAAACGAACGACGGAACGATCGCGTATCGTCCCGCCGCTTCTATGTTTTCGCGATCGCCCATACTCGATCGCCTCTCAAGGCAAGAACTAGAGTTGATATAACTCGCCGAACTTCGCCCGAATATACGTGACAAATGCATCGATGCTCAGCGGACGACCCGTGACTCGCTCGATGAGTTCTGTCGCCGTATACTTCATACCGTGTCGGTAAATGTTCTCTCGGAACCAATGGTGCAGCGTCTCGAATTGACCCCGTTCGAGTTCCGTCAGAATTTCGGGATGGGCTGCGAGAGCCGCTTCGTAAAATTGAGCGCTCATCAGATTGCCCAAAGTATAGCCTTGAAACATACCCCCGATCGTCCCACAGTACCAATGCACGTCCTGCATTACTCCTTCCCCAGCATTGCGAGGGAGGATGCCCAAGTCGCGACGGTAAGCCTGGTTCCACGCCTCGGGTAAATCCCGAACTGCCAGTTTGCCTTCGAGCATTGCCAGTTCTAGCTCGAAGCGAATCATCACGTGGAGATTGTAGGTCACTTCATCAGCATCAGTTCGGATAGGCGATCGCGCCACCTTATTAATCCCTCGATAAAATGCATCTAGAGATACGTCGCCTAATTGTCTGCGAAAGACGCTTTGGAGTTCTGGATAAAAATACTCCCAAAACCCGCGAGAGCGAGCGACGCAATTTTCCCAGAGTCGCGCTTGTGCTTCGTGCATCCCCGCCGAAACCCCATCGGCGAGGAGAGTGCCTTCGAGTTCCGGGTCGATTCCCTGTTCGTAGAGGGCATGTCCCATTTCGTGGAAGGTGCTGAACAATCCCTGATTGAGATCGTCGGCATAAATGCGGGTGGTGAAGCGAACGTCATCGATCGAAAAGCTGGTCGTAAACGGGTGGGGAGAGCAGTCTTGGCGGCCGCGCTCGAAGTCGTATCCCATGCGAGCAATGGCTTGGCGGCAGAATTGCAGTTGCAGTGCTTCGTCGAAAAACTGATGCAATGCCGAGTCGTCGGTGGGAGGCGCAGCAACAATTGCCTCGAGAATGGGAACGAGTTGTTGCCGAAGCTGCCGAAACAGAGACTGCACCGTCGAAGTCGTCATGCCGTAGTCGGAGCGATCGATGAGCGGATCGGCAATGCGATCGAAACTCGGAAAAAAGCCGGCAAACTCGCGACTGAGATCGAGAGTTTTTTCCAGATAGGGTTGCACGAGGGCAAAATTATTGTCCGGTCTGGCTTTCGTCCAAGCTTCGTAACATTGTGCCTGGTGCATTGACAGTTCGGCCATAAACGAGGCCGGAACTTGCATGGCTTTTTCGTAGTTGCGTCGCGCTAGACGAATCAGGCTCGCATCTTTGGACTGATAGGGAAGGTCTCGTTCGTAGTTGCGCAGGTCTTCGAGAAGTTGTCCGAGGGCGGGATCGTTCATTTTTTGGTGCGCGATTTGCCGCAGGGTGGCGATCTGCCGTCCTCGCGCAGATGCTCCTCCAGGGGGCATGTAGGTCGTCTGATCCCAGTCTAGTAAAGCAGAAGCAGCATCGAGGTCTTTAATTTGGCTCAAACGGGACGTTAATTCTCGAAACTTCGGATCTATTTTATTGAGCGTTTGCATGACTTGGTGTTTGATAGTGAGGAAATGCGCAACCTGACGACAGGAAGAGTACCCACTCTGTCCTTTCTCACCTACAAAAATTCACCTGGAGCGGACGAATTTTTCTCAAAAGGCATTTCGGCGATCTCTTCCCCTCTTATTTCTACGCTACACCCTTTTCTTACATTCCAACCGTTGCTACAGGTGAATCGATCCCAGATATTAAAAGATATCCGAAGGTCGATCTTATCTCGCTAACAACGGTGAATTTGGGTCAAAAAAACGTATAACAAGAGAGCGCTACCCTATCAAGACTTAACTGAATCGAATCTGATAACCGAGCAGATAAATTTATTTGTCCCGGTTTGCTTTCGGCGAGTATATCATATTGGGTGAAAGGATGCCACGATCTCGATCGATTGTTGAAAACAAGGATTAGAAGTGGCTGGAGATCGAGCTTGAGTACTGAAAGTATGAATTCAAAACTTTTAAAAAAAATCACTTCAATCTCTTTGAAAAAGATAACTATTTTAACGATCGTCCTCGGAATTATTTTTCGGTTTTACAATCTCGATCGAAAAGTCTATTGGTATGACGAAACGATGACCTCTTTGCGAATTTCCGGTTATGTTAAAGGCGAACTTGTCAATCTGGCTTATACTGGAAAGCCAATTTCCGTTGAAACCTTTAGAAATACGTATCAATTTCCCAATCCCAGTCGAGATTTAGAAGATTCGATTGCCGCCCTTGCCAAACACCCAGAACACTCCCCGCTCTACTATTTAATAGCTCGATTTTGGTTGCAGGTTTTCCCACCATCCGTTACGAGTATTAGAAGTCTTTCAGTTGCGCTCGGTTTGTTGGTTCTTCCGAGTGCTTATTGGCTGGCAAAAGAGCTATTTACCAATCCAATCGCTCCCAGTTCGATCGTGGCTGTGATGGCAATTTCTCCCTTTCATATTCTCTACGCTCAAGAAGCTCGAGAATATAGCTTGTGGACGGTTGCCATTCTAGTTTCTTGTGCGGCATTCTTACGAGCTTTACGAATTTCTCAAACTCAGCAAGAAGCTCGATTCTACTCTCTCATTTCATCTTGGGGACTTTATGCAATTACAGTTGCCTTAAATCTCTACGCGCACCCATTTGCTGCTTTTGTTTCGATCGGCCATGGAATTTATGTTGCGATCGAGGTGGGATGGAAACAAAAAAAGATTGTTCTTGCGTACATTCTAGCATCGATCGCCGGTCTATTATTATTTATTCCCTGGTTACAAATTGTTGTTGCTAATTTTTCTAACTTTGTTGACAATACAATTTCAACGACGAATCCTCGATCGAACTTACATTTAATTTGGGGTCTTAATTTAAGCCGTATTTTTTTTGATGTGAATCAGGGCACAAGTCTTCTTAACCCCTTATTATATATTATTATTGGGTTAGTCGGCTATGGAATTTATTTTCTCTGTCGAAATGCTCGATCGCAAACTTGGTTATTTATTCTTCTGTTGATGGGGGTAACGGGACTTGCACTCATCGGTCCCGATATTTTGGTGGGAGGTCGTCGATCGAATAACTTACGATATGCCGTTCCCTGCGTATTGGGCATTCAGCTTGTCATTACCTATTTATTTGCGACAAAACTCTCAACGACACCGCGCCAAACCCTAAGTTGGAAGTATTGGAAATTAGGAATTATTAGCTTATTCTTCGTCAGTTTAGTTTCGGTTACTGTCAGCTCTCAAGTTGAGGTCTGGTGGCACAAAAGTCCCGCCAAAAGTCGATACAATCCGGCAATCTCTCGCATCATCAATCAAGCAGAAAGTGCCATTGTTATTAGCGATGAAGTCCCCGGACGATTGCTGTCTTTTAGCCATCTACTCGATCGAGATGTCACGCTTTTACTCATAGGCGAAGGGAGTGCACCCATGCGGGTTGACGAATTTAAAAATATTTATTTATATCGTCCCTCAGAAGCCTTAAAACAGCAAATTGAAGAGATACAAGGCCAAAAACTAAATCGGGCTTATAAAAGATGGTTGTGGCAACTCGATGGGGAACTACTACCATAACTCGAACTCAATTGAGATGACACCAAGACTTCGATCCTAACATTTAAACTTCAATTGATAATCGTCAGTATTTAAGAGGTATCTCGAAAGAGTAGAAAATTGAGAGAGAGCCGATCGCATTCCCCGATCGGACATCGAGTGTCAGAATACAAAGAGATTACCTCTCGCATCAGCTAGGACTGAGGTGATGGCAGTTCTCGTATTTGCGAGGTACATAAGCGCGAGGGCGGGTTTAATTGGGTTAAACATCAAAGTCTCCAAATGTTGACCCAACAAACCCGCCCTTACTGCTAAACCACTAACCTACATTTTTTGTACCTCATGACAATGAGAAACGCTGTATACTCTCGATCGAATATTTCGATCGAAAAATTATTGATGTAATTGAGGAGATTTTGTGAATATAAAAACAAACTCATGTGACCGAAAATACGATTATCAAAATTATGATTGTCAAAATTTAATTAAAGTGCTGACCTTGGTTAAATCTGAAATCCGATGGGGACACAAGCGACCCATCATTCTTTACAAGTCAGATAAAAAGCCAGATAGTGTTAGTTTCCCTCGAAGTCGTCAGAACTAAAAAAGCGACTATGCAACGCTACGATCCCCAACATCTACTGCCGACCTTAGAGCAAACACTCGATCGCCATCCCGTCATCATCCCGTCCGATCTGCGATTGAGCGAGGCGATCGTCCAGATGAGTCAAAATCCGAAAGGCAACCGCCACTCATCAGACTCTTTACCCCGTCGTGCCAGTTGCGTTTTGGCAATCGAAAATTCGCAGTTAGCGGGTGTGTTAACCGAGCGAGATATTGTCAAACTCGCTGCCGGGAATCAACATTTAGAAAATGCTACCGTCGCCGAGGTAATGACGCGGCAAGTGGTCTCCTTAAAATGTTCCGACCGACCCGATTTAGCCAACGTTCTCCAACTGTTACGCCAGCATCGCATTCGACACTTACCGATCGTAGACGATTGCAACTACCCTGTTGGTATCGTGACGACAGAAAGCATTCGACGCGCCCTCCAACCGAGCAATCTGCTCAAATTTTGGAGTGTTAAAGATGTGATGGTCGAACAAGTCACAACCGTCCCACCCACGACATCAGTTTTGCAGATTTCCCAACTGATGGTCGAGCGTCGGCTGAGTTGTACGGTGATTACCGAACCTCACTCAGCAGAAGTCGGGAAAGCCGAGCGGATTCATTGGCGACCAGTGGGTATCATCACCGAGCGAGATATCGTCGGCTTTCAGCTTCTCGAACTCGATTTAGCCAATACCCAAGCACGAGAGGTGATGAGTGCGCCGCTGGTATGTTTGAATCCAACAGATTCCCTCTGGGACGTTCAGCAACAAATGCAGCAGTTGCGCGTTCGTCGCTTGGTGGTGGTGGGAGCGCGAGGGGAATTGCAAGGTCTGGTGACCCAAACGAGTCTGTTGCAGGCTCTCGATCCCCTCGAATCTTATCGCGTGATTGAGAGCTTGCGTCAAGAGTTAGAAGCGCGATCGTCAACCCTCGAACGAACCAACGAGCAGCTACAAAAAGAGGTCGGCGAGCGAGAGTTACTCGTCAAAAAACTCGAAAGTTCTGAAGCCGAGATGCGAGCGATTTTTGAAGCGATGACCGATATCGTCTTGAAGATCGATCTCGCGCAAAACAGTATCAATATCCTGCCCACCCACGCGATCGCGACCGACGAGTCGATGGCTCGGATTACTCATTTAACCCTCGATCGATTCCTCTCCCACCCAATCTCAAACGACGATTCCCAGCACGCCGATCGTTTTCTAGATTCAGTTCGACGGGCCCTCTCCACCGGCACAACCATCGAGTTCGAGTACGATTTGACCCTCGAATCCGACGATCGACCCCCCCCACAAGATAAACAAGTCTTTTGGTTTGCGGCGAGTATTTCTCCCATTTCCGAAACCGCTGCGATTTGGGTAGCCCGGAATATTACCAATCGCAAGCATGTCGAGCAAGCCTTGTTTGAAGAAAAAGAACTCGCCCAAGTGACCCTCCAATCGATTGGCGATGCCGTCATCACGACCGATGCCACTGGCACAATTGAGTCTTTCAACCCCGTGGCCGAACAACTGACCCGATGGAGTGCTGCCGAAGCATCCGGACGATCGCTCGGTCAGGTTTTTAATATTGTCAGTGAAGAAACTGGGGATTCGATCGACAATCTAGCGGATCTGGTTTTGCAGGATGGATACAGCGGCAAGCTATGCGATCGCGCGTTGCTGATTGCCCGCGATGGTACCGAATATGCCATTGATGAGTCGGTCACCCCCATTCGCGATCGCCAAAATCGAATTATCGGTGCGGTAGTGGTGTTTCGCGATGTAACTGCATCTCGCCGATACGCTCGTCAGCTCTCTTGGGAAGCCACCCACGATACTCTGACTCAACTGTACAACCGTCGGGCTTTCGAGTTGGAGTTGCGTCAAGTACTTTCGAGCATCGAAAAACAAAATCGACGCTATTCCCTGTGCTATCTGGATCTCGATCGATTCAAAATTATCAACGATACCTGCGGTCATGCGGCTGGCGATGAAGTTTTAAAACAAGTGACAGCGCTCTTCGTGAAACATACCCGGAAAATTGATACCTTGGCCCGTTTGGGAGGAGATGAATTCGCGCTCTTACTCGATGGATGTCCCCTGATAGAGGCCGAGAAAATTGCTCGCAAGCTCCAGCAGGCGATCGCTGCATTTGAGTTTGCTTGGCACGATCGAACTTTTACCTTGGGAGTTAGTATCGGGGCGATCGAAATCGATCGAGATCGCGCCAACTTGACCGAAATTCTCCAAGCCGCAGATGCAGCGTGCTATACGGCAAAAGCCCTCGGGCGCAATTGCGTCTACATCGCTCGACCCGACGGCGGATCGGACATAACGCGGCCGTAACGTGCGGTTGAAGTCGATCGGCTCAGCCAAACCCACAGTTGGTCGCCGAAGCTAAAATGCCACCATTCTCTAGGGTGTTGAATCAATCCGGCGGATGTCATCGCATCGGCAAGTCGTTGGCGGTGGTGGTGGTATTGTCGGGCGATCGCATCGGTACTCTGAGCAAAGTGATTCGGGTAAGAACGCGGGGACATTTCATCGATGGGAGACCCCATATCCACCGGACGATTTTCGGCATCCACTAACGTCACGTCGATCGCCGCGCCAGTACTGTGGGGTGGGGGAAGCGCCGGATCGAGACTGGGGACGGCCCAAAATTGATAGACTTGGCTCAAAATCTCTTGCCGCTGGGTTGGGGTCAATTCCGCGAGCGATAACCCGCGCGATCGCACCGTCTCCTCAAAAGTATAGTCCACCATATACTGCTGCACTTCCACCGGACGATAAGCATCGAAAATTTGGATGCGCCAACCCGGTTGTTGTTGCTGAAGGTGAGTTTGGGCGGCGATGAGGCGATCGAGTACTCCCTGGCGCAGGAAAAAAGGCGATCGCTTGCCGTAAGGCGCGCCGATTTTTTCGTAAGGGTGGGGAGACTCGAAGGCAAAGCGATCGGGGGGAATGGGGACGAGAGGTTCGCCACATTCACAGATCGGAACACGTTGGTAATCTTTCATTCCATGGATTTTAACGTATCTCGTTTTCTGGGGAATGGGGGTGAGAATTGATGGTTTCAAGATAGAAATTGATGGCAATTTTCATTTTTGCGCCTATATCCAAGGCTCGATCCCGAAAAACAAAGAGGGAGCATTCGGACTCTCGAATACTCCCCTTGACTGTCGAATTTTGGGAATCCCGATCGCCGACAACAGTTAACTCCTGAAAGCTAATTTCTGAGTGCGATCGGCATGACTTTACACAAGGGCAAAATCTTCTGGGCCGATCGCCTCGGCATTTACACCTTGTAGGGTAATCGATAGTTCCCCGGTGGTAATTTCGGTATCGTTCTCCACTTGAGCGATAGATAGCCGATCGAACGTCAGGTCACCTTTCAAACCGATGATATCTTCGCCATTGGTGAAATCGGTGATGATATTGATGCCATGGTTAGCGGCAAAGTCGAAGCGATCGGCTTTCGATCCCCCCCAGAGGAAATCATTTCCTTGTTCCCCACTTAAAACATCAGCACCAGACCCTCCCATTATCGTATCATTTCCTCGTCCGCCGTAGAGTAAGTCGTTCCCAGCATTTCCGGTGAGCTTATCGTTTCCGTCGTTGCCGAAAACCAAATCGTTACCCGCACCGCCGCACAGCTTATCATCCCCATCTTCGGTACTCAGAGGGTTGCCATTGCTGCCAATTAGGGTATCGTTTCCGTCACCGCCGCAAACCGAGTCATTTCCGAGGTCGCCGAATAACAGGTCGTTTCCGGCTTCACCCCAAATCAAATCGTCCTGCTGACCGCCGCTAATTGTATCGTTTCCAGTCCCTCCAACAAGATTATCGTTGCCGAGATTTCCGTCGATCAGATCGTCTCCAGCACCGCCAAAAATGACATCGCCGTCGCTGATACTTTCGGGATTCTCAAACCGACTCGTACCGCCGGAGATGGTATCGTTACCCAGGTCTCCGCTCAAAGTATCCGTTCCTTTATCCCCGAAAATCCGATCGCCGTCTTTGCCGCCATATACCAAATCGCTATCTCGTCCGGCATAAATCGTATCTTCTCCTTGTCCCCCTTTAATCAGATCGTTGCCTTGATTTCCCCAGAGCAAATCTCCATCCCCAGCAGCACCGACTCCTGTCGTACTACCCAAACTGCCGAGAATGGTATCATTTCCGCGTTCCCCTTCAATTGTGTCATTTCCAGCTTCACCCGAGAGCAAGTCGCCATCTTGACCCCCGAAGGCGCGATCGTTTCCATCGCCACCGGAAATCAAATCGTTTCCCTGGTTACCGTAGAGCGCGTCATTTCCCGCACCTCCGTAGATTAAATCCGCTCCAGTATCGACAACATTGGGATTGCCAGTGCCGCCGATAACCGTGTCGTCTCCCTGTTCTCCGAGGAGGGTGTCGTCGCCGAGTTCGCCTTCAACGCGATCGCCATCTTTTCCAGCAAACACGACATCGCCATTTCGTCCGCCATAAATGCGATCGTCCCCTTCGTTCCCAAGAATTACGTCATTTCCTTGGTTGCCAAACAGAACATCGGCATCGAACCCGGAACCGACCGGAACCGCACTCGACAGACCACCCACGAGTAGGTCGTCGCCATCGGCACCATCAGCGCGATCGTCTCCAGCCAAGCCGAAGATAGCATCGTTATTCGTCGTACCCAGGAGTGCATCATCACTACTACTTCCCGCGAGAATATTGCTCGTGTCCGGTAACTGTTCCAAGGTAAAACCCGGAATCGGCCGAACGAATACTCCATCCAGTGTGGGTGCGGTAGGACAGCAACAATCATCGTCGTGACTGTCTTCCACTGCCGGAGAACTCACATCAGCAACTACTGTCTCCGGTTCGGATTGGGGTGTAGGTTCGGGTTCTGGCTCGGGTTCCGGTTGGGGTGTGGGTTGAGGTGTTGGCTCCGGTGCGGGTTCTGGTTCTGGTTCCGGCTCCGGCTCCGGTGCGGGTGCGGGAGGCTGAGGGGGAATCAGGAGGTTGACATTAATCGTTACCGTACTGTCACCGCTAAATGCCTTGCCATCACTGACTTGGAACGTAAAGTCCGCATACCCCGTTCCGATTTCATCTTCATCGGGAACGAAGGTCAGTTTGCCATCATTGATATCGGCAATGGAGATTTCCTCCCCGTCGATGACATCCACCCCATCGAGTTGCAGTTTGCCTTCTGCGGGAAGGGAGGTAATTTTGACCGTTTGCAGGCTATCCCCATCATCGTCATCGCTGAAGTTGAAGTCGCTTGCCTCGAAAACATGCGGGGCATTTTTGAACGTCGAGACGGTGTTATCGCTCGCCGTCGGTTCGTCTTCGAGGGGGTTAACATCCACGGTGATGGTACTGTCATCGCTAAAATCAGTGCCGTCGCCAACTTGGAAGTTAAAGTCAGCATACCCCGTGCCATTTCCATCGTCGTCAGGGACGAATGTCAGTTTGCCATCGGTAATGTCAGCCGGGTCGATCTCTCGATCGAGGGTAACATCGACCCCATTGAGTTGCAGTTTCCCATCGGTCGGAAGAGACGTAATTTTCACCGATTGGATGGTGTCTCCATCCTCATCGTCAAAATCGAAATCCCCATCCCCGAAGGTATAGGAGAGATCTTCGTCGGTGGTGACCGTCTCGTCGCTGGTGGTGGGTCGATCGTTTACCGAACCCACGTCAACGGTAATCGTCCCATTGTTGCTGAAGGTCGTACCGTCGCCAACCTGGAAGTCAAAGTCGGCGTAGTCATCTCCGCTTTCACTATCGTCAGGGACGAACTTGAGTTTGCCACTGGTGATGTCGGCTGAGGAAATATCTTGGTTCGCGGCAACGTCTACCCCATTAAGTTGCAGTTTGCCTTCTGCGGGAAGGGAGGTAATTTTGACCGTTTGCAGGCTATCGCTGGAATCATCATCACTGAAGCTAAAATCTCCAGTTCCGAAGGTATAAGCGATATCTTCGTCAGTGGCGACCGTTCGATCGCTGGTGGTGGGTTTATCGTTGACGGGGTTGACGTTAACGGTTACCCGAGCGTTATCGCTGAAGATCGTGCCATCGCTAACTTGGAAGTTAAAGTTGGCATATCCATTTCCGCTTTCATTGGTATCGGGAACGAATTTGAGTCGATCTGCCGTGATGTCGGTGGCGGAAATTTCATCCCCAACACTAACCGGATTGCCATTGAGTTGCAGTTTCCCATCTGTGGGGAGAGCCGTAATTTTCACCGATTGCAGGCTGTCTCCCGTATCGTCATCGCTGAAGTTAAAATCTCCCAGATCGAAGGTATAGGGAGTATCTTCGTCAGTGGTGACCGTCTCGTCACTGACGGTGGGTCGATCGTTCACCGAACCCACGTCAACAGTAATCGTACCGTTGTCGCTGAAAGTCGTACCATCGCCGACTTGGAAGTCAAAGTTGGCATACCCATTGCCATTTTCGTCATCATCGGGGACGAATTTGAGTTTGCCACTGGTGATGTCGGCCGGGGAAATGTCTTGGTTCGCGGTAACGTCTACCCCATTGAGTTGTAGTTTGCCATTGGTGGGGAGATTGGCAATTTTCACCGTTTGTAGGCTGTCTCCGTCGTTATCGCTGAAGCTAAAATCTCCCAGACCAAAAGTATAAGCAGTATCTTCGGTGGTGGTGACGGTTTCGTTGCTGGTAGTGGGTTTGTCGTTGAGGGGATTGACGTTAACAGTCATCTGAACGTCATCGCTGAAGGTCGTACCATCACCCACTTGGAAGTTAAAGTTGGCATACCCCATCCCACTTTCATTGGTATCGGGAACGAACTTTAAGTTGCCACTAGTAATATTGGCGATCGTAATTTCATCCCCAACACTAACCGGATTGCCATTGAGTTGGAGTGCACCATCGGTGGGAGAGGAGGTAATTTTTACCTTTTGCAGACTGTCTCCCGTATCGATATCGCTGAAGTTAAAATCTCCGGCATTGAAGGTATGAGCGATATCTTCGTTGGTGGTGACGGTATTGTTGCTGGTGGTGGGTTTGTCGTTAACTGGGGTGACGTTAACGGTTAGCGTGCCGTCACCACTAAACGCCAGACCATCATTGACTTGGAAGTTAAAGTTGGCATATCCGGTTCCATTGTCATTGGCCTCGGGAACGAATGTCAGGTTGCCACCAGTGATGTCAGCAATGGAAATTTCTTGTTCGTCAGAGACATCACTGCCATTAAGTTGTAGTTTACCTTTTGTAGGAAGGGATTTAATTTTGACCGATTTCAGGCTATCTTCAGTATCGATATCGCTGAAGTTAAAATCTGCTTCTTTGAAGATATAAGTGGTATCTTCATCGGTGGTGACAGCACTATTACTATTGCTAAGCGTTGGTGCTGTATTAGTTTTAATCTTGATGGTAGAAACGGCCGTGTTGCTATCGCTCACACCATCGTTGACGACAACCTCGATCTGACGATCGGCACTCCCATTGGGAGTGGCTGCGGTGTTATTGTAGGTAATCGCGGCGATCGCATCTTGGAAAGTTTCTAAAGCCGCCGGACCGGTTAGGGTAATCGTCGTCAAACCATCACCGGAAATAGTAATGCCGTCGAAGCTTCCTGTCAGGTTTAAAACCTCATTGCCAGTATCGAGTGGATTAGTGAGGGTAATCGTTGCCGACACCAGTTCTTTCCCCGATGGGGTGTCCGGTGCGTTGTCTTCCACATTGGCAATTGCCACATCTGAATCGCCTGAATTTTCTACATCAGCAATATTTACCGGACCGCGATCGGTAACGAACGTATTGGTATAGTCGTTACTGCTTGTATCGCTATCGTCTAAGTCGAGTTCGGGGGGAGTGTTTAATCGAAAGACTCCACCGCCACCAATGAGGTCGAGTCCGCCTTTAGTACTACTATTACTGTTTGTATCGAGGGGTGCGTTGTCTAGATCTAAAAACTTGGCTTCTGGAAGATCCGGTGGCAACAAAGCATAACCGTAAAATTCTTGACCTGCGGTAATGCCGAGATCGTCATAGGAAAAGAAAAGACCGGCAATTTCTTGGAAGTTTGACGTGTCTGTATAGCGTGGATTCGGTTCGCCGTCATCTTGACGCAGGATCTGAGAGCGAAATTCGATTGTCGATTTCGACCATTGAATTTCCCCGGCTTGGTTCGTCACTAGTAAGGGATTGCCAAATGCGGTAGGGTTGCCAGCTCCATCAACGGCCGTAATCGCTGCAATCTTAAATCGATCGTTCCCACGACGCTCGAGAATCAGGAAACCCACTTCCTCTAAATCTGCCGCAGATGCAGAGAGTCCATTAGGGGAAATAAAATCGATCCGTTCGATATTGTTGTTATTTCCCGTATCGTTGCCTTGGTTACCAAAAACGTTATCCGTGCCTCGGTTGATAATCCGACTGCGCAAAACCTCTTCCATCGAATCGCTAAAAGTCGGCTTAGCGTTCAGATTCGAGCCGGAGGTTGTTGTTGGTTCTTGCTCAAACCAGAGAACCGAGCGTTCCCCTGAAACTTCAGGGTTATCAACCCGGCGGATGCGGGTTTCCTCGACGAGTCCATCCAGGCTGTAGGTTTTGCCGCCAGCGGCGAAACCGTAAATTAACAGATCGTTTTCGGCTCCAACCTGAAACTGATGGTTGAATGTTCCAGAGCCGTTGATCTCTTGGGCCGAATAGTCGTTGCTAGTATCGTCGTCGTCTCGATAGAAGGTTTTCAAATTGCCTACACCAAAGGGAAAGGCGAAGGGGTAAGCGGCGATCGCCTCTTGGGTAAAAGCGAGATTCCCGGTGAAATTGGCAGTTGTGACTTCCAGGTTCCAGTCCCCGCCGAATGCAGCGCTTCCCGTACGTCGCGCCGAGGCGGCAATTTCAACCCCTGTGAGTTGGTGCAGTTTGGCGATGAATTCTGCTCCGGCATCTCCTGCCGCGACGTTACAGCCGTAGAGGAAAAGGTTAGAAGTACCTGCAAACGCGGTGGCAAGTTGTGCGGCATCGCGATCGAGAGTCTCCAAATTCAGTTGAGAATTCCCCAGGTACAAGCATCCCGGCGCACCGTGAGAGATGATATGAATTTCACGAAAGCCATCGTTTTGACTCAGTGTTTCGGCAATCTGTTCGATACCGCTTCGATGGCGATCGAGCAAAACGATACGGACTCTTTCGAGAGTTCCAGAAACTAGACTTTGATAGTCTCGAACGTGGCGATCGATAAACGCAATCGCCGTCTGAGTAGATGGACTGAGGGTAGCGGATGCAGTACGTGCCATGATTGAATTTCGTAGATAAACTGCGGTAGATACAGCCACAATTCCTGACGCATTCGAATGTAAAACTCACCCGCACTCGAATACTTTTTACATGCATTCTTGGCGTGATGAGTCTATCGAAAATCTGTAATTTCTCTAGCGACTGTAAGTGCTAAATCTCTTTTAAATCTCGTTAGAATGCTGACCAATATTATCTGAATCTTTTGAGTTTACGAAGATTGCGAATGATTGAAGCTTAGATGCCCTGAAATTCTCGTTCGGTTTATCGAGCGGCGTTACTAGAACTAATGATTTGGAGTGTCGGTGATGTAGCTTGATATCAACTTGAATCCCTTTTAAGACATGTCAATCTAGTTGAGAAGAGTTATTACATGCAACTTTCCTCGAATGCAATATCGATCGCTTTTGCTAGCTGACCTTCAAATCTCATCTTTGATGCAGCTTGACATTACATTCGTACGAGCGATAGTGATGACTTTTGTCGATTTTTTCGATATTTACTTACGCACCTATTCCCGTTCAATCATTAAAATGTGAATAACTTGTGAATTCACAGCTCGATCTGTCAATAATCTAATCAATTGCTCTTCCCACCCCGAGTGTCCGAGACATCCAGATCGAACCCTTGATTTCCAAGGGACATCAAAGATTGTCGGCGATCGATCTCATTTCTAGTGATGCCGTGCAGATTCGCGATCGAGTAAATCGACTAAAATTCCAGCAAGTGCGTCACTCACGCCAATCGGCTCGACGAGCTGTAGGGAAGTTTTCGGAAACTGACGTGCCAGTCGCGCCACATCCCGAGCGATCGCATCGGTAATTCCCCCAGAAAACAAGAAATAAGGCAAAATCTCGATCCGAGCGCACCGAGCCTCAACCAACTGCCGAACGCGCTGTTCTAAAGCGGGAGCAACCGACCAGTAAGCTACCAGGACGGGGATTTGAGATTGGGTTATTTGAGATTGGGTTATTTGAGATTGGCGATGCAACTGTTCGGCGATCGCCTCAATCGGCTGATTTCCTCCTGGACGGCGACTCCCATGGGAGAGAAGTATTCGCGCGTCGGGAGAATTTGCTGACGACATCGCATGGGTTAAAAGTTCGACAATGCCGGGATGACTGCCGAGATAAGGCGCGATCGAAATTTCGATATTTATTTTGAGTTTTTCTGTGGTGCGTTTGGCGAGTTCGACTTCTTCGGGAATATCTTCCATCACGTGAACCCCTGGCAACAGAAATAGGGGAACCACTCGCAGGATACGAATATTTTGACCTACGGCGCGATCGGCAAATTCAGAAATTTGCTCGTGTAGCGGTTGCGGTTGTAGTTCCAAGGCTGCGGTTTCAACGAGCGGTGGCGCTGAGAACTTTTGCGATAATGTTGCGCGTACCCGTCGTGCGAGTTCTTTAACCGCTCGATCGGGACGCGGATCGCGGCTACCATGGGTGACGAATAAATAAGCAGTACGGGTAACATCTAACGGGGTATTCATCGATCGTCAAATCTGGAGTTGAGTTCTCGCGCACCGTTTCGCAAACGCACGCATCTAACATTATCGATCGCCCTTGCAATTTCGGGTTTCCGCACTTCTGGCTCGAATCTGTTCCAAATCTTGTGTTACAGTTACTAATAATAGCAATACTCTTCAAAAAATGCTGGTGTCTGGAGTGAGTAATTATTATCAACAAAAGCAGCTTTTTTAAGTAACAGATTCTGTACTATGCCTTCTCCCATTGCTCATTCTGTCGCTGGATATTTAATAGCTAAAAGTTTGCCAGCCGATCGCATCTCTGAAAGTAAAATTCAAAAGTGGAGTCTCTATGGCTTCTACGCTGCATTTATTGCAGTGTTTGCAGATTTTGATTTTTTTCCACAACTTTTAACCGGAAAAGACTTTCATCGCGGACTGACTCACAGTTTGGTATTTACGATTCTTTTCAGTGCTATTGCTGCTTTCATTTTAAAGCGGTGGAAAAATTTTTCTTATCAAAAAATATTTGGGTTAACTTTAATATTTTATAGTTCTCATCTTATCTTAGATTTGTTATCGGAAGGGCGGGGAATTCGATTGTTACTGCCATTTTCCGATCGCTTTATCCAATCGCCAATCTTTATTTTTCCCGGTTTGCACTATTCTCGAGGTCTGTGGCATATCAGCCACCTGATCCCAGTTTCTTTCGAGCTGGCGATTTCAGCCCTCGCATTTGGGGTAGTCTGGTGGTGGAAAAAAGCGAAATCCCAGAAAAATATTGAGGTTTAACCGAAGCCTCGCGAGGATTGTTTTCTGGAATTCGATCGCTTCTCTAAACTCCCGATCGCGAGCGTCATGAAAGTTTGGCAAGTTGATTTTTACCGTCGTCCTCTCCAAGATGAAGAGAATCGACCCTTGTGGGAGTTGGTGGTCTGCGATCTCGAGCGAGAGTCGATTCAGATGGCTTTTTGCCCCCAACCCGATGCCAATTCCAACTGGCTGGCGCGGCAACTGCAAGAAATGGGACAACGAACGGGCGATCGAATTCCCGATCGCCTCGAGTTTTTCCGTCCCGAGTGCCAAAGTTTACTCGAAGCAGCCGGACGAAATCTGGGAATTGCAGTCGAACCCACTCGCCGAACTCCATTGTTGAAGCAAGTTTTGCAGCAACGGGCGCTCGAATACCCACAGATGACCGAAAAGCGAGTCCGGTATTCCGGGGAAGACTACCAGCCCATTTCTGTCTACCGACCCGCCCCAGTGCCCATGCCTGAAGATTTACAAGGCGATCGCTGGCAATTTGCTTCCCTGAGTGCCGAGGATTTGGCAACCTTTGGCGAACGTCCGATTCCCGTGCGATCGATGCCCGAATCGCTCCTCCCTTTTAACCTCGGTTTGGCCTCTACCCTACCGATTCCGGGGGTGATTATTGAAGGGGGACGGCGATCGATGCAGTTGGCGCGGTGGCTCAAAGACGTTCGACCGGTTTCGATTCAATATATTGCGGGCGCACCCGATGGCATTATTTTAGAAGCAGGATTGGTCGATCGATGGATACTCGCCACATTCGACGATCCAGAAGTCGCTCGGGCCGCGCGAACCTACCAGGAACGCCAGGAACAAAGTCGCGGCTTGCATTTTCTCTTAGTTCGACCGGATGATTCGGGAATGACCCATAGTGGGTTTTGGCTGCTGCAACCGGCTTGATTTGTCCGTCATCTGGAGCGCTCTGGGGAAAAAAATGCGAAAACTGGTGGTAGGTAGCGCACTTATCGGCACGTGCGGTTTGTTATTACCGATCGGGATTTGGGCAGTTGCCGCAGAGGCAAGCGTTTTAGTATTAGTCTGGGGATTGCTGGCGATCGTCTTTTTTCCCCTTCGCCTCCATCCTTGGCATCGCCTCGGCCAACGACTGACTCTGCTGGTTATTCTCTTGCTGGCCAGTCCGTTATGGGGGTATCTGGCTCTGGGGGAGTTGATGTGGCGACAAGAGCAGCTCTCCCAAAAGCTGCAAAATTCTGGTCCCGAAGAACTCAGTCGAAAGAATAAAGTTGCCATCTACGGAGGCAACCTGATTATGGCAACTGGGGGATACCTGCTCGGTTTGCCGGAAGTGGCGATGGAAACCGTGCTGCTGAGCGTTCCCGGTTCCTCCGTGCGGGAGTTCGAGTCGGATTTTGCTTGGGCTTCGGCAAAAGTCAGGACTCCTATCGAAGCATTCATCGACCGTTTACCGGAGGACCCAGGCGCAACAGAAGTCGTCAGAATGCCACCGACAACGATTGAGTGGACGGCAGCAGATTACCTCGAAGGAGAAGGACGAGTGGCATTAGCACTCAACCCCTTTGAGTTGGAAGCCGTCGCCTATCGAGAAGGCGAAGGGTGGCGGATTGAATGTAGCGGTACGGTGGCGATCGAATACGACCCCTCCCCAGGAAGAACGGAACTGCTCAAATTGCCCGGTTTGACCGTTGGCGCAGACCAAAGTTTATTCTGGGCGCTTCAGGAAGAAGGATGGCTGCATCCCTACACCGCGCGCTGGCGTTGGACGCGGAATGTCGATGCTGGGGATTCTGGAAGAAGATAGAGGCGATCGGATTCTCGCCTGAAGGATTGGCAAACCCTTGGATCGAGAGAACCTATTTTCCATTCTCCATTCCCTACAGTTCCCTACAGGACAACATTGCCAGTAAAATAGCCCTGCAACCATACCGTAAGGGAAAACATGACCCAGGCAAAAATTGGCATTATCGGCGGTAGCGGACTCTACAAAATGGACGAGCTTCAGGATATTGAGGAAGTCCAAATCGATACGCCCTTCGGAGCGCCCTCAGATGCTTTGATTGTGGGAACGCTAGCCGGAACGCAGGTGGCATTTCTTTCCCGCCACGGTCGCTATCACCATCTGCTCCCCTCCGAACTCCCCTTTCGCGCCAATATCTACGCGATGAAAAGTTTGGGAGTCGAGTATATTATTTCTGCCTCTGCGGTGGGTTCCCTGCAAGAAGAAGTGAAACCCCTAGATTTGGTGATTCCCGATCAATTTATCGATCGCACTAAAAATCGCGTTTCTACCTTTTTTGGCGATGGCATTGTCGCTCACATCACCTTTGAGAACCCCGTCTGTTCGGCATTGGCCAAAGTCCTCGCCGAAGCGGCTACCAGCCTGAACCTGCCCGATGTCACCGTCCACCCGGAAGGGACGTATCTGTGCATGGAAGGACCGGCCTTTTCCACCAAAGCCGAATCCCACCTCTACCGCAGTTGGGGGGCAACCACCATCGGCATGACCAATTTACCCGAAGCCAAACTCGCCCGAGAAGCGGAAATTGCCTATGCGACGCTTGCCCTAGCAACGGATTACGACTGCTGGCATCCTGGACACGAGAGCGTTACCGTGGATTTGGTCATCGGTAATTTAAAACGCAATGCCGCCAACGCCCAGGAAGTAATTCGGGAAACCGTGCGCCGCATCAGCGAAAATCCCCCCGAATCTAAGGCTCACCGCGCCCTGCGATCGGCCATTCTAACCCCGTTGGATAAGGTTCCGGCTGCGACGAAGGAGAAGTTGGAGTTATTGTTGCGCAAGTATTTGTAGGTGAGGTTCATATGTGAGAAGTGCGTCTGGGAGTTTTCTTGAAGCTGCCCTTTTTTGGCTAGGGTTCGGGGATGACGAGTTCCACGGCTAAATCGAGGAGTTCCACGGCGCGATCGAATTCTCCAGCTTCGTGGTAGGAAAGGGCGATCGACGTTAATGCCAAGGCTTTCGTCTCTCGATGGGCAATTTTCAACAAGCTTTAAGCAAATTCACTCAAAGCTTTAGAACAATTCATTATTACTGCCATTGTAAGAATTCGGGTTCCATTTGAGATCCTGCTGGTAACAATGAGTAGGGGCGGGTTTTGACTTTAAATTTTGGGCAAGTTTCTCAAGCTCTTGCTAAACCCGCCCTTACATCGTTCTTCCTCGTACATAACACCTGAATGCTTACCTGTAATTCGATTTTTATTTTAAACTTTTAAACATGAAAGTACATTAAATTGCAATTTAACTTGCAGATTTAACTCCTTTTTTTTACATTTTTATTTCTAATAAAAACTTAAGGATATACAGAACAAAAACGATTTCATTTTAAATATATTAAAATGAAAGGTATATTTCAATTTGACGGACTTTCGTTGTATCTATTTGGGTGACCGATATGATATTCAAAAATCGAAGTCTTTTTCAATTCTGTGCGAGTTTAGCAGTTGTGGGTTTTGGAGTGGCGATCGCCCCCAGCACAGCTTTTGCCAAATCCGAGCCGCGCTGCCAGCATAACTTCCGGGTGGTGCAAACCCAGGATGAGGGTGGCTACGTCAATATGCGAGAAAGTACGACGACCGATAGTGCAATTATTGGCACTTTAGACAATGGTACGGAAGTCATTGTCAGTACGGCCGATGCGAGGGGTCGGTGGGCATCCATTCATGCACCGGGGGATGTCATGGGTTGGGTTTCCATGGAGTTTTTAGTGGAAAGTCCGGCTGTGAGTTCGAGCTATAACGGGTCGATGGAAATTAGAACCTTAGATGGCGATGCTCTCAACATTCGCAGCAACGCTCAACCCGGTACTGAAATTGTTGGTACAGTTAACCATGGTGAAATCGTTGAAGTTCTCGATAGTGTCGGGTATTGGCGAGAAATTTCCACAGCCAGCGGCGTTCGAGGCTATGTTGTCGGATTGTATGTCGTGTGCAGCGATTAGCCATCAAACTCAGCGACAAGCGCATTAAAGTTCTCGCTAAATCGATCGGGACGGATATATAAAACCTGCCGATGGTCATTGGTGACAAGTTAAGGCTGTATTCACTTTGTCAACCACGTAATAATCTACCGAAAACCCGGAGTTGGGGGGTCTCCCCCCAAACCCCCCGGTGGGGGACGAAACGCCTCCCCCACACCCCCTGCGTACAAGAGTCAGACCGCCCAAACGCTTTATTGGCAGAGGGTTCTATCATTCGAGCCAGTCAACTTGACATCCGACAAAATTGCTTAACTTGTCACCAATGCCTGCCGATGGTAGACCCTGCGGATACTCAAAATAAATGCGATCGGGTCTGCCATCGTTTTCGGCATTTCAATGATTTTTTCGAGAACATTTGGATGGCGATCGAAGAACTTCAACAAAAGAATCCTGCAATACTCAACTGACATTCCAGTAGTGAGAATAATGAATTGTCAACTTTTGAGAAAGGATTGCTTTGTCCGATGCGCCATTCCCCATTCATCACTCATCATGCCACGGATTCCCCGCCCGCACGCCGAACCTGGGCTAAAAGAGTCTCGATCGAGGCATTGCGATCTAAAAAGGAGAATAAGTGTTTGTAGCGTAATTTACCTTGGGTATCGACGACGAACTGACCCGGTAATGGTGCACCTAACGCTTTTCCAACTTGATACGATCGAAAGACCTCACATTCGGGATTGCTGAGCAGGGGCATTTTCAAACCCAAGTCTCGAACGACAATTTTGCTTTGTCGTTCGTCGGTACTCGTCACCATTAAAACTTCTGCACCCGCTTCGAGAAATCGCTCGTAATTTTCGTTGAGGGCTTTAATATGAGGAAAACAAAACGGACAGTATTGATGTTCGGTAAAAATGCGCGTCAGGGCGATAACAACTGGTTGCTTACCTCGATAATCGGAGAGTTTGACCGTTCGGTTGTTCGTAATATCGGGGAGTTGAAAATTGGGCGGCATTACCTCGAGGTATGCAGCATTCGTTGCGGGCACGGGCAGAAAGTTTTTGAAGAAACGTTCGTTTAAAAGACCGCTAAAGTTATTGGATGTTAGCATCATCGTTTTCGGTTTTTTTAAGAGGAATTCTGGGAACGAAAAATTTAGAAGAACCCATACCTAAAAACCCCAACAAGTCGATCGCCTGCAAGCTTAATCGTCTTTGGTGTTGGGGTATGAGATGGAAGGGTGGGTGTCGGGTTGGCGACAGGCGATCGATCTCGATTCTCCGATCGATGACCGAAAATCGCTATACGGCAGCGAAGTACTCCTTGGATTTGACCGGATCGGGATTCATCGTCTTGTCTCCAGGTTGCCAACCGGCCGGACACACTTCGTCGGGATGTTCCTGCACGTACTGAATCGCTTGCAGGGTGCGCAGGGTTTCATCGACATTACGACCGAAGGCGAGGTTGTTAATGGTCGAATGTTGGATAACCCCGTCTTTATCGATGATAAATAAGCCTCGCAAAGCAACGCCGGCTTCGGGTTCGAGAACGTTGTAAGCGGTGCTGACTTCTTTTTTGATGTCAGAGACGAGGGGATAGTTGAGATCGCCAACACCACCGGATTTGCGCTCGGTTTGAATCCAAGCGAGGTGGGAAAATTCGCTGTCTACCGAAACTCCGAGAATTTCGGTATTGAGGGCGCTGAACTCTTCGTGGCGATCGCTAAATGCCGTGATTTCTGTAGGGCAGACAAAAGTGAAGTCTAGGGGATAGAAAAACAAGACGACGTACTGACCGCGATAGTCCGAAAGTTGGATGGTCTTGAATTCTTGATCGATCACCGCCGTGGCGGTAAAGTCGGGGGCAGGTTGACCTACCCGGAGACATCCTTCTGGTGTCTGAGTCATCAATTTACGCTCCTTAAGGGGTGGGATGGATTCGCGCGATCGGAATGGGTCGCGGGCAGACTTTGCCGATCGCCAACTTTAAGAATTCTCTTACAAACTGTAACATTTTCGATCGCACTCATAACGATTGTGAGATGGGCGATCGAACATCGACACAAGAAACGATCGAGATCCAAAGATGCAGGTAGCAGAAAATTTTAAATATCAGCTCGGGCTTTCTCCCGACAGCTTCTTTCCAACTTACGGATTCTCGAGCCAAAGTTCGATAAGATCGGCACAGATTATTCTACCTGTTCTAAGTACCGTTCGATATCTTCAACCGTGCGAGTCAGTTCCGCTTCAGTCGTCAGACGAATGCGATCGTCTCGCAGGACGATGAGAACTTTAGCCGCAAAAGGACTCGGCCAAATATTCGGATTACAAAAAACTTCTAAGAAAACTTCCCCCGTATACTGATATTCCATCGGTTCTTGAGGGCTGGCTTTTCCGGCGCGACCGGCTGCGGCTTTTTGCGTTGCCACTTTCAAGCGATCCATCAATTCAGAAATCTGCGTCCGGAGTTCGAGCGCTCCTTCGGGTGTAAAACGAAATGAAACCGAACCCTCGACTAAGTTAAGCTTGAGCTGGGAAACAGACATGAGCGAATGTATCCAAAATATTCTGCTATATCATGTTACCTAGGATCGAGCCACTCGCTCGAAGGCGACCAGTCGTGTTATTGATGGAAGTAAGGCGTTTATGAAGTAAGAGGTCGATATTCATCTTCAGACTGTTCGATTTTCCCGAGCAGTTTGGAAATACTAGCGGCTCATCGCGACCGGTATCTCTGACTTTTTTAGCTACCTCTGTTAACCCCGTTTTCATCCCTAAAGTCCCGATCATGTCCACTGCCAAAATCCTTGTCGTTGACGACGACATCGCAGTCCGGAATCTCATTCATCGCTACTTGAACAAACAAGATTACGCTGTTGAATCTGCTGAGGACGGCAAAACAGCACTCACCTTGTTCGAGCAGCTCAATCCCGACTTGGTGATTTTAGATGTCAACTTGCCCGATACCACCGGTTACAGCCTCTGCCAAGAAATGCAGGAGCGTACGGGGGTTTTCATTCTCATGCTCACCAGTCGAAGTGATGAGGAGGATGTCGTTCAAGGGTTCCAAAAGGGTGCGGATGACTACCTCACCAAACCGTTTAGTTTGGTAGAACTCGGCGCTAGAGTGGCGGCGGTACTCAAGAGGCAACGCATTGTCACTCCCGCTGCTGCTAAGTGTATTACCGTCGGTTCCCTCACCATCGATCCGGGCAGTCGCGAAGTTAGCTTGAACGAAAATCCGGTCAATTTGACGGCCCTTGAATTCGATTTGCTGCATTTCTTAGCCAGTCATCCCAATCGAGTGTGGCGACGCTCGGAACTTCTCCAAGAAGTGTGGGACTACGATTATGTGGGCGAACCTCGGGTGGTAGACGTTCATATCGGTCAAATTCGCCGCAAAATTGAAGCCAATGGCAACGAACCCTCGAAAATTCAAACCGTGCGGGGTGTCGGGTATAAGTTTGAAGTTCCTTAAGGCGATCGGTCTGGCAGGGGACTAGAGCGTGCCAAAATCGCTCTTCTGAAGCGATGTTTCTTCACGTCGGGCGAACCCATTTCGGAATCTATCGCTGATGCGGTTCGATCGACTTAAATGTTAACTAAACGTTCAACGTTCTGACCTGTCCGAATCCCAGAGTGGGAATGTGAGATCGATCGGTTTTAAATCTCTCTAAAGGCTGCGGTAGGTCGCCAACCCGATCGAAGTCCCAGAGCGAGCCACGCGCGGTGGCGAGAACCCCCCTTACTCGCGACCGAAGTAATTGCGCGTTCCTTTGGCATCGATACTTTCTCCCAACCGTTTGAGAGCGCGAACGTAAGCCGCCGTTCTCATCGAGATCGAGAGTTCTCGTGCCATCTGCCAAATCTTTTCGGTTTCTTCGACCATTTTCTCGCGCAAACGCCGATCGACTTCTTGAGCCGTCCAATACCAACCGCTACGATTTTGCACCCATTCAAAATAACTGACGGTTACGCCTCCGGCATTGACGAGAATATCGGGAAACACGCGAATTCCTTTCTTTTCTAAAATGCGATCGGCACTCGAGGTTATCGGTCCGTTGGCCACCTCAAAAATAAACTCCGCTCGAATCCGATCGACATTGGCATCGGTAATTTGATTTTCGAGGGCCGCCGGAATGAGAATATCCACATCCAACTCCAAGAGTTCGGCATTGGTCAATCGATTGCGCTCGACGATCGAACAAACCGAGCCTTGGCAGTAAACCGCTTGCATTTCCCGATTCGACTCGCGGTAGCGACGAATGCTAGGAATATCAAGTCCGGTTCGATCGTAGATTGCCCCTTGAGAGTCACTCACGGCCACCACTTTGTATCCGGCATGGAAGAGGAGTTCGGCGAGCACCGCTCCGGCATTGCCAAAGCCTTGAATGGCAACAGTCGTTTCTGGGGGATGGCGATCGAACTTAGGCACGATAGTATTAATGACCGCAAAAGCCCCCGTTGCCGTCGCCGTATCCCGTCCCAAACTGCCGCCGAGTTCGATCGGTTTTCCCGTCACCACGGCCGGGCTGTATTGGCGGCGAATGGTGCTGTAGCGATCCATCATCCACCCCATAATCATCGGATTGGTATAGACATCCGGTGCGGGAATATCCACATCGGGTCCGATAAAGTCGGCAATCGCATCGATATACCCTCGGCTGAGGCGTTCGAGTTCCAGGCGGGAGAGTTCTTTCGGATTGAGGGTAATTCCCCCTTTTGCCCCCCCAAAAGGCAGTCCGAGAGCGGCACATTTAAAGGTCATCCAAAACGCCAGAGATTGAACTTCGTCGAGGGAAACGTTGGGATGGTAGCGAATACCACCTTTGGTGGGACCTCGGGTATCGTCGTGGCGCACTCGAAAGCCCTGGAAAATTTTTAACGACCCATCATCCATCCGTACGGGAATCGAAACTCTCAAGCTGGCTTTTGGCGATTTGAGCCGTTCGATCGCATCTTCGGAAATTGAAACGTAGCGCAAAGCCAGATCGAGTCTTTGAGTGGCATCAGAGAATAGAGAATTGGACATAGCGAATACTAAAAGGAGAAATACTTGAAAAGATAGCCCGTTACACCCGATCTCGGGGTTAAGATAAAAAAACGCAAAAAAGCCATTGAATTGGCATTTATAGAACGAAAAGGGCTATAAAACTGGCACGAATAGAGTGAATGGGTGTATTCGTTTTGAAGTTGCGATGAAGACAAAGCCGAAAACGAATAATTTTGTGAAGATTTCGATCGATAATATTTAATATTGATGGTCTTGATGGTTTGTAATTTAATTTTCCCATCTTTTTATCAGGTTACTCTCATAATTTTTTGTTACATTAATCGCGGGTACGTAGTCGAGCTTTCACTCAGACTAATCGACGATGCGGCAGAGCGATCGCTTACGTTAAGCGATCGGGTCGAACCGCCGATCGAACCTCCGATAATTCGCCAACTGATTGACAATTTCCAACCGATCGATTTATGCCATTTCGCAACCGCTGGGGACAAATTTTTACCCAAGTCCACCGACAACTCGATCCGCGATCGCTGCGGATCGGGCTGACTTTCGGAATCGCCACCGTTTCGGCAGTGGCGATGAGTAGCGTGGCGTTATGGATGAGCTGGAAGATGCAAAATCTGCTTGTGGTCACCCACAAGCAAAACATGGGTTATATCGTCGGTCGCTTCCCTCAAGATGTGGAACGCTACAGCGCCGGAAGACCGGCGATGGCAGGATTGCAACCGGCGATCGATAGTTTGAGCGTGGAAAACGTTCTGCTGTGGATCGAAGATGCCGATGGGGAGATTTTGGCCCAGTCGATGGCACTCAAAGGTCGCAGCGACAATACGAGCGAGCAACTGATGCGGGTGCCGCCCAACCAGTTGATTCCCCAGGTTTACCACATTAACGGTCGCGACTATTTGCTGTGCAGTATGCCACTGGAAGTGAAAGGCATGAACGTGGGAGAACTGTTCGTCGCCCAGGATATTACCGCAGACCAATCGATGTTTGTGGGGACGATACGCAGTTTGAACGCGGCGAGTTTGTTGGCGATCGTGGTGATGACGGTGGTAATCGCCCTGTACGTGCGGCGATCGCTGCAACCCCTGCGCCAGCTTTCTCAACTGACTCAGGCGATTTCGGTCGAAGATCTCGGTCAGACCCAACTCCTCCTCGATCGCGCCCCCACGGAGGTTCGAGAACTGGCGCAAACTTGCGATACGATGCTCGATCGCCTCTCGGCATCTTGGGAACAACAGCGACAGTTTGTGGGTAATGTGTCTCACGAATTGCGAACGCCCCTGACTTTGGTGTCGGGATACCTTCAGAGTACCCTGCGTCGCGGGAGCAATCTGACGGAGATGCAGCGAGATGCGTTGGGAATTGCGGCTGCCGAGGCCGATCGCACCGTCCGCCTGTTGGAACAGCTACTCGAACTCGCGCGCGCCGACAACGGATATTTGCGCTTTAACCTCGAATCGTTCTCCCTCAACGATCTGATGGCTGAGGTGGTGGCGATGGTGCGGCAGCAAGACCACACCTGCGTCACCTTGGAAACTGGCGAAGATGAGATTTTCGTCAAAGCCGATCGCGATCGACTCAAGCAAGTAGTAATTAATCTAATCGATAATGCGGTGAAGTATTCCGATGCCGATCGACCGGTGACGGTGAGTTTGGGCGATGAGGATCGGATGGCAAAGATTCAAGTGAGCGATCGCGGGTCGGGGATTGCCTTGCACCACCAAGCGCGCATTTTCGATCGCTTCTATCGCTGCGATGAGGATCGGTCTCGCGCCACTGGAGGGACGGGGTTGGGGTTGTCGATCGTTAAAACCCTCACCGAAGGGATGGCCGGGAAAGTCACGGTGCGATCGACTCTCGGGGAAGGTAGTACGTTTACGGTTTTTCTACCGATGGTTCGCGTCCGGAAGGGTCAAGTTGTGACGGCTCGATAGAGTGGCTTAGCGCAAAAATCCCGATAAACTGAGGATTAGAAATGAGTCAAATATCCACCGTCAACCGCTAAAACTTGACCGGTAATATAGGATGCGGCTGGAGATGCGAGGAACGCCACTGCACCTGCAATTTCTTCTGGGTGTCCCCAACGACCGAGAGACGTGCGATTTCTCAACCATTGAGTCACTTCTGGGTCGGCAACGACATCGGCATTACTCTCAGTGGCAAAAAAGCCTGGGGCCACAGCATTTACGGTAATTCCAAACTTTCCGAGTTCGGCAGCTAGAGTGCGAGTTAAGGCTTCGAGTCCTCCTTTGGCTGTCGTGTAGACCGCATCGCCAGCATCTGCAATTTGTCCGGCAATCGATGTAATATTAATAATTCGTCCGGACTGTTTCGGTATCATCAAACGTGCGGCTTCTCGCGATAAATTAAACGGTGCGATCGTATTGGCATTTATCAACTGATGTACTGCATCGAGATCGAACTCGAAAAACTCGCGACGATCGCGCATCCCAACATTATTTACAAGAATATCTAAGGCACCGTATTTATCTTGAATATGAATAAATGCATTTTGAACGGCAACTTCATCGGTCACATCAAAAGGTAAAGAAGAAACCGAGCTGCTAATTCTCTCGATCTCTGCAACAGCTCGATCGAGTTGTTTGGAGTTGCGCCCGTTAATAATGACAAATGCACCGGCTTTTGCAAGCAGTTTGGCACTTTCTAACCCAAGTCCTCGTCCCGAACCGGTGACAAGAGCAGTTTTTCCACTTAAAGTAAAATTATCTAACATTATAATTATTACTTTTCAAGATAACGATCGCGCTTTCTAGGGCATCTCCCAAACTTTTTTGGCTAATTCCGTTAGCATTTTCTGACGCTGTTCGATCGATTCGGACTAACTCCATCCAGAAGTGCGAATATGATTGAAGTTTAGTACATCAATATTAATCGTTTGTAGGTAGTTGGCTAATTTAAAATCATCGGTGAGAACCAAATATCGCTCGTATGTTGCGCTGAATGTGAATTGAATTCGAGACTCAAATCCTGACGGAGTTGTGGCTGCTGCTCCATCCTCAGCACCACTGGCTCAAAACCGCTCCCCATTACTTACGCAGAAGCTCGATTCACAGCCAATTTTTGTTGCAGTTTACAATAACTAAGTCGGAAAATATTTATTTATATGGCGATCGAAAACGAAATAATAACGATTGAAGCTTGACTATTTTGGTAGAAATTACTATAAATGAGATGAAGGCTCCCGCAGTGGATTAAAAATCATGACAGCCTCCTCAGACACCATCAATTCTTCGGACGGGAACCCCGAGGTCAACTTCGATCTCGAGTCGGGAGCGCTCGCCCCGTATCCAGAAGACTACAGCCTGTTGACCGATCTCTACCAACTGACGATGGCGGCTTGCTACGTCGGGGAAGGAATCGACGAGCATCCGGCGAATTTCGAGTTGTTCGTGCGCGATCTGCCCTCGCACTTCGGTTACCTAATTGCCATGGGCTTAACCCAGGCGATCGAATATCTGAACCATTTTCAGTTCGGTCGCGCCCAACTCGAAGCTTTGCAATCGACGGGGATGTTTGCCAGTGCGCCCGATCGCTTTTGGTCTTTGCTCGAAGGCGCTCGGTTTGAAGGCAACCTGTGGGCGGTTCCCGAGGGGACGGCGGTTTTTGCCAACGAACCCTTGTTGCGGGTGGAAGCTCCCCTGTGGCAAGCGCAAATTCTCGAAACTTACCTGCTCAACACCTTAAATTACCAAACCCTGATTGCCACCCGCGCGGCTCGAATTCGCGATGTTGCCGGGCCGCAAGCCCTGCTGCTCGAATTTGGCACTCGACGGGCATTCAGTCCCCAGGGATCGCTGTGGGCGGCGCGCGCGGCCCTCGCAGCCGGGTTTAACGCCACCTCCAACGTCTTAGCCGCTTTTAAATTGGGACGCAAACCTGCCGGAACCATGGCTCATGCTTTGGTGATGGCGTTGAGTGCCTTGCAAGGGAGCGAAAGTCGGGCGTTTAGCGCTTTTCACCACTATTTCCCAGGCGCACCATTACTCATCGATACTTACGATACCATCGCTGCCGCCCGCACCCTCGCCGGACGACTGCAAACTGGAGAAATTGAATTGCAAGGGGTGCGCATCGACTCGGGGGATTTGGTTGCCCTGTCTCGGGAAGTGCGATCGCTCCTGCCCGATACGCCGATTTTTGCCAGTGGCGACTTAGACGAGTGGGAAATTGCCCGCTTGCAAGCCGAAGGGGCTTGTATCGACGGATACGGACTCGGAACTCGGCTAGTCACCGGACGTGCCGTGGGTGGGGTTTATAAGTTGGTGGAAATCGATGGGATTGGGGTAAGCAAACGCGCCAGTGGGAAAGTGACCTATCCCGGACGCAAGCAAATTTTTCGCCGTTACGACGGAGACCGGGCAATCGGCGATCGTTTGGGCTTGGCAGGAGAAGCGGCAATATCCGAAGAGCAACCCCTTTTAGAATTAGTTATCGATCGCGGTAAATGCGTTCGATCGTCCGACAGCTTGGAAACCATTGCCAAACGCACGGCAAACTCCGTCGCTTCTCTCCCTTCTCCCACCCGGCTTATCGACGAACCCACCTCCCTTCCCGTCGAAATCTCCCCCGCCTTGCAAGACCTCACCGAGAAAGTTGCCAGTAATATTGGAGGACGCGGTGACGCGGTGACACGGTGATGGGGAGGAAACGGGGGAAACGGGGGAAATGGGAGAAACGGGAGAATATGTAGCTCCTCAAGCCTCCCAAGCCTCCCAAGCCTCCCAAGCCTCCCAAGCCCCCGAAGCCCCCGAAGCCCCCGAAGCCTCCCAAGCTCCCGAAACCTCCCAAGCTCCCGAAACCTCCCAAGCCCTTCACTCCCCATTCCCCATGACTCAAATTGCCCTATTTGGCACCAGTGCCGATCCCCCCAGTATTGCCCACCGAGAAATTTTGCGTTGGCTATCCCAGCAATTCGATCTCGTGGCGGTGTGGGCATCCGATAATCCCCTCAAGACCCATCAAACTCCTCTAGCGCATCGGACGGCGATGTTGCGGCTAACTGTAGAAGATTTAAAACAGTCCGATGGCAGTTCGATCGATAATATTGAGTTTTGCCCTCAACTGAGCGATTCGAGAACCATCAACAGCGTTCGCGAGGCGCGAAAGTGCTGGCCCGAGGCGGATTTAGGCTTGGTTATCGGTGCGGATTTAGTCGCGCAAATTCCTCGATGGTATCGCGCGGCAGAATTACTCGCGCAGGTTCGCGTGGTAGTCGTTCCCCGTCCCGGATGCGAAATCGACCCCCAGGCCTTAGAACGACTCCGAGGGTTTTGTCCGGTGGAAATCGCCAATTTGCAAATGCCCGATGTGTCCTCGACGGAGTATCGAACCACAAAAGATCCGCAAACGATTACAATGCGGGTTGCCGATTATATCGATCGAGAGCGGCTTTATGTTTGAAGTTAGATAGATGAAGGTGGATGAATGGGTGTGGATTTGTCTGGGTGAGGGTGGCGATACTTTTGGCTTTTGAATGGGAGAAAGATCGTTGACCGAATATCAAAAAATGACGACCGATCGGAAAATACTCGCCGATTTTAAAGTTGGGGTCGATAATGTGATTTTTTCCGTCGAGATGGCGCAAAATCGCGTTCTCGTCTTATTGGTAATGCGAGACGACAATCCATTTTTAGGACAGTGGAGTTTGCCCGGAACTTTGGTGCGGCAAGGGGAATCTTTAGAAGCCGCAGCCTATCGAATTTTGGCTGAAAAAATTCGCTTTCAAAATATTTATCTCGAGCAATTATATACCTTCGGCGGTCCCGATCGCGACCCGCGCGAATCTCCCGAGTGTTTTGGCGTTCGCTATCTATCGGTGAGTTATTTTGCCCTAGTTCGTTTTGAAGAAGCACAACTGATTGCTGATGGGGTTACAGGGATTGCTTGGTATCCCCTCGATCGCATTCCCGAACTGGCTTTCGATCACGATCGCATCCTCAAATACGGCTACCAACGATTGCGCAATAAACTCGAATACAGTCCTGTCGCTTTTGAAGTGTTACCCGAAACCTTTACCTTGGGCGATTTATATCAACTCTATGCATCAGTTTTAGGGGAAAACTTTTCGGACTATTCTAACTTTAGAACGCGATTGTTGAAACTAGGGTTCTTGAGCGATACAGGAATGAAAGTCTCTCGCGGTGCGGGTCGTCCGGCGAGTTTGTATCGATTTGACTCGGATGCATTTGCTTTGCTTAAAGATAAACCCATGGTATTTATTTAAGGTTTGAATTAATTTTTTTGAGTTTAAATTTTCTTTTTGAGTTTTCAATTTATCCAAAATTTATTAAATATTAATCCGATTTCCCTGATATGAAAATTGCGATCGCCCAACTCAATCCCACCATCGGTAATCTCACTGCTAATGCCCAACACATTCTCGATGTCGCCCGACAAGCAGCCAGCCAAGATACCAACTTACTCCTCACTCCAGAACTCTCTTTATGCGGCTACCCTCCCCGCGATTTACTCCTCGATCCGAGCTTTATCGAAGCGATGGGAGAACAGCTACAACATCTCGCTCGAAATTTACCGAAAAATTTAGCCACTTTAGTGGGAACGGTGATGCCGAACGAGCGATCGACCGTTGACGGGGGAAAACCTTTATATAACAGTATTGCTTTACTATATCGCGGTCAAATTCAGCAAGTCTTTCATAAAAGATTACTCCCCACTTACGATGTGTTTGATGAACATCGCTACTTTGAACCCGATGGCGAAAGCAATTACTTTACGCTACCGACGACCTCAAATTCCGACCCTTTGATTAATATTGGCGTAACGATTTGCGAAGACTTGTGGAACGACGAAGACTTTTGGGGAAAACGGCACTACGGCTGCAATCCGATCGCCGATTTAGCAAGCGCGGAAGTCGATTTCATCGTCAATCTTTCCGCCTCTCCCTATTGCGTTGGCAAGCAACAATTGCGAGAAGAAATGCTGCGCCACGTTGCAACTCGCTACAAAACGCCGATTATTTATACCAATCAAGTGGGGGGAAATGACGATCTGATTTTCGACGGCAGCAGCGTTGCCCTGAATCGGGCGGGGGAGGTGGTGTGTCGCGCTTTAAGCTGCCAAACTGATGTTGTCGAGGTGGAATTCGATGCCCAAACTCGCGACTTTTTACCCGGTTCCATCACTCCCATTCCCACCAGCGAGGAAGCCCAAATCTGGGAAGCATTGGTACTCGGGGTGCGAGACTACGCCCGCAAGTGCGGCTTTTCCCGAATCGTCCTCGGTTTGAGTGGCGGCATCGATTCGGCATTAGTCGCGGCAATTGCCGCCGAAGCCATCGGTGCAGAAAACGTCCTCGGGGTGTTGATGTCGAGTCCCTACACCTCCAAAGCCTCCGTAGACGATGCCCTCGCCCTCGCCAACAACCTGGGAATCGCCACCCACACCTTAGAAATTGCCGAGTTGATGGGGGACTTCGATCGCACTTTAGAGGATTTATTTGCTGGAACCGAACCTGGGGTGGCGGAGGAGAACTTACAATCGCGAATTCGGGGTAACTTATTAATGGCGATCGCCAATAAATTCGGACATCTCCTCCTCTCCACAGGCAACAAATCCGAGATGGCGGTGGGATACTGCACCCTCTACGGCGACATGGATGGCGGACTTGCAGCGATCGCCGATGTCCCCAAAACCCGCGTTTTTTCCCTGTGTAAATGGCTCAATACTCGCCAACCGGGGCAGGAAGTCATTCCCACCAATATTATCGTCAAACCCCCCAGCGCCGAACTCAAACCCAACCAAGTCGATCGAGATTCCCTCCCTCCCTACGAAATCCTCGATGACATTCTGCATCGATTGATTCACTGCCACCAATCCCCCGCAGCCATTATCGAGGCGGGACACGATCGAGATATCGTCCAACAGGTGCTACGACTGGTGCGTCGGGCGGAATTCAAACGCCGTCAAGCGCCTCCGGGGCTGAAAATTACCGATCGGGCGTTCGGAACGGGATGGCGGATGCCGATAGCTGCCAATCGCCAACCGCTATCGATTTAAAGGGCGATTCGTCATAATAGTGAAAACCCCAAAAAACGCCAGCTTCTGGAGGTGCGATCGTGGTTTCAACCCCAACAACTCCCACCAATATCGACGCAGATGTCACTAAAACTCACCTCTCCCTAGAAGAATATCAGGCGATCGAAGAAACCGCCGAAGAACGTCACGAATACTGCAACGGAGAAATTATTAATATGCCTGGAGGTTCGGAATCCCACAGCGCGATCGCCTGTAACTTGATAATTTACTTGGGATTTTTGCTCAGAGACACGGACTTTCGTTTGTATAATGGCGATTTGCGCGTTTGGATTCGAGAATTTCAGTGCGGAACTTACCCCGATTTGATGGTTGTGGATGGCGAACCGGAATTTAACGGCGATCGCACCGATGAAATCCTCAATCCGTTACTCATCGTTGAAGTCTTATCTCCCTCAACGGAAGGGTACGACAGAGGCGACAAATTCAAAAAATATCGATCGATTCCCAGCTTTGAAGAATATTTACTCGTCAGCCAAACCGAACCGTACGTCGAGCAGTATTATCATTTCGATCGTGAAGGGAACGATCGCGCGTCGTGGCAAGTTTATGAGGGTCTCGATAAGTCGATCGTTTTGCACAGTTTAAAGGTGGAAGTACCGATGAGTGAAATTTATCGTCGCATCAGTTTTAAGTCATAAGTTATTTAAGTTATTAATATAGTGTTTATCATTGTCGTGAGATACAGAAAATGTAGGGGCGGGTTTAGCTAAAAATGAGGCCTTAACTGAGATCGATCGTCAAAACCCGCCCTCGCACTTATGTACCTTACAAATACGAGAACTGCTATATCAACAATTTAATATTCGCGAACAGTTCTATAATAAAATTAATTGATTTCTCAACCGATTCTGATGGCTTATCCACTCCAAGATAAATACATCAACCTTCTCACAGATTTTGGTTTCAAGCGAGTTTTTGGAACCGAACTGAATAAAGCATTATTAATTGACTTTTTAAATACCCTATTACCATCTCACCATCGCATTCGAGATGTGACGTATAAAAGTAACGAAAACTTAGGCAATACGGCAATAGACCGGAAGGCAATTTTCGATATTTATTGCCAAGGGGAGACCGGAGAGCGATTTATCGTCGAAATTCAGAAAGCCAAGCAAAATTTTTTTAAAGATAGAAGTGTTTACTATTCGACGTTTCCTATTCAAGAACAAGCATTAAAAGGAGAGTGGAATTATAAACTAACTCCCGTCTATACAGTAGGCGTTTTAGATTTTATATTTGACGACCACAAAGATGAGGATACTTTAATTCATAGTGTGGAACTCAAAAATCAAAACGGTGATATTTTTTATGACAAGTTGAGGTTTGTTTATATCGAATTGCCAAAGTTTACCAAGCCTTTAGAGACATTAGAGTCTCATTTAGATAAATGGCTATTTTTGCTAAAAAACTTACCCGATCTAAATGAGCCTCCCCAACCTTTACAAGAATCAATTTTTAGCCAGCTCTTTGAGGTTGCTGAAATTGCCAACTTCTCACCAACAGAGCAAGATAGCTATCAAAATAGTCTCAAGTACTACCGCGACATGAATAATGTCGTAAATACGTCTCGGGAAGAAGGGCGGGAAGAGGGACGAATTGAAGGACGGGTAGAAGGCATTCGATCGCTTTTGACAAAACAGCTTTCTCGCCAGTTTGGAGAGGTTCCGGAGGCGGCAAGCAGATTAATTAAAAACCTATCTTTAGACTCTTTAGAAGCGTTAGGAGAAGCGTTATTTGAGTTATCAAATACAGATGAGTTAATGACTTGGTTAAACGATCGATCTCCAGAGATTTGAGCGTCTCTATTTTTCAAAACTACCCCTTGGAATCGCGGGTTATTGCGGATGAATGAATGCTTACGACTTCAGATATGACTTTGCCCATCCATATCCATCTGGATCTTTATCGAGCAAATATTCTGCCACTTCTCTACGTTTATCTTTGTCTTTTGTCATTCTGACAATTCGTTCGATTTCATCGTCGGTATTATCTGCACCGCGTTCTGCGGCCATACTAAACCAGCGATCGCCACTTTCGTACTCTCCCCGATCGTAGCAGATTGCCCCCATTAAAGTGTAAGGTTGATGATTCTCGGGCTGACATTCCATCGCTTGCATTGCACAGTTTTCTGATTCATCGAGTCGAGTTTCTGATTCATCGAGTCGAGCTAAATCCCGAAATGCAGCACCTCTTGTGACCCATATTGCCGATTTAAGATCGGCTTCTCTGACTTTAGTCCAATTCACATGTTCTGTAACTTTCAGAGCTTTTTCTGGCTCGTTGGCTTTACGCCAGTTACTACTAGCACTCGGTAAATTCCATCGGTTTCCCGTTCTTCGATATTCTTTTTCGTAAAATCTTGCTTCTAATTTATAATGCGCCAGTGATATTTTCCCATTTCGAGAAAGACGACCTTCTTCAATCAGCTGAATCACTTGTTTGGGATCGAGTCGTTCTTCCCGTTCGAGCTTCAGCATAATTTCATAGAATGGATCGCTTGCTAACTGACCCACAATCTGATACTTAGTCTTTAAGCAGGTAAAGTGAATCTTTTGAGCGATATTTGCTGTTTCAACAAGCTCTTCTTCTCGCAACCACTGAATATCTTGTTCCCGGATTGGATATTCCGATCGATTGATTTGATTAAATACTCTTAATTTTTTGTTTTTTGGGTCGTTGATTGCTATTCTCTTTAGAAGTTCAAATAAAGGGCTAGATATTTCTAAAGTTTGATATTGCTCCGCCTTATAATATTTTTTTAGCGTAGAGAACCATCTCTGAAGTTCTTGATTTTCCTTAATTTTTACTAAATTTTTAAGATTTTGCTTTTCTAAAAATTCACCTTCACTAGTATTCAGTTCTTCTTCTGTATCTAATTTTTTCAATATCGAATAGAGTGGACTCGAAATTGAAATATCAGGATGAGATTCAACTTGATATTTTGACTTGAGTTCGAGAAATTCAAGCTCAGCTTTCCTTTCTTCTTCTTGCTGCCAATAAATCTCTAGAATATCGCTAAAATTAGAATCCAAAAGCCAAGTTGCCTCTGAATCTAATAACTCTTGCCGCTCGTTCAGCTTTTTGAGAATTGAAAAAAGAGGTTCTTCAGGAGTTTGGCTAGAGTTACTAGTTATTTTATATTGAGCTTTAAGCCGAGAAAACTCTAGAATATCTCGAATCAGTTTAGTGGTATCGACAAGGTGATAGCGATTGAGTTGTTCGAGATCTGAATCTGTCGGATCGTGTCCGGTCTCTATTTTTTCCAGAATTGCATAAATCGGACTAGAGAGCGGTATTTCTAAATCTTTCGGAACGCAATATTTGGATCTCACTTCCAAAAATTCTGATTCGAGCTTTTTTCGATCTTCGGCTTGGTACTGCTGTAAATGAATGATATCAGCAGTATTAAAGAGAAGATTCTCTTCTAGCCATTGAAGTTCAATATTTGTAATGGGAATTTTTAATTCAGCTTTTCTGAGGATTAGATATAAGAAGCGATCGGAGTAAGCGCTGTGATTTTCAGGAACTTTATATTTCTTTTGAAGATAGACAAAATATTTTTTCTGTATATCTCGATCGTTCATACCTAAACTTGAGCTTTGATAAGCCAATCGTCCGCTCGGCTTTCCGTACTACCGTAGTATAGCAGTTCTAAATCAACGACTAACGGACTAACTTACCGCCTTTGATTCAACAGATTTTTACAGTTAAAACAGATATATCTTGGTCGGAAATACTATATTTACCGCCTGCTGAATAATTTTGGGGAAAGACATAACTTTAAATCTGAAAAAATGCTAAATTTTATTGTTAAATGTCCTTATTCTTCTCGCAGCGGTAAATTCTTCGGACGATCGCGCATTTAATCCAGTTTAGTTGTATTCTGTCTGCTCTGCTTTATATCAGTCGGAGAGGGGGCGAGCATAGTCGTGATACATCGCCCAAATCGCCATGGCGCGCAGATAGTGACAGGCGCGAAACGTCCCGGCCGCCGTAATCGCCTCGGGAGTCCGAAACTGCAAACCCCCCGTATAAATCTGCCCGACAACAGCCTGGGCCATCTCAAACGCCTCGTCTTTCATCCCCATCTGCATCAAAAACGCCCCCAACCCGAAATTAATCCCCGTCCACACTTCCAACGGATGCGTGGCATTCGGGTCTTCCGGGGAACCGTCGGGCATCACCCCATTGGCTGCTCCCAGGCGATCGCCTCCGTTTGAGCTAATTTGATTGAATTTGACGAAACACGCCTCGTAGACCGCTTCCAGTGCCGATCGCGCGCACTCTTCGGGGACGATATCCTCTAGTCCCAACAACCGGGCGTAAAACTGCCCGCAAAGTTGATCGGCCATCACCACTTCTGACCCGCTTTGACTGTCGAGGCGATAGTAGCGACCGTTCCAGAGGGTTTCTTGATACAGGGGTTTGGCCCGTTCCAACCAAGTTTGGTACACTTTCCCCATCTCCTCCGGGTCGGGTGGCGTTGCCGACGCTTCTGGCGAGAATTCGTACGGTTGCGGATGCGCGGTCAAGTATTCGGCGATCGCAACAGCCGCTTCCAACGCCGCCAACCACAACCCCCCGCAATAAGCACTAATCCCCTGCAACCGCCAATCATCGAAGGTTTGGTCTGGCGCGCCGCCATTTTCGGGAATCCCATCCCCATCAATATCGAAGGTTTTCAGATACGCCAACGCCGCCACCACAGCCGGCCAGCAGTCCCACAAAAAGCGATCGTCCTTACCTCCCGTCAGCAGAAAATCCCGATACACCTGCAACACAAAATCGCAAGGCAAATCCTTCCACAAATTGCAGTCTTGATAGCTCGTATAATTGGTTTGTTCCCAGGGATGCTCGTTCGCTGCGCCCAAATCGTGCGGAGTGGCCCCGGCCGCTTTGCGAATGGCAGGTGCTTGATTGTAACCGATGACGCGGGGGGTGTCGTCGCCGGTGGGAATTGCCCGCGCGAAGGAACGCAGCACCGACTTTTCCAGCTTCGGCCACAACATCAACAGCGCAAACGACCCGTACAGGCGCACGTCCAAACTTTCGTACCAACGATAGTCCAAACTCTCCAACACCCCAAACCGACCGATGGAGTCCGTTTCGTCGGCTGCCGTCCACAGCGTCCCGCCATCGGTGAGGTCGTAGAGTTCGTTAAACAGCGCCATTTTGAACCAACCGGGCAACCCCTCATCCTCCAAAATCGGCTGCTGCCAGGTTTGAATCTCCCCTTTCCAAGTATCGGAATGCTTGAGGGCCGTGCGCACCATCGACCAAGCATTTTGACCGCTGCGGCCGAAAAAGTCCGTGTAGCGACGGTAGTATTTCACCCCGGCCGCAAATTCTGTGGTGGGGAAGTCCCAGGCGAGGATGAAGGGGATTTTGCGAGTTCTGCCAGGTCGGATGGTGGTGCGGACGGAAATTGCCGTGGCCCGTCGTTCTCCAGCTGGGGTAGGGGTTTCGTCTTCTTGACCCGATAGCGATCCGTCGGTGGCAAAACTCTGCCAAATTTCGTCGCCGTCGCTGTCCGGGTTCCAGCAGCTATGGTAGAACACTTCGACAATGGGATTGGTCACCGTGGCGATCGCAATTTGTCCTTCCCCTTCTTCGGGTTCTTCGCTGAGGGTTGCCCCATTCATCACGCAACCCAACCGGGAAAAATCTTCGATCCAGCGATTGCAATTCCCCTCGCTTTCTCCCCACTTCGACTGATATTCATACACCGGACTGCCATCGTCCCGTACCCGCACTTCGGGGGATTTAATCGCGTTGGTGAACCAGCCGACAATATTCTCCCAAGTCAGCATAATACTCACCACGATCGGTTCGTCGGTGGGATTGTGAATCGTCCAGTCGAAAATTGCGATCGGGTAGCTGGTTTCTTGGTAGTTATCGGGAATAATGGGGGAAAACTGCTCGCAGGTTATTTCGGCTTTAAAAACGTTGCGATAGACGAACCAACTGCGAGGATACAGGGCATGGTAGGTTCCCGTCGAGACGGACTCGCCATCCTTATCCTGGGTTTGGGGATACCAGTTCCACGCCGACAGCGTCCCATCTTCGGGGGCTTCGGTGGAGAGGGCATAGGCTTGGGTGGTTCCGGCCGCTTCTTCGTAGACACTAAACTGACAGGCCGGGAGTTGGCGAAAAATATGCTCTCCCCCATCCAAATGCCAGAGATTGAAGTCCCCTCGGGAGGAACGGCCGATACACCCCCCGCCAAAACCCCCCAACGGCATCCCATGCCAGGGGCCATCGTCGAGATTGCTGCTGTAGCGCACGGTGTAGGGTTTTTCCCAACCCAAACCAATGGGACGATTCCAGGTATGTGGGGGGATGGCGGGTTGAGAGGGTGGGAAAATTGCTGGCATAGATCGACTGTTAGAAGAATTCTCAATTCGATCGATACATCGAGTTGGGATTGAAGGGAAAGTTCGATCGAGATCGACGTTCAGGCGCTATTTTCTCATTATTTGGCGGGTTTGCGTACATCCCGAATGCAAGTGGTGCTTATGTTTGCTCAGATCTAGGTTATGCTCTGATGCTCCAAGATGTCCTCTGTTCGTCAAAGCTGCCCAATTCGAGCGCCCGTCAACCCGGCTCTTAATCGTAACGATCGAGTTCTTCGGTCGGCCAGATAAGAGATTGTACCTCAAACACCTCTTCTGGATGAGATCGGACAATAGTATCAGAGAAGAAAGGCGATGAATTAGATAAATTCAGAAACTGGAGCTAGAAAATTGACAACTTTTTCGGAATGCAATCAGTTCTTTTTGTAGATTAAAGAAGAGAGTACTTTTAAACTGAGTTTTTCTAGCCTTGCATCACCGCCGTATTCTACCAAAAATTCACGAAAAGCGCAAACAAAGCCTCAAACAAACGAGCGCTTTCTGATGTTGCCGTAAATCTTTACGTCTTCCGAGATCGAGGCGATCGAAACTCGATGGAAACGACATATTTTTTTCGATTCGTTCCTATTTAACTAGGGATGCAAATTTTCTCCTCCAACCAACCGCAACCATCTCACATATATCTAGAGCCAACCATGAAACGATCGATTGCTTTTTTAGCGGGTCTACTCGTCTTGGGAACCCTTTCCCCCGCCAACGCCAATCCGACCGAGAAAAAAATGTCGGTCGGTCAGCGAGCAGAGCGTCAAATGCCTTTAAAAGGAAACTCCGCCCGCCCGACCCGCCCAGATCGAGCATTAGGGACCAAGGCGACCAAAGACCTCGAGGCAGAAACGTCCATGCCTGCCCCGGTCTTCCCATCAAACGGTTTGTTTCCCACCTATGAAGACGGCAAAGTCGGCTACCAAAACCAGGACGGAGAGTGGGTCATCAAGCCCCAATTCGATGAAGCCTGGGAGTTTTACGAAGGTGTCGCCGCCGTCCGAGTCGGTCAGTACTGGGGTTATATCGACGAGACGGGTGATTTCGTTATCGAACCTCAACTCGACGAAACCTGGGGCTTTTACGAAGGGCTGGCGATCGTTCGCGTAGACTACCAGTGGGGTTTAATCGATCGCGCTGGAAACTTTGTTATCGAACCCGAATACGACGAGATTTGGTATCCCTCTGGAGAGCTAATTACCGTCAAGAAAGACTATCAGTGGGGATTTGTCGATCGCTCCGGAAATGTGGTCGTCGAACCTGAGTACGAAGCCGTTTGGGACTTTACTGAAGGTTTGGCTGGCGTTCGGCGCGACTACAAGTGGGGATTTATCGATCGCTCCGGAAATGTGGTCATCGAACCCCAATACGACGAAATTTGGAGTTTTGCCGGCGGTGTTGCCCCAGTCCGAATCGGTGCCAAGTGGGGTATTATCGACCCTTCCGGAAGCACGGTTGTCGCGCCTCAATACGACGAAATTTGGAGCTTCACCAACGGTATGGCCCCGGTGCGAATGGGGGCAAAGTGGGGCTTTATCGATACGAACGGCGATCTCGTCATCGAACCTCAGTTTGACGAAACCTGGGGCTTCTACAACCGCTTGGCTCCCGTCCGCGTTGGCGGAAAGTGGGGTGCGGTCGATAGCAACGGTCAGATCGCCATCGAACCTCGATTCGATGAAGTGGGTTACATGTCCGAAAGCTTAACTTCCGTGCGCGTCGGCAACAAGTGGGGCTTGCTCGATACGAACGGTCAGATGGTCGTCGAACCTCAATTTGACGAACTCGGCTACATTTCTGAAACCCTAACTTCCGTGCGCGTCGGCAGTAAGTGGGGCATTATCGACTCCTCCGGTCGCGTCACCGTCGAACCCCAATTCGATGCAGTTTGGTATCTTCTCGAAGGGATTGCCTCGATTCGCGTGGGCAACAAATGGGGGGCGATCGATATAGCGGGTCAAATCCTTGCCGAACCTCAATTTGACGAGATTTGGTATTTCTCTGAAGATCGGGCGCAAGTCCGGATTGGCGAGCGACTCGGCTATCTCGATCGCGCAGGCGTTGTTACCTGGGAAAACAATTAATCAGCATTAATCGGCGCTCGGTGGGGGTCGCTCGAGAAAACTCACTCGACCTCCACTCACAGCTCGCAAAACATCAACCTCTTTCCTAGGGCAGAAAAGAGGTTTTTTGTGAATATTTTGTTTAGATTTGTATAACGTAACTTTTATATCGTCTTTGAAGACTGTATAAAATATAAATAAATAAAAATTGCAAATTTTCAGAATAGATTTTATAAAAACGTTACCTGGGTATTTTAGACAAAGACTTAAAGAATTGAATTCGATTGCCCGTTCTATCTTCATCGGCGCGAAGTTTGATGTCCGATCGTCCATGACCTCTGAAGATTTTTCATCACGCGAAGTCATGCCCGAAACCGTTCAGCTCCTGGCAAAAGTTGCCCTGCGGATTCGTCAGTCTCTCAATCTCGACGATATTCTCAACGAAACGGTAGCTCAAGTCCGTCAGTTTCTCGAAGTCGATCGGGTACTCATCTACCGTTTCCATCCCGATTGGAGCGGTCGCGTCGCCGTGGAATCCGTCGCCGAGTCCGTGCATTCAATTCTCGATCGCACCGTCACCGATCCCTGTTTCGAGGAAGCGTGGCGCGATCCCTATCGGCGGGGACGAACTCGAGCCATCGAAGATATTCACATTGCTCCCTTGAGCCAATGCCATCAAGAATTTCTAGCTCAATTTCAAGTCCGAGCGAATTTAGTCGTTCCCATTCTCCTCAGTTTGCCCGTTGAGTCCGCACCCGAACCGTTAACCCCCCAGCGAGAACAACTTTGGGGATTACTGATCGCTCACGAGTGCGATCGTCCCCGTCAGTGGCAGATTGACGAAATTGAGTTTCTCGAGCAACTCGCAACCCACGTCGCGATCGCCATTCACCAAGCGCAATTACTCGCTCGCACTCAGATCGAACTCGAAGAACGCAAGCAAGCCGAAGCCGCACTGCAACAGCTCAACCGGGAACTCGAAGGTCGAGTCGAACAGCGTACCGTCGCTTTGCGAGATAGCGAACGGCGATTTCGGTCTCTATTTGAGTCGGCTGCTGACTTTATCTACGTTTTAGATACCCGAGGAAATATCGAACAGGCCAACTCGGCGGCGATCGAGAAATCGGGATATGCGGAATCGGAACTGCTCGGTCGGTGCTTGGAAGAGTTTTTGACCCCCCAAAGCCGACAGCTAAGCCAGCAGAAACTGACGACCCTTATGGAAGCTGGCGTTCTGCGTCAGGAACTCGATTTTATTTGTAAAGATGGCCGGCAGTTGACCGTAGACTCGTCGAGTTCTCTAGTTCGCGATCGAAGTGGCGCGCCTAACTATATTTTGGTGGTACAGCGAGATATCAGCGATCGCAAAGCAGCCCAAGCCGTCCTCCACGAATCGAACCGACGCTGGCAAACCCTGCTCGATAACGTACAGCTTATCGTTGTCGGACTCCATAAAGATGGCACGGTGGAATACGTCAATCCGTTCTTTTTGAAATTGACTGGGTACTCCGAGTCAGAAATTTTGGGGCGAGATTGGTTTACAACGGTCTTGCCGCAATATCAAAGAGTGGCGGTCTACCAAATATTTCGGGAAATTCTCGAATACAATCTGCATCCCCACCATCAAAATCCGATTTTGACCAAATCCGGGGAAGAACGAATCGTCGCCTGGAATAATACCCGGTTGCAAGGGGAGAAAGGCACGCCGAGCGGCACTCTCAGTATCGGTGAAGATGTGACGGAGCGCTATGCCATTTCCCGCATGAAGGATGAATTTATCGCCGTCGTCAGCCACGAATTGCGTACCCCACTTACGGCGATTCACGGCGGGTTGAATCTTCTCTCGACGGGTTTGGTCCCGGCCAGTTCCGATCGGGGAAAGCACATTATCCAAATTGCCGCCCAAAGTACCGAGCGCTTAGTCCGCTTGGTCAATGATATCCTCGAACTCGAGCGGTTGGAGTCGGGTAAAATCCAACTGGTCAAGGAATCGGTTGCCGCCTCCGAACTGCTCGAACAAGCTTCAGAGCAAATGCTGGTGATTGCCAATCGTGCGGGGGTAACCATTGATAGATCTAGCATCGATCGAGAATGTTGGGTCGATCGCGATCGGCTCATTCAGGTGCTGATTAATTTACTCGGCAACGCCATCGAATTTTCACCGGCAGGTTCGACAGTCTGGCTCAAAGCAAGCGCGCCAGACGACAGGATTTTATTTGAAGTGCGCGATCGCGGTCGGGGGATTCCACCCAACAAACTCGAAACGATCTTCGAGCGCTTTCATCAAGTGGATGCATCCGACTCGCGAAAAAAAGGGGGAACGGGTTTGGGTTTAGCCATTTGCCGCAGTATCGTCGAGCAGCATGGGGGACAAATATGGGCTGAAAGTACCCTAGGTCGCGGCAGTTGTTTCTACTTTACCCTCCCCCGACTCGAGTGATGCATCACTCGAGCGGGAAGATGAGGGAGATGAGGGGACAAGGAGATAAAGTCTAATGTATGTGCGATGTTCATCACTCATCACTCATCATTCATCAATTTCCCCCGTTTCTCCCCTCACCGCGTCACCGCGTCACCGCGTCCCCGCGTCTTTCTTTCCCTCTCCCCCAGCCTCCCCAGCTCCCCCAGCCTCCCCGTTCCCCGTTCCCAAAACTGAGGTTAACTTAAAGCCAAAATGAGCAAGCAAATTTTAATTGTCGATGATGACGATGCCGTCCGAGAGATCGTTCAATATTCTCTAGAAGCCGCAGCCGGATGGGAAGTACTCGTCGCCGCGTCCGGTCGGGAAGGATTGGAGATTGCCAAATCGCACCAACCCGATGCCATTTTGTTAGATGTGATGATGCCGGATATGGACGGATTGGAAACGTTGCGACAGCTTCAAGCCTCAGAGTATACCGATCGTATCCCGACAATTTTACTGACCGCCAAAGCCCGGATTGGCAATCGACATCCAGTCCAGACTTCGAGCGCCGTCGGTACCATTTCTAAACCCTTCGAGGCGTTGAGTTTGGTGGCACAGATCCGAGCGCTTCTCCACTGGGACGAATAATCGATCGCAAAATCCTCACAATTCTCATTTATGTTGGTTTTTGTAGTCAGACTGACTACCTATTTTATTTTGGGTTCGCAAAGCCTAGATTCTCTCAGATTCAAGATAGTTAGCTTATACGTGCAAGTCTATTTTCTTCATAACTTTCTAACGATTGGCTTAATAATTGTTCCCAACGACTTATGCAAAGTGTAACGATCGATGCTGCTTCTAGGAATAGTATTTGCGAGCCGCAGACCGCAGCAAGAATGAACCAACCCGAAGATCGAGAAATCTATATTGAATTGTCTGTTGACATTTTAAAAACTCAAGATCGAAAAGCGATCGAATTTCTCAAAAGTTTTCTTGCCGTACTGCCGAGCTTAACCCAAATTGCCGGAGTTTTAGCTGCGGCGATCGAACGACTCGAGCAGACCGATGCTGAAAGTTGCCGCTGGATTTTACGCCATCCTCACTATCTCATGCCAGAGTTCGATATTTTAGCATGGGGTCACCGCTTGATTCTATCTAAGCTCAAAACCGAACGTCTCATCCTCGAGAAAGATTTTTTTTTCGACAGAGATGGTAAAATTATATTAACAAAAAGAACGAAAGAGAGATTGCTGGTAAACAGTATGGGGATCGAGCGTCTCGTTCTAAAAGAAACGATTTCGACTTTGGATGAAACCGAACGCGAAAACTAGAAGCTCCAAAAGAGGCTGTAAAGTTTCGATGAAATTTGCTCGAATTTAATGCAAAAGTCTTAGATCTCGATTGCCTATGACTCGAACTGTCTCAACCGCTCCAATCGATCTTATTTTTCTGACTCAAGAAATATATGGGTTATCTTCTGGATCGGGAAAGTTTGAAGTTGGCAAAAGTTTAGCGATTGCTAAACTTTGAAGGATTCGGGATAGCCTTTTTTCTCAATTTTCAACCGTCGTAGCAACGATCGTAACCGATCTTTTCTAGGACTCGAATGAAGAAATTCACCGATGGAGATCGACCCGAACGATCGATCGACAACGAGCTGTGAATTTGACTGCTGTACTTTTGGGTGTAAAAACTTGGAGAAACTAAAAATGCCTGGAATTCTAACTGTTGTGACCGAAGAAGTTGAAACGATTCTCGACATTTACAAAGAAACGAGCGATACCGGTGGATTGAACCGACTCAAACCCAAACTCATCGACTACGTGATGACCAAAATCCAGACCGATCGATCGATGCGCCAGTACCTACACCAGCCACGAACTTGTGCCAAATTTCCCAACCGCTCTCTAGAATTACGTCTTAAAGTCGAGAATTACGCCCGTTCTGGATTCCAACAGCTTCTACACCGTGCGGTAGATGGATCGCCTCGGACTTCCGGTCGCACGTTACTCGCTTGAAGTTGTCCGCTGCGTCAAAAGCGCGATCGCTTGGGTTAACTGACCCATCTCCTTCCATCCCTTGAGGCTTTAACCGTCAATCTCCGATTTCGCGACCGATGCGATAACCGTGCGATGGCGGGGACTATTAAAATTGATGGTGGGTTCGTTAAAGCCAGCCTTGGCGATCGCCGCAACTAAATCCAAAGAAAAATACTCGTCCAGCCAAGGTTCCGTACTTTTAAGCAATGTCAACACGTAAGGCGGCATCTTCGCCACCACCTCCGATTGGGGGTTCATCGCCATGATGGCAAGGTGTCCGGTCGGGCGTAGCAGCCGTCTGGCTTCTTGGAGAAGGGCGCGAGTGGCGGCTTGGGGTAGTTCGTGTAACACCAAGCACACAGACACCAAATCGAAAGAAGCTGTAGGGAGTTCCGTCCGTTCGGCTGCGGCATGTACCCAGCGAATGGGGTGACCGATTTTAGAGTAACGATGTTGGGATTGGTGGGCAGCAACGGCGAGAAAATACGGGGATAAATCGACTCCGGTCATGCGAGCGTGGGGGTAAGTCGCTTGCAACGCAAAAGTACTCAACCCCACCCCACAACCCAAATCGACGATATCCTTGGGAGGGGTTGGCAGGCAATCTAAGAGGCGATCGTGGTAACTTTGACGCAGCTTAGTATCCCCATTTGCCCCGGCCTCGGGCCAGATTTTTGCGTGAACGGCTTTCGCGGCGACCTCCAATTCCGTTGCCGCTTCCCAGTTGAGATTCCCCGTTTCGTAAGCGTGAAAGGAATTGAGATAATAGTCGGGATAGGTTAGGTTCGAGTCAACCAGGCGATCGTAATTAGACTCGAGATTTTGCGCTCTGAGCTTTTGCGCTTCTTCGCGCCAGGGTACGCCCAGCTGTTCGGCCCGCTTTATCATCATTTGACGGGCTTGATGTTTGGCAAAATCTGCCAGAGGCCGAATCGATAAAATGCCGCTAACCAGTCGCGACATCGGTCCGAGCTGGGATTGTGTTGTGGTTGATACCATAGAACGTTATTCGATGCACGCTAGAGATTAGAAATTCAAGTTATCGCGATCGGACTCTTTTTTGAAGGGGTGCGATAAAATTACTTACAATTACCGACATCCCAAACTATCGCGGGTGGAGATACCCGTGATTGGATTCACGCCGGATGCCCGCTTGCACATTAAAGAAATTTGATAGCGATCGAGAATCGTACCGGAAAAGTCTGCCCCAGCAATCTCGGCACTGGCAAAGCTACTACTCGTGGCAATAGCATCGGTAAAAATGGTATTAGTCAGATTGGCGCGATCGAATAGGACGCGATCGGCAAAGGATTCCGAAAGGTCGGCCTCGGAAAGATCGGCATCGATCAGAGACCCTTTGGTAAAAATCGCCCCTTTCAAATTTGCCCCGTGAAAGTTGATGCCTAACATATTCGCCCCGGCAAAGGCACTACCTTCCAAATCGCGATTGGAAAAGTCTCGATATTTGAGTTCGGTGAGGGTGTAGTTGACAGTATTATCTTTTGCCCAGACTGGAGAAATGCCCCAAATGACCCCAGAGAATCCCCAGACGATTGCCACCAGAAGGGCGATCGCAATCGAACGGAACAAACGCGGGGCAAGGCGATCGCTCTTAAAGGATTCCGTGGAAATCGCGAGCGATCGCAAAATTGTACCCCAACGGATCGATGTGAAATTTAGGTGCATGTTCGCTGATGAGTCTGGGTTTAAGTATTGCGTATCGAGAGATATTGCCGAAAACTTGCAGTTGCCCCAATCCGATCTCGATACGATTTTGGGGATGGCGATCGGGGTAACCGCTCGCAACCGACCTTTATTTTAAACCTTAATCTCAACCGCGATGGTGAATCGCTGCGGGCGACAGCAGACAATCGAGAAAAGTGCCAGTGAAAAATTCGCCATCGTTTTCGATCGTCAGCACTGATTACCCACGCTGTTTTTAAGATACCGTGACAAAATTGCCCCGGAGCTGTTCGACAGAAGTAACAGAGACCAACCCCAACACCACATTCGTCCCGGCAATCGAAATCGCAATACTAATCGGCACGTCCGGACTGACAGCAACCGTCACCGTTTCAAAGGTTAAGTTCGCTTCGGTAAACCCTTGAGTCAAGCCAATTTTATCGACACCGGGCTGGAAATCGGTAATGCCATCCACCCGGAGAAAATCCAATTCGTTGTTAATAACCACCCCCTTCTCCACGGGTAAAACCAGGGTATCGCTCCCCTCACCCCCGACTAATAAATCTCGGCCGAAGCCCCCATCGAGCAGGTCGTCTCCCGCTCCACCATTGAGAAAATCATCTCCAAGCTGACCGAAGAGGCGATCGTTTTCCGAATCGCCCAAAATTGCGTCGTTCCCCAATCCACCGAACAGTTCGTCCGCGCCCGCCCCGCCAGAGATAAAATCGCCCCCCAAGCTGCCGACGAGGGTCTCTTCTTCAGGAGTGCCGATAACGCTCGTCCCAGTCACGAAAATATCCGAACTCGGGGCTTCCCATTCTGGAGTCAGAGGAGGCAGCGTCACCACGTTCGTCAGGGCAGTCCCATCCATCAACCAAATCTGATTTTCTCCAGTGCCGAAATTGCGAACGTGCAAGTCATCGAGTCCGTCGCGGTTGAAGTCTCCCGCCCCCTCGATGCGCCATTCTAACGGGGGAAGAATCGGTAGGGCTGCGTCGCCGATGAGATTGGTTCCGCTCATGAACCAGACGGCATTCTCGCCGCTATTAAAATTGCGCCAGACGATATCTTGCTCGCCATCTCCGTTGAAATCGCCCGTCGCTTGGATGCGCCATGCAATATCGGGACTCGTCGGTAAATTGGCAACTTCTGCGATCTGCGCGCCGTTCATCAACCAAATTTGGTTTTCTCCGGTGACGTAGTTGCGCCACAGTAAATCCCCCTGAGTGTCGCCATTAAAATCGGTCACTCCTTCAATATGCCATTCGGGTCCGGGAACGCTCGGCAGACTTTGAGCGCCAACAACGTTGGTTCCATCCATCAGCCAGAGAAAATTTTCTCCGGTGGAGTGAGAGCGCCACACGATATCGTCAGAACCATCGCCATTAAAATCTCCCGTTCCAGACAGACGCGCGAACGGATCGAATACCGTCGGCAGGGGTACGCCATTGGTGATGAGAGTCGCGTTCATCAGCCAGATGACATGACTTCCGCGCTCGGTATCGCGCCAGAGAATATCGGGGTTGCCATCGCGATTGAAGTCGGGCATATCTATTAGTTATCGGTATCAGTTATCGGTGACGGGACGATCGCAGGGCAAATATTTAGGTCGAATTCAGGTCAAAAGCGATCGGACATCCGCACGAATGTTTTGCCGATCGGGTAGACCCGTTCTGTATATTAGCGGTTCCCCGGCATTAAAGGCTGTCCCTAGCATAACCAATGGGGAAAATGCTTTGACGAATGCAAATTGAAGAAGCGACCTCGCGATCAATATTCGGGAGATGCTCGAACAATTTGATACGATTGAGTTAGGTTCGCGCATCGAGATACCCAAAGCGAGTTGCCTTGTAGGTAAAATCTCCGATCGCGATGCTCTCAACTCTTGCTAAGACTGAGTTCTTCTCCTGTCATTTCTATCTATGACCCAGCTCAACAATCCTTCTCTCAAACAACTTCCCCGACACGAAGCGGCTGAAGTCATTCCACTGAATCAAGAAACATCGATCCTGGATTGGTTGCAGGCAACGGGACGACTCATTCCCCGCGATGAAGACGAACAAGCTTCAGCCCAGCAAGATGAAGGTCTCGATGGATTGATCGTTGATGACGATGTTTCCTACGATGAAGATGATGACAGCGATGATGATTCGTAGTTAAGGTCGGGTTGGAGGACGATCGGGTTCGGGCGATCGAATTTTTAGATCTTCCCGGAACGAGTTGCCAGCTCTGCGTATGGTGAAAGTAGAGTTAAACGCTGAAACGCGACCCAACGTTGTGAGGAGATCGCACTAATGCGATGTTCGGACAAATTCTAGCAAAGTCCTTCGCCCGATAGGGAGGTCGTCGCCTCAGTGGGAATGTCTTTGGCTAGCTTGACAAGCGGAAGTTTCAATCTCCTCGAGTCGCAATGCCAAAGATCTAGTGAATCGAGTACATTGCATGGCTGTTGTTTCGCTCAACCGCGCTTACCTGAAATCAGCGCAAAAATAATACTCTAGTCCGTAGATTTGCCATCTAAGTGCAAATCTGTCAATATCTTCATGTCATTTTTGAAGTTGCGACATGGTGAGTCGCGAAATGATGTGGAATAATGTTCCCTAAAGTGGAAATTCGTCTTTCCCGGTGTGAAGGAGTCGAAAATTTCGTGGATACCAATTTTTACAGCAGGCGAATCCAAGTCTCTGGAACGATCCTCTCGGGTTGTTTGAGCGTGGGTTCGGTCTTAGCCGCACTCGTTCTAGACTGGGGAGCCGACAGGCTAACTTCCCCAGCTTCGTCAATTACTCTGCCATTACTCATTTGTACGGCTCTCTCTGCGGCCTTGGGATATTGGGCGATTCCTCTACTCAGAGCGCTCAAAACCGGTCAAGTGATTCGCGAAGATGGACCCAAAGCGCATTTGAAAAAAGCCGGAACGCCAACGATGGGAGGAATTTTCTTTATTCCCCCAGCCGTGGCGGTTGCCTTGTTGTGGTCTGGATTTTCTCCAGCGGTAACTTCAGCAGATTTAAGCCTGTTACTCGCAGTCTCGCTACTGACCCTCTCCTATGGGGCGATCGGTTGGATCGATGACTGGCAGGTGATTCGCCGCAAGTCCAACAAGGGCATATCTCCGAAGATGAAATTGGCCTTGCAAATCGGGTTTGGAGCGCTTTTCTGTTACTGGCTGGGTCTCCAATCCAATTTTGAGGCTCTCACATCTATCGCCTTACCGTTCGGTTTATCGATTCCCTTGGGTATGCTCTTCTTACCGCTATCGGGATTTGTCCTCGTTGCGGAAAGTAACGCCACAAACCTGACCGATGGTGTGGATGGCTTGATGGGTGGAACCGGGGCGATCGCCTTTTTGGGATTGGCCGCTGTGGTTGCACCTTCCTCTCCGGCTCTAGCAACATTCTGTGCTTGTATGAGTGGCGGCTGTTTGGGTTTCCTCGTCCACAACCGAAACCCAGCGCAGGTATTCATGGGCGATACCGGTTCTCTACCCCTAGGCGCGGCACTGGCGGCTGTGGGCATTACGACCAACCATCTGTTTGCCCTGTTTGTCATCAGTGGGTTGTTTTTCGTCGAAACCCTATCGGTCATTCTCCAAGTGGGATACTACAAAGCCACTAAAAATGCCGACGGAGTTGGCAAGCGATTGTTCCGGATGGCTCCTTTACACCATCATCTCGAACTGTCCGGTTGGACGGAACGTCAAGTGGTGGGAATGTTTTACCTGGTGGTGGCACTGCTTGCCTGTACCAGCATCGCTTGGTTCTAGAGATGGGTTCTGGAGGTAAACGCGGTGGGATAGTAACGCCCACCCATCCTCAAGAGGTAATGAGATAACGTCGCTCGAACTTGCAATTGCTTTGTTGAGTCGCTCTTGCCCGTTCCCGAGACATGACAGCTTGAATCGCGAGCTTGAAGGAAGGTAGAGCAACGACTCGTAGAGCCAAAATGGGTGCGTCTATTTTTGATTGACACTGCGTATCGAAATAACTCCGACCTGAAAAAGCTCTCGACGAAGTTCGATCGAGCTATCCCTCTTCATCGTGAATAGGGAAAAGTAAGAATTTTGAATTTTGCTCCCATTTGTGATTCGTATCGATGGGAGATAAATGGATTATCAAAAGAAATTATTTAAAAATAATATTGGAAAACTCGGAACGATAAGTGTTTCGATCGAGTCCGTTCTCCAACAGGCTGTATCCTAACCTCACTGAATACAGCTATACCGTTAGAGTTTGCGCCGCCCGATCGTTCTGCGGATAATCCCGAGGTATCTTCGACTCGGCATGGCTTGCAGTGGCAATGTCCGTCGAGTTATTCTGTTTTAGATTTTAGATTTTGGATTTTGGATTAGAACCGTAACACTGCTAACAGCCCAACACATATTGACGAAGAAAATGACACAGTACGGTAGATTTATTGCTGTGAGTGGGGCGATACTCCTCTGGAGTCACTGCGCGAACGGAAGCGGGAAAGCTGTTGCCCAGGTTCAACCGTTCGATCGCTTTGCTGACTGGTGCGAGAATCGAGCGGAGTTGACCGAAGCGGCTCGGCATACGGTGGAAAAGTTGCTAGAAGAGGTCGAAACCCTCGATTGTCAAATTGC
>JAXHUC010000250.1:0-3175 GCA_034189805.1 Cyanobacteriota bacterium
GTTGAATTCTTGAAATTCTCATCGGTCATCGATAAGAATAATATCTAATTTGCTAAACTCAAGGATAGCTAAAAAATTGCAGTGCTATCATAAGCATAGGATCGGTATTTAGCAACTATGCACTCAGCCGTCTGCGATCGAAGTTAAGTGAAGAATCCTTGGGTGCTGGTGCGGCTTGCACGTGAAATTGTCTCAGTGTCGAACTTATCGGAATCAGTATATATAAGATATAGAAGTCTCACTTTGGGAGTCGCGCGCGACTCTAAAGGAGTATGGGGCAACGGCATGAATTCTGACAAGATCTGATAACCAGAGTAGGGAGTTAAAACCGATCGCCATCTCATCAGCGATCGCGTTTCAAATATTAAATAATGTTTCGAGGGCAACAAATCATCCAAGCGATTTTATTCGTGGGTATTTTGTACTTTTATATCCCGACGACGGGATTGGGAAGTCGCGCCACCGAATCCGATAAAATGAAATCCGCATCGATTTTCGCCCTTAAAAGTACTCTCTCCACGCCTTCTCAATTCGTTCCCAGCTCGCAATCTCTGGCTCTTTGGGCGATCGATCCGATTGCCGCCCAAAACTCGGCAGACCTGCTTTTTAACGAAGGAATGCAACTCTACATTCAAGGGGAGGTCGAAGGGACGATCGCACCTTGGCGAGAGGCGATCGAAAAGTGGGAAGCAGCTAGGAGTTTGGCGGTCGAACAAGGGGATTTGCAAACGCAAACGCTCTCGCTTTCTTTGCTCGGGGCAACCTACACTCATTTGGGGGAGTTGGATAAGGCGGTGGCGGTCTATCGGGAGGTGTTGCCCCTGTACGAAGCGCAGAACGATCGCCACTCTCAAGCCAATATTCTCACGGCATTGGGTCAACTCTACACTCGTTTGGGTCAATTTCAAGCGGCGATCGATACGTCCGAAACGGCGCAGTCGATCTGGCAGGAAATCGACTATCGCACGGGAGAGGCGATCGTTCTCGACGATCTGGGGACGGTATTTGCTCGACTCGGGGATACCGAACGGGCGCTCACCCTATACGATCGCGCTCTCGCAATTGCTGGGGAGGTGAATGAGGGCGCGGGATACGAAGCGTCGATTTTGGTCAACGAGGGGGCAGCTTACGCGGATTTGCAAGAATATCAAACGGCGCGGGAAAAGTACGATCGCGCTTTAGCGATTTGGGAGGAACTCGAAGGCACGGGAATTTCCCCCATCACCATCGCTCGCCAAAAAGCGGCGACTCTGAATAATGTCGGTTATGCGTTGCGCCAGCAAGGAGAAGACCTCGAAACCATCGAACTTTACGAACGGGCGCTACCCCTATGGCAGCAAGTTGGCGATCGGTTGGGGGAGGCAAGTACGCTGACCAATCTCGGAGTCGCCTATGCAAATTTGGGAGATGCCACCCAAGCGCTGGATTTTTACGATCGGGCGTTACCCTTGCGGCAGGTGACGGGCGATCGGCGGGGGGAGGCGGAAACGCTCTATCGGATCGCGCGGGCAGAACGGGAACGGGGAAATACCCAGGAAGCACTCGAGAAGATCGAACGGGCGATCGAAATTGTCGAATCCCTCCGCAGCCGCAACAACATTACCAGCGAACGACTGCGCACTCGCTACTTCGCTACGGTTCAAGACTTCTACGAGTTTTACATTGACTTGTTGATGGAACTGCACCAACAGCAGTCCGATGCGGGATACGACGGGAAAGCGCTACATGCAAGCGAACGTACTCGCACCCGGACGCTGTTGGAGTTGCTGGGAGAAGCGGGGATCGAGATTCGCCAAGGGGTCGATCCGCAATTGGGCGATCGAGAGCGGAGTTTGCAGCAGCAAATTAATACCCTGGCGCAACGACAGACCACCCTCCTGAGTGGCGACTATACGGAAGAACAAGCTACGGAACTCGCCGCAGAACTCAAAGGGCTATTCGAGGAACTCGACAGCACCCAGACCGAAATTCGTCGCCGCCACCCGGACTACGCGGCCCTGACTCAACCGCAACCGTTGGATTTAGCCGCGATTCAAGAAGAGGTACTCGACGACGAGACGCTGCTGTTGCAATATTTCCTCGGGGAGGAACGCAGCTACGTTTGGGCGATTTCGACGGATGGGATAACCAGTGCCGAACTGCCCCCCAAAGGGGAAATCGAGTTGGCGGTGCGCAATTTCCGGATGGTAATGACTTCTGCGCGGCAGCGAGAACGACCGGAAAAGGTGGCTGAGGTGGTACGGGCGCTGAGCGACATGGTGACGGTTCCCGTGGCAGAACGGTTCGAGGGACGCAAGCGGTTGGCGGTTTCTGGGGATGGGGCGCTGCAATATATCCCGATGGCGGGGCTGACGGCTTCGGCGACAGAAGAAATTCCTCTGGCGATCGACTACGAAATTGTCAATTTACCCTCTGCCTCGGCGCTGGCAACGATGCGCGCGCGGGTGGAAAAACGCGATCGCTCTGGCAAAACCATGGCTTTGATCGCCGATCCGGTGTTTGGCGGCCAGGACGATCCCCGGCTGCAAAATCTGTTCGACTCCAACGAAGTGCAAATTGCCGATGGGCCTGAAGATCCGCTACTGGTGGCTTCGGCGCGGGATATCGGTCTGGCGGTTCCCCCCACTCGCCTGCCGGGGACGGAACGAGAGGCGCAAACGATTTTGTCGCTGTTGCCGGAGGACGCGCAAACCATTGAGGCGATCGGCTTTGATGCCAACCGGGCGATGGTCATCAGCGAGGAGTTGAAGGAGTATCAGACGATCCACTTTGCCACCCACGGCTTTTTTAATAGCAGTAACCCCGGTTTGTCGGGATTGGTGCTATCTCTGCTCGATCGGGCGGGAACGCCTCAAAATGGCTTTTTGCGCCTCCACGATATCTACAATCTCGATTGGCCGGCGGAGTTGTTGGTGTTGAGCGCTTGCCAGACGGGATTGGGGCAGGAAATTAAGGGGGAAGGCGTTGTGGGGTTGACAAGAGGGTTTATGTATGCAGGAATTCCCCGGATGGTAGTGAGTTTGTGGAGCGTGGACGATCGGGGGACGGCGGCGCTGATGAGTGCGTTCTACCGCCATTTGTTGCAAGAGGGGCGATCGCCGTCAGAAGCGTTGCGAGCCGCTCAGGTCGAACTCCAGCAGCAGGAGGAATGGGACTCGCCGTACTATTGGTCGGC
>JAXHUC010000251.1:0-3152 GCA_034189805.1 Cyanobacteriota bacterium
TGGACGGAAGCCATGAGACAAATCGGTAATGCCGTTCCGGTCGAACTCAGTCGTCAAGTCGCGAGTTCTTTGGTTGAAACCATCTGTATGCCATAGACGGCTAAATATATAATTATGAAATGAAAAACGATCGCATTGACTGGGTACGCTTGCAAAAAGCCCTCGCGGTGGAAGCCGAACGGGGGTTTCCCGACTTGATGGGTCGTCAGTACCGGTTTAGCGAATTTTTACACCTCAGTTTCAGCGAAATGCCCGTGGGTTTGGCAAGCGTCGATCGTCGTCGGTGGCAGGAAATCGGGGCGCGATTTGCCCGATATCCCGATATTCCAGAGTCCGGACGGCAACATCTGGTGGCCGAGACGCGACAGTTTTTGTTACAAATTCAGCGAGTGGTGGAGAAAAACGAACAAAATGCGATCGCCCCAGCCCCAAACCTCGCCCCCAATCTCGCGAAAACCCCCCGCACTGCGCCCCTGGTCTCTTCGGGAACCCGAGTAGACCTCAATCAGCCCCTGATTAAACTCGACGGCCTCAAACGCAGAGGAGAAGTCTTAGCGCGGCTGGGTTTGTATACCGTTAACGACCTGTTGTACTACTACCCCCGCGACCATATCGACTACGCCCGTCAGGTTCCCATTAAAGAACTCAACCCTGGCGATACCGTTACCCTAATGGCCGAGGTGAAAAGCGCCCACTGCTACGGCAGCCCGAAAAACAAGCGGCTTTCCATCCTCCAACTCACCCTCAAAGACCACTCCGGACAGCTCAAAATTACCCGATTCTACGCCGGACATCGGTTTAGTTCCCCGAAATGGCAGCGCTATCAAAAGAGTCTCTATCCTCGGGGGGCGACGGTGGCGGTGTCGGGATTAGTGAAGAAGAATAAGTACGGTGTGACCATCGATAACCCGGAAATTGAAGTTCTCGAAGGGGCTTACGATTCGATCGGGTCGTTGAAAGTGGGTCGAGTGTTGCCCGTGTACGCCCTCACCGATGGCATCACTGTAGACTTGATTCGCCGCGCCGTCATTGCTGCCCTGCCTGCCGCCAACCAGATTCGCGAACCCTTCCCGGTGAAGTTGCGGGAAAAATACGAACTGCTGGGACTCTCCGAGGCGATCGCCAACATTCATTTTCCCCCCGATCGCGACACCTTAGACAAAGCGAGACGGCGATTGGTGTTTGACGAGTTTTTCTACTTGCAACTGGGCTTGCTGCGGCGACGGGCGCAATTGCGGGGTCAAGAGACGGTACGGCAAGAAACAGGAACCTTCCTGGGGGCAAGCGGACAACTGATCGAAAAGTTCCACCAGCAGCTTCCGTTTGAATTTACCAACGCCCAACAGCGCGTCGCTAACGAAATTCTCGCGGATTTAGCTAAACCCGAACCGATGAACCGCCTGGTACAGGGAGATGTGGGGGCGGGAAAAACCGTGGTGGCGGTGGTGGCAATGTTGGCGGCGATCGAATCGGGGTATCAAGCCGCACTGATGGCCCCGACGGAAGTCTTAGCGGAACAGCACTATCACAAGCTGGTGAGTTGGTTGAATATGCTGCAAATCCCCGTGGAGTTACTCACGGGTTCGACGAAGACCGCGAAGCGCAGAGAAATCCACAGCCAACTGGAAACGGGCGAACTCCCGGTATTGGTGGGAACCCACGCTTTGATTCAGGATGCGGTGCAGTTCAATCGGTTGGGACTCTCGGTCATCGACGAACAACACCGCTTCGGGGTTCATCAACGGGCGAAGTTGCAGCAAAAAGGGGCGAATGGAGTTTGTCACGTTCTTTCGATGACTGCAACCCCAATTCCCCGTACTTTGGCGCTAACTTTGCATGGGGATTTGGATGTCAGCCAAATTGACGAGTTGCCCCCCGGACGGCAAGCGATTCAAACGAACGTGATGACGGGGAAAGAACGGCAGAAGGCGTACGATTTGATTCGTCGGGAGATTGCCGGGGGTCGGCAGACCTATGTCGTGCTACCGTTGGTGGAAGAGTCGGAGAAGCTGGATTTAAGATCGGCGATCGAAGAATACGAACGGTTGCAAGAGTCGGTCTTTCCCCAGTTTCAGGTGGGCTTGCTCCACGGTCGCATGACTTCGGCGCAAAAGGAAGAGGCGATCGAACAATTCCGTACCAACCAAACTCAGATTCTGGTTTCGACGACGGTGGTGGAAGTGGGGGTGGACGTGCCGAATGCGACGGTGATGTTGATTGAAAATGCCGAACGGTTTGGTTTGTCACAGTTACACCAGTTGCGGGGTCGAGTCGGACGGGGGGCCGATCGATCGTTCTGCTTGCTGATGACCCATCCCAAAGCCACCACCGACGCGAAACAGCGCTTGGAAGTCCTCGAGCAGTCCCAGGATGGCTTTTTCATCGCCGAGATGGATATGCAGTTGCGCGGGCCGGGGGAAGTGTTGGGAACCCGGCAGTCGGGGTTGCCGGATTTCGTGTTGGCGAGTTTGGTGGACGATCGCGAGGTACTGATTCAGGCGCGGGATGCGGCGGAAAAAATTATCGATCGCGATCCGACGGTGAGTATCTTTCCTCGAATTCAGGCGGAGTTGGACTGGCGGTTCGAGCGATTGTTGGGTGGCTCGATTTTGACCTGACCGAAGCTGACAGCCGTATTTCAAAATTATGCAAAAAATTCTCATTTTCGGTAACTCCGGTTCGGGAAAAACCACAATGGCAAAACAACTGGCAACATCCCACGGAATTCCCCACTTCGATTTAGATACCTGTGCCTGGAACGAACCTGGCGTTCGCAAATCTCTCAAGGAAAGTCAAAAGGTAATCGACAAATTTGTCGCCGAACATTCAAGTTGGGTTATCGAAGGGAGTTACGGCAGCCTCGTCGAACTGGTTCTCGAACATTGCAACGAACTGCGGTTTCTCAATCCCGGCATCGAGAAATGCTTGCAAAATTGCGATTCTAGACCTTGGGAACCGGAAAAATATCCAACTCCAGAAGCACAAAATCAAAACCTAGAAATGCTAAAAAATTGGGTGCGAGACTACGAAATTCGAGAAGATGAATATTCTTATCGAGAACACCAACGAATTTTTGAAAGGTATTTGGGGAAGAAGCAAGAGTATCGATAACGAGTGCAGCAAGGTTAAAATTCGAGACTGAATCGAGGGAT
>JAXHUC010000252.1:0-2980 GCA_034189805.1 Cyanobacteriota bacterium
AAGAGTCTCTCCTTTGAAATCCGAGGGGTCTGGATTTAACTCTCGCTCCACTTGAGGTAAAGCCGCCACCGCTCGCCACTGAGCTTGGGTTACGGGATATTTCCCCAGGTAGAACGACGGCACTGTTACCTCGTGCTGCGGCTTTTCGTTGCTTCGATTCTTCGGTTCGTCCTCTGGAGACCCCATGATGAAGCTGCCCCCCGGTATCGAGACCATTTCCAGTTCGATGCCGCTGCCGAGGCTTTCGACGAACTGCCATGCCGCCCCGCGCGAGGGTTGGATGTTCAGTTGCCGCACCACTTCTTTTCTGCCCAATCTCAAGAAACCCGTTCGCCGTTCTACCGCTTTAGAAGCGATCCTCGCCGTCTCAAATTCAAAGGGTTCGACGATCGCGAAAATCGTTGCCGTTTCGTACTCGTAATCTTCCAGTTCGGGAAAATCTGGAGTTTCCGAGCCAGGAAGGGGCGTATCCGGCGGCTCGAACTCGCGAGCCATGCGGGCGTATTCTCCGCCCAACAGTTTGAGAATCGTTGCCGTCACCGTCGCAAATGCTCTGAGTCCCCGCAAATCTTCCGAGCGTTCCGCCTCGGGCGAGAGGAGAAATGCCTTAAACTGCTTCAGAGACGAATACCCTAGCTGCTGCGAGACCTGGCGGGACACCGCATTAATCACCTCGATGGCATCGACTTGGGGCAGCATATCCAGCAAGGCTTCTCGCACCCCAGAGACGAAATCGTACTGCACCAACTCCGACTCGGTATCTCGGGACTGTTCGGGTAACCGCCGCAACAAGCCGCTTAAAAATACTTCCGCCACGGGTAACGGAGACCCCTCGGGCAGCATCGATTTGCGAATTAAGCGCATCACCGGCAGCGTAATCACCGGGGCAGCAGCGAGCAGTGCCGCCAATTGTCTGGCTCTAGGGGACGAGAGCATCCGAAACTGTTGAATGATTTCCGTTGCCTGGATTTCGCCCTCCCCGTTTTCTGCTGATTCTGGGAAATCGCCAAAAACCTCAACATGTTGGGGTATCGAGATTCCCGCCAAGACCTGGCGGCGATCGCCAGCAAGCATCCGACTCCAAGCCGCGATATCCGTCTGCTCCGATGTCATCACTGGCAGGGCAATGGCAGGTTTCGGTGATTCGGACTCCTCTGAGAGTTCCGCAGCAAGTAGCGAAAGCAATTCCGATTCGAGGCGCTCGTTAGTCCCCCCCGGCACTCGATTTCGCACCGCCACCGACTCGCCCGTCGATAACGCCGTTCGCGCCCACATCCACTCGGGCAGCATCTGCCAGATGGTCGTGGGCATCGCTTGCCCCCACTCCTCCAAAACCGGCCACATGAGTCCGTCCCACCAGTAGTCGGCAACGCAATCGCTGAGAACGATAACGATGCGGCGACCGTCGGCAGCGACCAGTTCGCGGGGGTTGCGAGCGGGGCGTTCGAGATGGGGTTGGCTCTTCGATTCAACATCGGGGGTCGCGTTTGGGTTGTCAGCCTCGGGTTGAGTTGGGGTTGGCGAGCGATCGCCCGATGGCTTCGTTCTTCTGGTTCTAGCAGAGGCGATCCGAGAGTGTAGTTTCACCGTCCCCCCCTCAACCTCCAAATTCCAAGTCCGCAGGTCGCGAAACGCCCCGTAATGTTTCAGCGCCAATTCCAAGTCATCTGCCAGCCGCTGCCACAGATTCATCGACACGCTGCTATCGACGACGAGCGCCACGTCGAACCAAGGTTCCAGCTCCGGTTTGAGGACGGGCGACCAAATATCGGTGCGGGCAATTCGATCGACCGTTTCCGCTTCATCCAATCGGTGGGCCACCTGGGAAGGCACTTTACGCAACAGCGGTCGCAGCGATCGCATCAACCCCAACGAATCCCCCAGCAACGGCGCGTCGGATACCCAAATCGGCAGTGCTTTTTGGGGCAAAACCCCTACTGCGGGTGGAGGGGTGGCAATCTCGATCGTGGGGTCGGGAGATGGGTTTGGAGTTGGTTCGGGTTCCGGTGGTGGTTCGACATCGAGCACGTCAATCGTGCCGCCCACTTTCACATCACCGACAACTGGCTCCTTGATGTCATCCTCAGCAACCGGAGAGGGGTCGAGCTGAATTTGCCGGGCCAACCACAAAATATTGGCAATCTCCGTCGCCGTCAGGTGTTCGTCCGTGCCGCCAAACGCTTTATCGGCAGCGAGTACCTCAATGAGTCGATCGACATTCATCGATCTGCCTCGCTGGTCAATCGCTTGAGCAGCAGTCGTTTGAGCCGTTCTTGCTCCACGTCGTTCGGGCTGGCTTCTCGCGTGACCAGATAGATAGCATTGAGGAGTTGGTCTGTAGCCAGGTCGGCTTTATTGCCGCGTTTGTGAAATTCCTTAATAAGCTTTGCGATCGCCGATTCGGCATCTTTCCAGGCTCGATCGTTCGACTCCTCTTGAAAGTGGGACTCGACAATGATTTTTAATGCCTCCGGGGTGGGGTCGGGCATTCGCAATCGCAGGCAGCGCCGCAGAAAAGCCGGAGGAAAATCCCGCTCGCCGTTGCTGGTCATCACCACCACGGGAAACTCGCTACAGCACACCCGTCCCTTCTCGACGGTCGCGTCGATATCGTCATCTTCCGTCCGCACGGTGACGGTAGGTTCGTCTTTTTTGCGCCGCACCAGTTCGGGAATGTCAAAAGTTCCCTCTTCAAACAGGTTGAGGAGGTCGTTGGGCAGATTGAGGTCGCTTTTATCGATTTCGTCAACGAGCAACACGCGGGGCAAGGAAGAGGGCAGAAATGCCGTTCCCACCGCGCCGAGCTGGATGTAGTCTCCCAAGTTCCGCTTGTCTTGCTGTTGTTTCAACGTCTCTTGGAGGGAAGGGTCGGAGTTATTCTGACTCAGCGTTGCCAGTTCGAGCTGGGTTTTCTCTATTTGCGCGTCTTGCAAGCGGGCGATCGCATCGTAGCGGTACAGCGCGTCTTTTAAGTTCGAGC
>JAXHUC010000253.1:0-2897 GCA_034189805.1 Cyanobacteriota bacterium
TTTAAATTGTCTCCGTGGTTTCGATCGGGCGAGATCGAGAGTTCGTTGAGTCCGCGCTGCACGGCTTCGAGTCCTCCGGGAATGTTGATGAAGGCCTCGAAGGTTTCGTGCCGGACTTCCCATTCCCAAGTCCCCGGTGCGGGATTGAGATAGAAGCTGACGATTTCCACCGCATCGATGCTGGTTCGGGCGATCGATAGGGCGAAGAACGTCCCCAGCGCTCGTTTCCAGGTATCCTTGCGGCGCAAGTCTCCAAAGGCGCGAACGTCCGCTTTGTAGTTTTGGGGCTGTACCACCACCTCGGCGCACTTTTGCCAGAGCAACCAAATTCTTTGGGTTTGTTCTTTGAGGGCTGCAAGTTTCATCTTCGGCCGACCTCGACAAGGAGATTGACCTTATTTTACAGAGGTGGGGGCGATAGAGAAAAAGACGCGGGCGATCGCATCCGCACCGACACGCTCGGGCTAGCTCCCAGTGGTAATCTGAGAGTGGATCGACCCGAATTCGCCTCTTTAATTTACCATAAAAAATAAGGTAAATATCCGAGAGCGCATCGATGTCGAAATTGTTTTTATTCAATCGACTCACCAGAGCGGTTAACCAACGCTGTATGCAACCCCGAGAATTTTGTAAGCGCTGGCTGGAAGCAAACGACGATGACGAAGGGCAGCGCGGCTATCGAGCCAGATGCGTCCGACTTCTCAGTGAGGTCACTGGAGTGGCAGCCGAGACGATTAACAGTACTTGGGGCGCGGGAATCGATTTTCCCAAAATGCCCGAACAGCACGGCAAAACTCTCGCCTATGCCGACCTGGTTCGAGAGATGCTCGCCGCTGGCGTGCGATCGCATCCCGATATCCTCGATCGCGTTTTGTCTTACCTAAAAAACTAACCCAAAATTATTACCTTAAAATATCAGGTAAAACTATTGACCCCTGCTTGGGGTTTTTTTATGGTTTGGGTATCGAACCGATCGAAACCGATCTCGTGCGAGTTTTCTAGCGCCATCCGCGCCAAACGTTATCGAGGGTTGGATTCGATCGATTCACAAACCCACTCAAATACAAACGATGAGGACTTCTCGCTCGAAAAAACTAACAACCATCGCCCCTCGAAAATACAGCCGCAATTCCCTGCTGCACCTGTTTCGCTGCGGTCGGCACATGCTCCAGGGGACAGAAGACATCGCCTTCGATTTGATTCCCGACTTCCGAGAAGGATTGAGATGCGATCGCGCCCGAGGTGTGGTGCTACCCGATGGCTCCGTTCAGGTACAGCGGTGTCGGGAGGGATGGCTCGATGCCTATCACGTCTGGGTATTGAAAGAGGCGATCGCCATCTGGCGCAAACACAAAGGCGATCGCGACAAAGTTTACGATCGCCTGTTCAAAAAACGCAATCGACTCACTTACGAGGCATACCGAAAAACCCTATGAAAACCTACAACCAAGCCAAAGAAGAACTCGGATACGCCGACGAGAGAGCCTTTCGGGACGCGCTGCTGGGGGCGGGCATCAACCCGAATCTGGCCGCCGAGCGGGGATTGACCAACGCCCAAATCCGCAAACTCCCGACCGCGACCCGCACTCTCGAAGCTGCCGTCCCATCCCAAACGGAATCTCAAGAGCCATCCGCACCGCCATCGGAAGGCGAACCCACGGTGGCCCTCGCCCAGGTGCAAGCCAAGCTCGGTGTAGATGCGGCGACGATGGTACGACTTTGCCGGGAATTCGGACTCTCGGAAAATCGCCCCCTGGCCCAATCGGAAGCCATCGCCCTGTGCGAGTTGGCAATGGAGGTCTACGGAAATCAACTCACCGACAACCTCAGTTTCATCGGCGAGCGGCAAGCCCTGCTATTCCAACAGCAGCAGGATACCGCCTATCAACTGGGCTACCTCCAAGAATCGACTCTCACTCACGCCCAAATGCGGGGCCGACTCGCAGCCCAAACGAAGAATCTAAGCGATCGAGAAGAGGAAGTCCGCTCCGCCCAAACCCAAGTCTTCTCGCTGCTTTCCCAAGCCGGACAACAAATCGAGCGCGTGGGAAAGTCAGCCGCAGAGGCGCACCGAGAATTTTGCCAGGAGTTATTCGCATGAATACCATCGTCCCGGCGGCGGTTCCATCCATGGCAATCGGAGGGGTGGCACTCATCCTGGGCTTAATTTCCCTCGGCGGCGACCTGCAATCGAAGCGTCAAGTGGTGCGACAGGTCGATCGATTCCAACAAAGCGAATCTCTGCGGGCCCAGCGGGAAATTACCAAGCTCGAAGCAGACAAAGCCATTGCCCGAGCCGCCGAAAAAAACAGAATTTCGGCACCGAAAGAGTTAATTATCACCGACTACGTGAAAAATCCAACGCGCCCCGAGTTGGATTGGAATACAGTGGTCAACCCCAACGATTGCGTCATCATTCGCGATCGCTTCCGCCAGCAGGTGGGATGGGCTTACGGCGGTCAATATTATTCGATCGAAAACGTCAAAAACTTATGTAACGAGGTCAATCCATGAAAGCAACATTTGGTTCGACAACCCGAGGACGGACGACCACGGGCAAGAATATCGCCAAAGCCTTTGGGGGATTAATCGTCTGGCTGTTTACTCGCCCCGGCGCGCTCGTCCGGTGGCTGACAAGCGATTCGGGGGGGCAAATCTGCCTGAGTTTGTTGATGGTCTATTTTATGCTCGTCAATATCGAAAGCTACTGGCAGGCGCTCGGTAACGAGGTCTTCATGCCCAAGCCGTTTATCAGCGATGATGCCAACTTTGCCAATATCCTCCGGCTGCTGCCCCTGCCCAACTTCTGGCTGGTGACGGTGTTCGTCTTCGCCCTCAATTCCGTCAGTGCAATTTTCTTTCGAGATGTTTCCATTGCATACGCCCGCAAGCGATAC
>JAXHUC010000254.1:0-2858 GCA_034189805.1 Cyanobacteriota bacterium
TGCCCCTGCCTCCTCTGCTCCCTCTTCCCCCATTCCCCACCTTTCATGCTTTCTAACTCCAACGCACTTTTAATTACCGGAACCGATACCGAAGTCGGCAAAACAGTTTTAACATCGGCTTTGATTGCCTACTGGCAGCGTCACTGTGGCGATCGCTCTTTCGGGATTCTCAAACCCATTCAATCGGGCATCGGCGATCGCGAACTCTACGCTCAACTTTTCGATAGCGGACAGACTCTCGAGGAAATTACCCCTTTACACTTTCAAGCACCGCTAGCGCCCAACGTGGCGGCGCGAGCGGAAGGTCGTCATATCGAGTTGGGGCGGGCGTGGCAGCAGTTTCGCACCCTCAGCCAAGAGCGCGATTGGGTCTTTGTCGAAGCCTTGGGAGGTTTGGGGTCGCCCGTTAGCGATGAATTGACGGTGGCAGATTTGGCCCGAGACTGGCGATTGACGACGGTACTGGTGGTTCCGGTCAAGTTGGGGGCGATCGCTCAAGCGGTTGCTAACGGGGCGCTGGCACGAGAGGCGAACGTGTCGGTGGCGGGTATCGTTCTCAACTGCACTCAACCGAGATCGGACACCGAAATTGCAGAGTTGGCTCCCGTTGAGTCGATCGAACGGCTGTCGGGTTTACCGATCTTGGGATGTCTGCCCCATTTTGCCGATCCGACGGACTTGGATGCGCTCGCGAGTGCCGCCTCGAATTTAAACTTAGAACGTTTGCCTTTGGGTGGCTTGAAATATAGCTACAGCTAGGAGTACGATCCTCAAGTGTTGGTTATCTCGGTGAGATCGCTGTTGCCAGTCTGGTATTTCCGAGAGCCGATCGCGACTTCCAACTTCAGGTTAGAGGCATTGGAGCGATCGCCACCTATTCATATATTTCATATTCTTCGTATAATTCATATAAATAAGTTCGGGGATAGCTCCGAACTCATCGAATCGGCGATAGGTTCGATCTTTCGATCCCGCTGAAGTGCCGAATTCGATCGACTCACCCCAGGAGGTGCATGATGAACGCCTTAAAAATTGCCAAAGCGCCAGCAAAAATTCTGTTTCACCCTCTGGTGCTGACTTCAGCCGTTGTCGCGGCTGGAGTGATTGGAGTTTCGGGTTGGTTGGCCCAGTTGCCCGCTGCATTTTTGCCTCAAGTGCGTCCGTCAGCAACTCAAGTACAGTCGTTGTTGGTCGATCGCCTCGAAGGCTCGACCGAACTGCAAACCGCGCGAGTTTCTCTAGAAACGGTGGTGGTGGCAAACCAAGAACGCACCTTGGGTCAGTGGACGTTGGGAGAAACCAAAGTCATCTATCAGGGTGTGGGTGAAGTGAGTGCCGGGATCGATATGAGCCAACTGCAAGTGGTGGAAGTCGATCGCGATCGCGGTGAAATTCAAATTTTGCTGCCCCCCCCCTATTTAGTCAATACCAGTTTGGATATCGAACGCTCGGGAATCTTAGATCGGCGAAAAGATTTCTTGGGACCCGATGTGGCAACGGATTTACACGATCGCGCCCAGCGAGAAGCCCTACAACAAATTCAAGCGCAGGCATGCCAGAAAGGGCTGCTAGATATGGCAAACGAGCAAGCTCGAGAACTCGTGGAAACGATTCTCACTGCTGCTCGCTACGAGGAAATTGTCGTGGTCGCCCAATCTCCCGACCCTAGTACGTGTCCCGGCTTCTAGCTGCTAGCGGACTTCTACGATCGCCGCAGAAGAAATCTCGTCGAGACCGATCGTCCCGAGCAGGTTTTGCCAGTCCCGCTCGACTTCAACGTCGTTCGGTCGAATGACCCGCAAGCGAGCGAGTTCTGCTGCCCGATCGTACCAAACGTCAGTACTCGAGCTGTCAGTTTCAACTCGCTCGATCCATCCTCGTGCGGCTGAGGATATGGCTTTGGCTTTATCGCTATCTTGGACATCGACAGACCATTGATAAGACCGACCGATGTCCAAGGCGGGTGCATCTTCTGGTAGGTGAATGGCAATAACGCCGGGCGCTCTCAAGTGAGGAACGCTCATTTGATAGTGAAGATTATTGTCTTCATCAAGGAGAGTGAAGATCGCTTCTTCGCCTAGGGTTTGGGATAGGTAAATTAGAACGGTCGGGTGTTCCAACTCGGTTGTTCCCCGATCGCCTTTTGGGAGTAATGCGAGAATGGCAGGGGGTTCGGTTTCCGTTTGCACTTGAATGCCGCTATTTCCACGAGATGCTCCACCGCTGGAGCGTTCGGGAGATGCCGCATCGGGAGGCTCGAACGTAACGGCGTTGACCGCTGTAACGTTGAGTGTTTTAACATAGAAAACCGTTGTTCCGGCAACCAGAATTGTCGTCCCGATCGCTCGGATGAAAGGTAGATACTTCATGGATATTGATAAGTCTTTAAAGAAGATCGACATCGAACGAAACAGAAATATTTTGGGAATTCATCTTTTTTGTGTTAGACCGATTCGATTAAATTGTCAAATTGACAAGTTCTTTCGATCGTCAATTCTGAGTTACATTTCTTCAGTCGAACAGTTTGAATACCATTATAGCAAGGGCTTCTTTCCTCTTTATACCCTTAAATCTTGTCAATTTCAGCACTTAAATAAAGCTACGATAAAAAAATCGTAAATTTATGGCGATCGCTCCTCAGTAGCCAATTTACGTATTAATAACGAACGCCAAACTCGAACGACGACCGGAGCATCCGCAGAATTTCGGAGTGAGGAAATCGATTCAACATATAGTTATTCTGAATAAGAGTGGGACACTAAGAAGTACAATAATCTCGAATAATATCATCAAGAGACTTGCCTTTCCCCTCGTACATTCTTTTTTTCTTTAATGCACCAAAGTCATGCTCTATATCA
>JAXHUC010000255.1:0-2782 GCA_034189805.1 Cyanobacteriota bacterium
TTGATTTTTTGAGATTCTTTTGAAGTGTAATTGAAATTTCAGCAACACCGGGTTCGATCCGATAGGATGGATCTTGATGTCTTCCTCTGGAGTTCCTGATGGCTCGTTACACTGGTTTATTTGCAATTACAACACCATCACAGCAACTACACACTCAATTGGGTGAAGTATTGGAATCTTGCAATCTCGAAATCGTTTACGATACTGGAGATTACATGATGGCTCGCGAAGTGCCCGGTCGGGTGGCTTTTGCCAAACTCGTTTCGGTGGAAGTCTTAATCGATCGCCCCGTCGAATCTACCGAAGAGGTGCGGATGAAATTTGTGGTCAAGAATGAAGAGTTACCCCTTCAGAAAGACAACCACTGTCACATGATGTTCGAGACGGTCAAACAAGCCATTGCGACGAGCGATCGCTGGCAGTTGCTCGAAAACATTGTCGGTTAGTTAAGAGGTGGGTGAGATCGACTTGCCAAACTTCAACCCAACAGAAATCGGACGAAGGTTTTGGGACACCGATCGAACGGTCCGAAACTGAGAAACGGGGAGAACCCAGATGCGGGTTGCTTCTACCGCCCCCGCTCCTCAATCGATTTTTTTAGACGCGATTCAGACAGGTTTTAGAAGCGATCGCCGACGTTTACCGAGAATTCCGTTCGACCTTCATCGTTGAGTGCAAAATCGACCCATACGTAGTTCAACAATGCGTCGAACAATTCCATCTTGGCTCCGAGAGCCACGCCAAAACCCGCGCCACTGCCCGGTTTATCGCGCTCTTCCCCCGGCTGACCCGTCACGTTTCCTTGAGACCCTAATGCCGAACCGTAATCGACAAAGAGCGCCCCGCGCAGATTTTGAATGGTGTCGCCTCGGAAGTTTGCCACGGGAAAACGATATTCGAGAGTCGCGCTGACAAAACTGCGACCCGTGCCGAGTCCGCCGCCACCGTAGCCGCGCACGGAAGACGCACCGCCCAAACTAAACGCTTCGTAAGGGGGTAAGTCGCCAATAAACGTTCCGGCCCCTAAATTGATGACGAAGACGCTCGGACCGTCGGCAAAGCGAAAGAGATTGGCGGGAAAGTATTGCACCAATCCCCCGCTCAAACGGTTGCCCGTCACGTCGGCATCCCCGATGGGAATGTACTGCTCCGTTCCCACTTGAAACTTCGTACCTTCGACGATGACTCCGGCGAGTCGGTCCCGAGAAACATCGACGTACTGGGCGGCCAAACCGACGCTGAGCAAGTCATCGGTACCGTCGTCGGCAAAGCTGAGTCGATTGCCGCGCTCGTCTCGGGGAATATCTTCATCGTTAAACGCTCCCCGGCTAATTTGAACGTTTTGATAGCGGGCGCTGGGAATGATGACGAAGTTCTCTGAGGAGGGGACGAACAAGCTGACTTCGCCACCGATGCGGTTGACCCAGGGAACGTGCTGGAAACCCCTTGGCAGGTAAACGGGGGTTCCCCCGGCTAAAAAGATGTCATCGGGAGAGCGGGCGGTGTAGGCACTGATGTTGTAGCCGATACTGCTGTCGTTTTCACCGACGATGGCGGCTTGAGTGTAGCTCAAATCGAGTCCTGCCGTTCGCTGTCCCCCTTCGATGCCCAGGGCGAAGATACTCCCGCCAGAACCGATCGCACCGAGGGTGGCAACGCCGTACAGTTGTTTCTCGCGACTGGAATCGGGAAACAGACTGACGAAAAATCCGGACTCTCGTTCGGCGAGGTCGTCTGCGGTGAGAACGATCGGGTCTTCGATTCTAAACGGGCCACGGACGGGATCGGTGAGATCGCCGATGTGTTGGTCGAAAAAGTCCGTTTCTTCGAGAGGACGTTGGGTGTATCGGATCGGTTCGGGGGAAAATTGAATGTCCCGAGCGTTGAGGGGCTGCGATGGGGGTTGATAGTCGATGGGCAAGGGTCGCGAGGAGAGTCCTTGACGCTGAAGCTGTTGCAGGCGCGGATCGATCTCGTCAGGTTCGCGAACCTGGGGGATCTCGGGATTGGGATCAGTTGGCGCGCTCTGTTGGGCTTCGATCTGTGTTTGTGCCACTCGAACCCGATCGCCCGATGCCGAGCCAGAGGTCTCCCCTTTGGTAGCGATCGCCCCTTGAGGTTTCGGGAGACTTTCAGCCGATTTGGGTAACGTTTTGCCCCAGCTTGGAGAGGCGATCGCCATCGAGAGCGACGAAGCGCCCAACGCCAAGACCAGAGAAAGTTGAGAATGTCGTGCGTGCTTGTGTTTCATGCGTTCGCCCCCCTGAATGGATATGGTACGATTTTGCCCCTCGAGTCTTTGAGGACTTGACAAAATGTTAACGATAGTGTAAAGCTCGATCGCTTGCTGGCAACTCATCGGAAAACACGATGGAACAGAACGCCGGGGAGCATCTGAAGGTTGCGATCCAGACGAAGTTTATCCCCGATCGGGCGGTCAACCGTCTCGAAGTCGATCGAATTTACCCCATAACCATACCAGCGATCGTTAATTTTCGAGCATCGATCGTGACGATTCTACGAGGGGCACTTTCTTAGGCATGGGGAATGAGAGATGGGGGAGGCATTTCGTCCCCCACCTCCCTCATCCTTTCAAGGGAATGTTTTTTAGATTTAGCCATCGGGCACCCGAATCCACTCAGGAGTCAAGGAACCTAAAGCTTAGAAACTTGCCAAAAAATAAAGTACCAGTCAATCTATACTAGGGCGTGTCATCAGTTAAGCCAAATCACAGAAGCTGTGAGATAAATAGCCCCCAAAAAATTACGAGCCGTTCGATCGT
>JAXHUC010000256.1:0-2728 GCA_034189805.1 Cyanobacteriota bacterium
GCTCCATCGTCGGTAGAACGAGCGATCGAGTCGAGCAGCTTTCTCATTTTTTCGGTATAAACTTTACGAGAATACTCGCGTTCGTAAAGCAATTGGGCGTTGGCGGCCCGACGCCGACCTTCTCCGTCGGGTTTTAGAGCTTCTAAAATCCCGCGCCCCATATCTTTGGCGGTCGGCTCGACGAGAAACGCCACGTCGTCGTTGAGAACTTGAGTGTGAGAATAAATATTAGTGGCAACTAAGGGAATGGGGCGCGATAGCTGTTCGTAAACCTTTAACGGGGTATTGGTACCGCTGACGCGAGAGGAAATTTGCACGGCAGCGCGGCTGGCGTACTCTTTAGCTTCAGCTTGAGGAACGCGACCGGTAAAGATGCAGCGATCGGCAATACCGCATTCGGCTGCCATTCCCGCATAGTACTTCACCTGTTCGGGGGTACCGCCGACAATCAGCAGGACGGTGTCGGGCTCTTGCCGGGCAACATATCCGAAAGCACCAATGAGAACGTCGATGCCTTGGTAAGATTCGAGGGTGCCCGCATAGACGATCGCACGCTGGTCGGCGCAAGATTCGAGCAGGGCAGAGTCAGATTCGAGAATGGGGGAAACGGCAGACATGAATAACTCCTAATCGATTTTAGTTGCTTTACCAGGTTGTAAAAAAAGAAGCAATGAAGGCACTTCGCGCGGGAGGTCGAACCCCAAGAACGTCTACTTTAGGACGCGAGGTTGACTTCCTCAAAAATTGAGTTCTCGATTAAGAAAACTTTTTCGTGATCGCCGACAATTTCGCGAGCGTAATTATACAGGCTCGGACAGATAGTAATCGTGGCATCGGCTGCGTGCAAGCACCGATCTTCCCAAGCTTTGAACAGAGAAATCAGCGGCTTGAAAGTCGTAAAATTGAAATTCGTCAGCTGCTCGGGAAGACTCGAGTGCATGTCGTAAATCAATTTGTATTTAAAAATCGGTTTGAGAAGCGCGCATAAAAAAATGGCTTCTTCGTGGGCGTGGACGATTTCGTACTTATTTTTTAATAGCAGTCCGACGGTCCAGATGACGATAAATATATCTAAAAATAGCTTGAAGAGCGACGGTCCGATTTTGACTTTTCCCAAGAACTCGAAATTCGGGATGCGAATAATTCGGACGTTAGGAATCTCAACGTCTCGACCCTCGCCGTAGGTGAGCAAATCGACGGGAACGCCGAGTTCGGCAGTGATGAGCGTGCGGTAGTAAACGCTAAACGGCGTGCCGCGCGGGGTAAAAAAGGGTTGAGGGGCAATCGATAGTGCTTTCATGCTTTTCTCCGTTGTCGCTTGACGATTTGCATGGAAATTTGATTGCGAATAAATCGCCATGGGTTTTCTAAGGAGCCGTATTCAAAAAGCTCGGTCTCCGCATCGAGTAAGAGTTGTTTGAGACTGCGAGCGGGTCTTTCGGGGTCGAGGGGCCCGCGAGTGGCAAAACCGAACGCTCCAGGGCGAAAAGACTCTCGCTCGAACGGCAGGGGATCGGTTCCTCGAAGAACCCGCACGCCCTGACGGTCGGCGCGATCGAATAGAGGAGGTCGCGGCCAAAATATCGGTCGCCCGCTGTTATCTCCCAAGAAAAGAACGGGAAATGGATTGTCTTGCAGCAGAGCCTCGAGAATCGTTCCCCGACGGCCGAGCCACTTACCGAATCCCCAAGGAATGACCGGAACTCCACCAGCGGCGAGGGTGCGCTCGACGGTGGTCTCGAGAGGCAGACCGTCCTCGAAATCTCCATCGGTCAACAGCGCTAAAACTTCTAGATCCTCGGCGGTGACGATTTGCCGACCGGCAACGACGTAAAGATCGCGTCCGTCCCTCGAGCGAGCGCGCAGCGAACAGCTTTCGGAAGTGGGATGGAGCGTCCACGTTTTGAGGGGAGAATTGCGACGGTCGTCGAGGCGCTCGGAGTCTTTTTCAAGAGAGCGACTTAATGCTTGGAAATAGTGATCGTCGCGGGTTTCTGTCAGTAATAGAAAGGGCGTAAAGTCCTCGGAGCCGTGATAATTCTTCGCACAGACCGAAAAGTTTGCTAAAGCCGAATCGAAAAAACAGTCGAAATCAAAGCAATTGTACAGGTGTACGTGTGAGTCTACTAGAATTAAGTTTTCTCGATTTTGAATTGCCATTATCTCATTAATTTACCGAGGTTTGACTGCGCGATAAGTCACAAGCTGTAACGACTCCGTTCGATACTCTTTAAAGTTTTTAAATGATTTTTTTATTGATTTAATATATTTTGAAAGGAAGTTTTTGGGCTGATGTACATAAATTACCATGAAATTTGAAGGTCGATAGAATTTTCACTGAACTTCATGAAAAATTTATCAGACCGAGAAAAGCGATTCAGTAATTTTATTGAAATTTAATAAAGTCTTGAATTTTCCGCGACTTCCCGATAAATGACGTTTAGACAAACTGGCTCTCTAGAACATGAGAAATTGTACTCAATCTGCTGGAGTGGATTGAGTACAATTTCTTACGAGGTAAGCGATTACATCAGTTCCTTGGCTCCCGATGCACGACAAATCGCCACAGCCGTTCGCAATCATTGGAGTATTGATGAGACTCCCCTGCATCATTGGTGACAAGTTAAGGTGGTATTCACTTTTTCAACTTCCCAATTATCGGCTGAAAACCCGGAGTTGGGGGGTCTCCCCCCAAACCCCCCGGTGGGGGACGAAACGCCTCCCCCAC
>JAXHUC010000257.1:0-2712 GCA_034189805.1 Cyanobacteriota bacterium
CTCGCCTCTCCCGATAAGAATTTTACCTTTCCTTTAGGGGTCGGTGGAAAATGAGATAAATACCAATCTAATCCCCAATCAAAGTTTAAGAAAAAGTCGATTTCTTTCTTCACCGTTTGCACGATTTGGGGATGCTCGACCATGTATTCGTAAAGCGATGTCGTCCCGCATTTTGCCGCACCGATAATCACAAAATCTGGACCGTTGACTTTCGCCGAATCCCAATATTGCTCGACAAAATCGGGATAGGATGTCTGAACTTTCGTCCGCAGGGCACTCTGATAGGCATTTGCCGCTTCATCGAATCGATCTCTGGCGGTTAAAGCGTCCCCGAGATAGAGATAAATCCAAAACGAATCGAATCCGAGGTCGATCGCTTTCTGATAACAGGTAATGGCTTCATCTAAACAGCCCTCATCCATCAAAAGCTGTTTGATTTCTTGGTTGTACCAATAGATGTGATTATGAGTTAGAGCATTACCTAAGTCTTTGTAGTAAATCGGGAAATTGGGTTGCAGTTGAGTCGCCCGTCGGTAAGCCGTAGAGGCGTTTTTGAACTGACCTCGAACGAACCAGAATTCTCCAAGTTTGGCAAAAGCTTGGGCTGCGGCAGGTTTGTTTCCCCGCTTTTGAAAAACTTCGCCCACGATCTGATAGGCAATTTCGAGATCTTGCTTCAGCTCAATTGCTTTTTTGCCAGCTTCAAGTGCTTTGCCAAATTTCTCTTCTTGGTAAAATTTTTGGGCAACTTGGCTGTAGTTTTCTACTATATCAGAAGTCATTTATACTATATAATTTTTCCAAATTAGTGAAGTAAAAAAATTAATCGAAATCTTAGATAGAGAGTTTCGGTTGCAGTCTGACAGCTTGACGGTAACAAATACTGGCCTCGCGAATGTTATTTTCTCCAACCCAAATATCGCCTAACTTTTTATGAGACCAAGAGAAGCTCGGATCGATTTCGATCGCCTTTTGGAAACACACTTTAGCCGCATCGAACTCTTCTCGGTTGAATAATACCACTCCCAAGTTTTGATAGTGCCAAAAAGAAGGCGTTGGATTGGTGTCGATCGCCCGACGGTAAACCTCGATCGCCCGCTCGGATTTATAATCTTTCCCGACCAATGCATCGGCAAGGTGGTGATGGTACCAGCACTGACTCGGTTCGAGTTGCGTAGCTCGATGGTAACAGGCGATCGCCCGATCGAGATCGTTGTGACGCTCGAACATCTTCGCCAACTCGAAATACACCTTGGCATCTTCAATGCCCACCCAGATTTTTTGATAAAATTCCGGATCGATTTCGCGGGTGCGCCCGAAGGAGGCAATGGCTTGCTCCGATTGCCCTTGCAGGGCGAGGGCTTCTCCGAGGTGGTGGTGTGCGAGGGTTGCATTCGGCTCGAGATCGATCGCTTGCCGATAGCAGGCACTTGCATCCGCCCACTGACCCTGTTGCGCCAACACCCGTCCCAGCAGAACGCGAGCGTCCACCGAATCGGGTTGAATCCGCAGCGCCATTTGGCAAAAAACGATCGCCTCGTCGAATTTCTCTTGTCGCTCTAAGGCGCGAACCAGTTGCAAATGAACGGCGACATCCTTGGGCGTAATCTCGAGGATTTTGTGATACAGATCGACCCGATCGGGATTGGCGCGAACTGCCTGACGGTAAGATTCCAGGGCGTGCTGGGAGTAATATTCAAGTTGCTTCTGGAATAAATCGCCCAGTTTTTCCGATAGTCCCGCCAACTCCGGTTCGAGGGCAATTGCCCGCTGATAAGCCGCAGCAGCCTCTTCCCATTGTCCCAATCCGCTCAGGGCATCTCCCAAGCCCGAATGCGCCCAAGCCGCATCGGGTTCGAGTTCGATCGCCTTTTGGTAAGTATCGCTAGCCCCTTGCCAATGTTCCCCGGCCATTAGAGCCTCTGCCAACTTTTGATAAGTGGGGGCGAATTCTGGTTTGAGATCGATGGCTTGGCGGTAGCAATCGGCCGCTTCCTCCCACCGCTCGAGCTTTTGATAGAGCTGTCCCCAATTGCGGTAGACCAGAGTGAACTGGGGATTGATATCGATTGCAGCTCGGTAGTGGGCGATCGCATCTTCAGGTCGATCGAATTGGGCGCAGATACTGCCTAAATTCGCCCGTACGTAAGCCAGATTCGGTTGGAGGGCGATCGCCCGGTTGTAAGCTTGTTGCGCGTCTTCATAGCGACCTCGGGCATAGGCGATATTCCCCAAGACCGCATGAACTTCGGCGGCTTTGGGCTCAATCGCCAACGCCCGCTCGCACGCTTCGATGGCTCGCTCCCATTCTTGCTGCTCGTAATGGGTTTGGGCTTCTTCGAGGGCTGCTTTGACTTGGGCTTGATGCTCGGCACTCGGGGCGCGAGTGTCGATAATTGGGGTTGCACCTCGGTGGGTCTTTTCCTGGGTTTTTTCCTGGGGCTGACTCATGTAGAGCTGCATCGCTCGGCGGTAGTACGCAGCCGCCTCGTCAGGTTTTCCTTGCTCGGTGAGAGATTCAGCTAGGTTTTGACACGCTGCAAATAAATTGGGGTTTAACTCTAGCGCCCGACGATAGCAAAAAATGGCTCGATCGAGTTGTTTGTAGCGAAATAGCTCGTTCCCCAGACTCAAGTACTGCTGTACGCCTGCCCCGCTGGGATTGAGTTCGCAAGCTCGGAACGCACACTCGGCGGCTTCTGCTTCTTTTCC
>JAXHUC010000258.1:0-2683 GCA_034189805.1 Cyanobacteriota bacterium
CCGAGAATCTGGCAATATTTTGGGAATTTACCGTGACTGAGTGCCAAGCTCTTCGAGTTTCTCGCGAGGTGAGAATCGATCGAATTTATCAAACGAACTCACATTAAAAGGCGATCGCCTATCCGCGAATACAACTCGAACCGATCGCCAATGGAGAAGGAAAAATATTATTTTCGATGATGTAAATACACCGCTAGGGAGATGCCATCAAATAAAATTACTGATGAAGTTACTCATTTCCGAGGAGATCGTGCCGGATGCGCAAAGTTGAAGTCGTCCCCCACAACCGAGCGTGGCAAGATGCATTCGAGACGGAAGCACGACAGATCGCTCACACCCTCGGCAAAAATGTGTCTGCCATCCACCACATGGGCAGTACCTCCATTCGAGATATTTACGCTAAGCCTATTATCGACTTGTTAGTCGCCGTCCGAGATATTACTCAGGTTGACAGTTGCAATAAGGCAATGGAATCCCTCGGCTACGAGACGATGGGAGAATACGGAATTCCCGATCGCCGCTACTTTCGCAAAGACGATCGTCACGGAACCCGAACCCACCACGTTCACGTCTTCGAGGTCGGTTCCGCACAAATCGATCGCCACTTGCACTTCCGAGATTACATGCGAACGCACCCCGAAGATGCACGTAAATATAGCGACCTCAAACGCCAATTAGCCCGAAAATATCCGCAAGATATTGAAAGCTATATGGATGGTAAAGACGATTTTATTAAAGAAATGGATAAGAAAGCAGCCATATGGCACAAATCGTTAGATCGGAGGTAACATATCCATGTAAATGGGTCGTATCTGTTTCCCTCTCCAGAACCTCAATCGTGCGACTCGATCGATCGATAACGATCGAAGATCCCTGAGAAATCTCCACATTCATATCGACTGACACTCAACTTACACTTCGATCGACCTTGAGCGATCGCCTCGAATAGTGTAGAAATGTATACAATCTTCAATCTGTGTAAAAAAGGGCTTGGATTCAATGCAGACATACGCGCCTCCCGCTTCTCGATCGCCTCTGTCCCAAAATCGGTACTCTCCAACCCAACAACCCTCCCAACAACCCCTAAGAGTTCTCGCCCTCGGTGATAGTCTGGTCTATGGATACGGCGATCCCGAGCGAGGCGGGTGGGTCGAACAACTGCGGCGAAAGTGGATGTCCCCAGATAGCGGGGGTCACGTTCTCTACAATCTGGGCATTCGCGGCGATCGCACCGAACAAGTCGCCAAACGACTCGAAGTCGAATTCCACCATCGAGGGGAACTGAGAAATCGCGTCCCCGACCTGATTATCCTTTCCGTGGGAACCAACGATTCTCCTCGCCTGGGACGACCGAACGGACGCAACTACACGGATTTCGATCGATTTACCACTCAGATCGATTCCCTGCTCGATCGTGCCGGACAACTCTGCCCGATCCTATTTGTGGGAATGGTTCCCGTCAACGAGAGCAAAATGCCCTTCTGGGACTGCTTTTATTACACCCACGCCGACCAACACCGCTACAAAGAAGCGACCAAACAGGCGTGCGATCGACGCAACATTCCCTATCTCGACCTATTCGATTTGTGGATGGCGCGGGGCGAAGCATGGTGCGATCGGCGCATGACCTCCGACGGACTGCATCCGAATACATTAGGCTATCAAGCCCTACTCGAAGACGTGCTGAGTTGGGAGAACCTTACCGTCCGCACTCGCCCTTAAATCTCCAGTAACGCCCTTTCTCTAGGGACGCGGGGACGCGGAGAAGGGGGATAAGGGAGATGAGGGAGAATGCGCGCATTCACTCTTCCCCCCATTCCCCATTCCCCATTCCCCTTCCTGCAACAGCAACCCAAGAATGGGGCACAATAATACAGTAGGTCACTCTTGGGGTTGCTATGGGTAAGCGCAAAAAGAACAATCTCAAATGGATTAAAGAGACCCTCAAACTAGAAAAAGACCATAACTGGAAGTCCGATCCCGGAAATCGGATTTTTGTTGCCGGACGGGGGGCTTTGCGCTTCGACGTTCCCCACGATTGGCACTTTGAACCCGATGAAAAATCCTTTCGGTTTCTCGACAAAAAACCACCCGACGATAATATTCGCCTCGAAGCCTCATTTAACTTACTTCCCCCGGCCGACTGGCGGGAATTTCCCCTCGCCCCCCTGCTGCGCAAAATTCTCAAAGACGAAGAACGCAACGTCACCGATCGGGGAAAAATCGAGCATTTTAAACGCCAAACCGCCCGCTTCGTCTGGACTCAAATCGAATTTATCGATCCCGTCGAAGACCGACCTGCCTACTCGAGAATCGCGATCGGTCTGGGATCGGGAGTTCAATGTCTAATTACCATGGACTACTGGGTGGACGATAGCGAAATCGCCGTTCCCGTGTGGGACACTGCCATGAACACCACCGTCTTGGGTCTGTTCATCCGCGATCCGCGCACGGGGTTTGCCTTTCCCGATTAGGCGATCGGGGGAGGGGAAGAGGGACGCGGAGACGCGGAGACACGGGGACGCGGAGAGGGGAGAATTGGGAGAAACGGGGGAAACGGGAGAATTTTGCATTTTTAATTTTTAATGCGCGCATTCACTCTCCCCCAGCTTCCCCATCTCTCCCTTCCTTTTAAACCGTCACAATATACTGCGAGTTGATGCGGGTGACTTTTCCGGCATCG
>JAXHUC010000259.1:0-2641 GCA_034189805.1 Cyanobacteriota bacterium
ATAGCCAAGGCCGCGTGATCAACACCTGGTCTGATATCATCAACCGCGCCAACCTGGGTATGGAAGTGATGCACGAGCGCAACGCTCACAACTTCCCCTTAGACTTGGCTGCTGGTGAGTCCGCCCCTGTGGCTTTGACTGCTCCTGCTATCAACGGCTAATTTAGAGCTTCTAAGTTAGACTGGTGATAAAGTCATCTAAAAAAAAAGCGCCCTCCTGTATAGGAGGGCGCTTTTTTATGGTTTCAATCCTTTCAAATTACTGATTCTGCCGCACGACCTGTGGAATCTCTAGTTCAAACAAATGAGAAGCCATCTTCAAAATTGGAGATCGTTCGATTCTCAAACACAGCAAGAAGATCGCCGCTACCGACTAAAGAAAGTACCGTATCTCCAGCCACCGCAGTGAGCGCGTACTCGTCAGCACTGCCAACCAGTTGTACTTTATCTTGGTTTGCCTCAAAATTAGCAATTGCGGCAAAACCGACACCGATATAGAAGATATCGCCATTTTCTCCTAAAACAAAGGTATCTTTGTCTGCATCTCCTTGCAGCAAGTCGAAATCATTGGCACCCAACTCATCGCCGACACCATTGAGGATATCCTTACCGTCTTCACCGATGAGAAGATCGTTTCCATTCCCCCCAATTAACGTATCGTTAGTCGCTCCGCCGTTGAGCGTGTCGTTCCCATCACCACCGAGGAGTACGTCCCGACCCCGATCGCCTTCTAGAAAGTCGTCGCCCAAACCACCGAGAATTGTATCTCGCTGCTCTTCGCCGTTGAGCGTGTCGTTTCCTTCTCCTCCAACGAGTATATCGTTACCGTAACCACCCAAAATGCGATCGTCACCTGCGCCACCTTCAATTAACTCATCTTGGCTCGTGCCGTTGAAAATGTTGTCAGTGGCATCCCCGAGGATAGTATTCTCAAAAGGAGTGTAGAACGCATTATCTTGAACGAGAAAGGGATTATCGGAGTTATTGCGAATCACCTCAGCCAGAGTTGTATCGGCAAAATCGGGATCGAGCAATTCGAGTTCTTCCAGTTCGCTCTCGTAGAAAAAGCGATCGCCATCTCGAACTCGCCCGAACTGGTCGGCGACAATCGCGCTGAAGGTCGGTCCGAGCAAGCCTCCATGGGAACCCGGCGCTTCGGAAATTCCCCCCAGCCAGAGGTCGATTTCGCCGACATCATCGTAGACCTGGGCGAACGAGCCATCATTTCCCCCCAAACCTTCGCGGAAAGGCAAATCCTCAAAGCTGGTAATGGGACTGTCGGGAAAAAGTTGGTTGTAGACTTCAACATAGCCGGGGATTCCGGTTTCGCGACCTCGCGCGATATTAATCGAAGCCAAATCCAGACCCCCCGTACCCGCCGGGAAGAGGAAATTGCGCACCCCATCCACAACCCGGTTATCCAACTCCTGAGATTCTTGAAGAATTAACCCATGCAGGATGGAATCGACCCCCTCTTCTTGCACCAATTCCGAGGCAAAGAAAGAATCAGCCAAACTGATTTCATCCAAATCGTTATCGCCGAGCAACCGGAGTTGGTCTGAGAGTAACGTATGTCCCAAACGATAGGCAGCATTGGCAAATTCAGTGCTGACGTTGGGAATGACAGTGGAATCGTAGCCGCTGTATTGCGCTAGGGTTCCCTCGCCAATGAGAATCGGTAAGAACTCTTCGTAGGTAATCTTTTGAATTTGCGCGCCGACAACCTTACGGGCTGTTTGGTAGATAAATTCGTCATGAAGAACGTCGATATCCGTTTCGTCGCTGGTGGCAGCAAAGGTATTAAATTGTTCGACTAGCTCGGTTTCTCCGGCATTCAAGCGCTCGTAGAGGTCGATAGCGAGGCGGTTATGTTCCCGAACGAAGAGGGTATGAACTGCGACTAATCCGATTTGCTCGTTAGCGCGAACGTCTCCTGCCAAAAATTGAAAGTCCCCCAAAAGCCCTCCAGTTGCGTTGGGTAAGGCATCCTCCCCCGTTGGGTTCAGCATCAATAGGGTTTCTCCGTTGTCGCCAGTGGAGACTTTGAGCTGACCTTTATCGAAGCTGCGGAGGAATTCCGCCCGTTCGTCCTCGGAACCGTAGACGCTCGAGCCGTCGATAAACGAGGTGATTTGGTTAATCGCTTGCCTGGGGTTACTTGGATCGGTTCCCGTTCCTTCGGCAGCAGGTACCCGGATGAAAGGGAGAATGCCGCCATCGGGGAAAGTGGGATCTCCGTTGGGAATGATAATCGGGGTAACGTCTTCTAGGGGAGGCTCTTCCTCGGCTTCGTTAAGATCCAAATCATGGTCGATAAATTGTCCCCACTGCCACAGCCAATCGCTCGCACCGAGGGAATTGGGGACGGATTCGGTTTGAGCGGAGACGGTATTGCTAATGGTGCGGGGGTTGGGGAGGGAGGACGTGACAAAATTTCCCCCTCGCGGCACGCTGACACCATCTTCGTAAGCGTTGTCGAATAAGCGCAGGAGTTGGGTTCCTGTGGCTCCTAAGTCAAATTGATGGTTGTTCGTGCCATCAATTGTCCGAAATTTGAGTACTTGTACGTCCATCATTAACCTCATCAAAAGAAGATAACGTCATGTCGAGATCGACCGATCGAACGCGCGATCGGTTTTAAT
>JAXHUC010000026.1:0-59148 GCA_034189805.1 Cyanobacteriota bacterium
TTACGACACTGCCGCCCAGACAGCCCATCCATCGACGAATAACAGCAATATGGTGCAGCCGAGTAATATCAGATACATCCACGGCTGAGCTAGGGGTCGCACGTCGGTGGTGTCGATTCCGGTGCGGTCTTCTACCTGAGCCACCAATCGGGAAAATCCGGCGACTCGCGCGGGCAGTAAATATCCTCGACCCGATCGCGCTAGGAAGTAGTAGACTAAGCCGCCTTGACCGGTAGAGCGGGGTTTGAGGGCTTGAATTTCCGACCAGGGGAGAAACCAGCCTTTGCGCAAAAGCTGGGGAACCCATTGTGGGTAAGTGACTTCAATGCCGCGATCGTCAAGTAAGACTCGTTCGCTCAAAGCTCCGTACAAGGCGACGAATCCAATGGCGATCCCGACGACCAAAAATGTGGGCGAGACGGGGGCTTGAGTGCGACTCGACAACGCGGGTAGGGGGGCCGTGAGAGCGACGTAGAGACTCAGCAGCGTTAGTCGAATCAGGGGAGAAATACGATAGACGGAGATTTGAGACACGGTATTTGGATAGGTCTAAAAATGGGAATCGGGATGCGATCGCAATCTACATCCCGTCTTCGATCTTAGCGGAGAGCCGATCCTTAATCCCTTTTGGATACCATCTCAAGGCGGTTTCCGTAGAGTTAACGTTCGTTCCCAATTCCCGTTTTCAAGCGGTTTTCAAAGGCAATTTAAAACGGTATTTCCCTTAATCGACAGAGGCCAGAATCTTCTGTTTCGATGCATGGGTTGCCTCGTTTGTTAGAGTTGCTTCATATTTCTTTACCTCTTCAGTATCGTCTTCCGAGGTACAATCTTTGCCAAGACTTTTAACAGCTTGAAGTTGCAAGCGCTCGCAAGGTATCGTATCCGAGAGAATAGCGCTAGCCATCATCCCCGTGTGAATTTCAAGCTGAGCGGCCGAGAGCGCTTCAAAAACCAAGCGCTGTCCGGGAAAAACCACGCGCTCGAAGTACCAGTTGGGAATATTGGTGATTCGAGCCACCTGAATTTGGCTGGTTGCATTCACGTAGCAGCAAGTGATGGAGTCCGAGCTTCCAAGAGGTAAGGGATCGAGGATTTGAGCCATAGCTATATAAGTGATGTACTGGGCGAAACAATTATTGATTGTTTGTTATATTTGCAACCCTAACACTTTGCGATCCCCACTGGCTGTAAAAGTCACTACCAAGCAAAAACTTTTCCAAAATAGTTAAGATTTGCACCCTAAAAAAAGCTTAATTTCTGGCAGATTTAGCTAAAAGAGCCGTTATTGAGTCGTACCCGAACAGTTCAGGGTCGATCGCTCCGATTTTGAGGTAATTGTTCCATTTTTACTCCCCATCTCGACCCGACCCGATCGCCTAGGCAGACACCCACCGACCTCGGGAGTCTCACAACCATTTATCCTCGGGGATCGCCTGGTTGTCGGGCCGCGTGCCCCTTACGGGCAACCTTTATCCACAGAGAATAAATGGTATCTTAAAGATTAAGTTATATAAAGATTTTGATATGACCAGCTCTGCGATTGTCAATCGAATTTTATACGTCCGCCTTCCGTGCAACCCAATCTTCCCGATCGGGGTTGTTTATCTGTCGGATTTCGTTGGCAAACAATTTCCGGGGATCGAGCAGCGCATTTTCGATTTAGGCACCGTACCGCCTCTGGACTTTTCGAGCGCCTTAGATACATGTATCGACGAATTTCAACCCACCCTTTTAGTATTTTCTTGGCGCGATATCCAAATTTACGCCCCTGTCGGCGGACGCGGTGGTAACCCCCTGCAAAATGCCTTCGAGCTTTACTACGCTAAAAACCCTTTGGTGAAGATGCGCGGCGCGTTTGGAGGACTGCGTCTTGCCGTTTCTTACTACACCGAACTGTGGCGCAACCTAGGATTAATTAAACGTGGGTTGAAACGAGCCAGAAAATATCACCCGAGTGCCAGAGCGATCGTCGGTGGCGGTGCGGTGAGCGTATTTTACGAGCAACTCGGGCGCAGTTTGCCCAAAGGAACGATCGTCTCGATTGGCGAAGGAGAGGCACTACTCGCCAAATTCTTGCGGGGAGAGGATATTAGCAGCGAACGCTGTTATGTCGTCGGTGAAACGCAGCCGCGCGAGAAAACGATTCACGAAACCCCAACCCCGATCGAAAAAACGGCCTGCGACTACAACTACATCGAACGTATCTGGCCCGAATTCGAGTATTACTTGCAAGATCGCGACTTCTACCTGGGGGTACAAACCAAACGCGGCTGTCCTCATAATTGCTGCTACTGCATCTATACGGTGATTGAAGGCAAGCAAGTTCGCATCAATCCGGCTTCGGAAGTCGTCGCCGAAATTCGCCAGTTATACGATCGCGGCATTCGCAACTTTTGGTTTACCGATGCCCAGTTTATCCCCGCCCGTCGGTTCATCAACGATGCGATCGAGCTTTTACAGAAGCTTCTCGATGCCGGGATGGACGATATCCACTGGGCGGCTTACATTCGCGCCGATAACCTCAACCCCGAACTGTGTGATTTGATGGTGAAAACGGGGATGAACTACTTTGAAATCGGCATTACCAGCGGTTCCCAGGAATTGGTGCGTAAGATGCGAATGGGCTACAACCTGCGGGTGGTACTGGAAAATTGCCGGGATTTGAAAGCAGCGGGATTCAACGATTTAGTCTCGGTGAATTACTCCTTCAACGTCATCGACGAAACCTTCGAGACCATTCGCCAAACCATCGCTTACCATCGCGAACTCGAACGAATTTTTGGGGCGGATAAAGTCGAACCGGCGATTTTCTTTATCGGCTTGCAACCTCACACCCATCTCGAAGAATATGCGTTCGACGAAGGGATTCTCAAACCCGACTACGATCCGATGAGCTTGATGCCCTGGACGGCACGAAAATTATTGTGGAATCCCGAACCGTTGGGGTCATTTTTCGGGGAAGTGTGTTTGGCAGCGTGGCAGCGCGATCCCAACGACTTCGGACGGGCCGTGATGGATATTTTGGAAGAACGCTTGGGACGTGCCGAGTTGAGCGAAGCCCTATCCGCACCGATAGATAAGCCCTCGCAATCCGAGGAGAAACCGTTGGTTCGAGCGTAAAGGGCGATCGAACGCTCAATCGAACATCAAAAAAGAGGGGTAAGTATACCCCTCTCAAACTCGATCTTAAATCTCGAATTTAATCGCGGCTATTGAGGGCAATCAGCAGCCGCAGGATAAAAACAAACAAGTTGATGTACGTCAAATACATCGAGAGAGCCGCAGGTAGGTATTGGTCGTCCCGGTAAGAACGAGGCAGGATAAAGAAGTCCACCACCGCCACTCCAGCGAACAGAACCACGCCGAGTCCGGAAATGCCAACTTCCAACCAAGTGGGCGTAAACACGCCAAACAGGGCAAACAGCAGTTGGGCGACGAGAACCACGACCAGGGCAATGACCCCGAGCTGGATTGTTTTCGTCAGTGCCATCCCGTCTTCTTCCGAGAGGTTGGAACCGATTTGACGGGCCGCAATGAACGTTACGCCGCAACCGAGGGCAGCCACTCCGATCCCGGTAATTCCCACGCCGGGGGTGGAGAGTGCCAAAGCCACCAATCCCGTTAGGGTATAACCGGACAGCAAGCTGTAGGTGGCTAGTAGAGGAAGAGCCGTGCTGTTGTTTCCTCTTTCCGCCACGCCGCGAGCGACGAAAAAGAGAATTAGCTCGACAACTAACGCCCCGAAGAAAGTGGGCATGAAGATCGAAGGATTGGTTTGCAGGACGCGCAAACCACCATAAGTACCGATCGCCGTGAGAACCAGCCCGCCTCCGACGTAAGGCAGCGCGTTGGCAATCACATTGGGGCCGACTAACGGTTGACCGTTCGCCTGCCGCATGGCTTCGCGAAAATTACTGGTATTGCTCATAATGCATTATCCCCAGCTGATACGTAATTAAATTTCCTATCTGATTTTATTGTGGCGCATTCGGGACATCTCGGCTATCGAATCGAGGGCATAGGGACAAGCAACCAGTCGTTCCTTCAACAGGGGGGCGATCGAACTGATGGGGAGAACGTGCGCCGCCGCACCCAGGGCGATCGCCTCTTTGGGCATCCCGAACACGACGCTGCTGGCTTCATCTTGAGCGATCGTCAGACCTCCCGCCCGAGCGATATCGAGCATCCCACTGGCTCCATCTCGACCCATTCCCGTTAAGAGAATCCCGATCGACCGACGAGCATAACATTTTGCGATCGACTTCAACGTCACGGAAATGGACGGACGATGCCCCAAAAGCGGTGGAGCGGAAGAATAGGCAAAGCGTCCGACGCGATCGAACTCCAAATGAGCGTTTTCTGGGGGAAAATAGATCGTACCCGGTTTGGGCGTTTCTGCCGATCGGGCAATTTGTACGGGCAAGCGGCACTCGCTACCGAGCCATTTCACCAATCCCGCCAGGAAACCCTTGCTGATATGCTGGACGCAAACCACTGGCAGGGGAAAGTCGATCGGCAACTGGGCGAGAATCTGTTGTAGGGCTTGAGGGCCGCCAGTCGATGCCCCGATGCCGACAATTTTATAGCACTCGGTTCGGCCGCCTGGGTTGGCGCGGATTGGAGGACGAGGTGGCGTTTTTGGCTCCAAGCAGCCCTCGCGATTGACTGAGGTGACTCGGGCAACGGGAGAAGTCGGTTGAATGGTGGGGGAAACTCGACGGCGATGACGGTGCAGCGTAAATACCGTCACCCCAGCCAACACTTTAATTTTGGCAATCAATTCTTGTTTGAGGGCTTCGATATCGGCATCGACCCCCGAAATGGGTTTGGGTAAAACATCCACGGCCCCGGCTGCAAGCACTTGAAAAACATTTTGCGTATCTTTGACCTGCACCGACGCACTCAGCACGAGAATCGGGCGAGGATAGCGCGCCATCACCTCTTGGGTAAACTCCACGCCATTCATCTGGGGCATGTGTAAATCCGTGCAAATCACTTGCGGCCGAACTTTCGGAATCAAAGCGAGTGCTTCGGTGCCCGTGCGAGCGGTTCCTACCACCTCTAAATCGCTACTGGCATCGAGCATCCGTTTGAGAACGATCAGGAACACCGGAGAATCTTCAACCAGTAAAACTCGAATTGGCATAGTGCTTTGGGCAGATTGCAAGGAGTTTGTCTCTACTACCATTTTGCTCGATCTTCCTGGCGATCGACTTTTCGCCCTTGAAACTCCAGCAAATTCGCAGGGAGACGCACAGATGGGGATATAGAGGGACAAGATCGAGAACGAACGTTAAATCAATCGCCTTAAAGTTTCTAAAAGCACCTCCTGATTCAGGCTGCTTTTGGTAATGTAGGCATTTGCCCCCACTTCCGCACCTTTACGGCGATCGTCATCGGTGGCCAGGGAGGTGACTAAAATAATCGGTAACTCGCGATACTGAGGCTGCGATCGAATCCGACTCGTGAGTGCCAAACCATCTAAATTCGGCATTTGGATATCCGAAACCACCGCATCGAATTCGCGAGTTGGCAATTTTTTCAATCCATCCAACCCATCAACCGCCGCGATGACTTCGTAACCCGCTCCTTCTAAAATTCGTTTTTCCTGAGTGCGGGTGGCGATCGAATCTTCCACTAATAAAATGACCTGCTGGTGGGGTTCGAGGTCGAGAATGGGTTTGGGAGGAGCAAATCCCGATGCAGCGCGCGCGGAGGCGAGCAAATCCTGGGGATCGAGCACCATGCAAACTTCCCCAGTCCCCAAAATCGTTGCTCCCGACACATTGCGAACCCGTTTGAGCAATCGACTTTGGGGTTTGAGAATTGCATCCTGTTCGTCGAGGAGGGCATCGACGAGCAAGCCTAAATAGTCTTGTCCGACTTTGAGGACAATACAAGGCTGCTGTCGAGTTGGGGGGGAAGCAATCGGGGTAACGTTGCGATCTAACTCCAATAAATCTGCAAGTCGGACGATCGAAATCGGTTGACCTTCAACCAGAATCGTCTCTCGATTCTCAATGGCGAAAATTTCATCGCGATTCACCAAACGAGCGGCTTGTACGAACTCGATGGGTAAGGCATAGGTAATCTCATCGACGGCCACCAACAAGACGTGAGCCGTTGCCAGAGTCGTCCCCAATCGCATACGGACGATCGAGCCTTGATTCGGCAGCGATTCGATACTCACCGAACCTTTGAGGCGTTCGACGTTGGCTCGCACTACATCGAGACCGACTCCCCGACCGGAGATTTCGGTGACGAAGTTGCGGGTGGAAAATCCTGGCATGAAAATCAGTTCTTGAATTTGCTCGGGTGTCATCACCGCGAGGTCTTCTTCTCGATAGAGTTTCCGTTCGATCGCCGTTTTTTTCACCTGCTCTACATCCAAACCGCGCCCGTCATCCATCACTTCGATGATGATGTTATTTCCCATTTGGCGACCTCGCAGCCCCAATCGCGCTTTGGGCAACTTCCCGAGCTTTTCCCGTTCTTCTGGGGGTTCGATGCCGTGGTCGATCGCATTGCGCAAAATATGCAAGAGCGGGTCTTTAATTTCTTCGAGAATCCGCTTATCGGCTTGGGTTTCTCCCCCGGCGATCGCGAACTCGACTTCTTTTCCCTGCCGTCGTGCTAAATCTCGCACCATTCGCGGAAATAGATTAAATACCGTCGAAAGCGGCAGCAAGCGCAGCGTCCGCACCCCTTCTTCAAGTTCGCTAGTAATGGTTTCGAGTCGAGCGGTATCCTCTCTAGCATCCTGTGTGAGGCGATCGACGAGGACTCCCAGGCGATCGAGTCGGGTTTGGGTTCGCTGGGAAAAAGATCGAATGGGATGGAAAGAACTGCCGGGTTCGTCGCGCCCAAAGCTTTCAAGGGCGAGATGGTTAGCACCTGCATCTCGATTCCATTCTTCCCACAAATTGGTAATCGCTTCGATTTGAGAGAGTCGATGAGCAATGCGGATTTTGGTGACGGTCAGTTCTCCGGCCTGAGTCATCAGGGCATCTAAATTACTGGTGGCGACGCGAATGGTATCGATGCGGTAATCGCTTTCAGGGGAAGGAGAAGGAGATGTGAGAAGGTGACCGTGGCTGGGAAAATCGCGTTCGCTTCCGTTGGACGAGTTCGTCTGGAGGTTGTCGTTATTCTCGTTCTCGTCCTCGTCTTGGGGACTCGGTTCCGCAGAATCGGCGAACTGGGTCAAAACTTGGGAGATGTTTACACCCGAGGCTTCCCCGGTTACGGCTTCGCGGGTGAGTTTGCCGATCGCATCTAGACCTTGATAGAGAAGATCGCTCAACTCCTCAGTCAAAGGACGCTTGCCTTCTCGGACCGGAATTAACTGCTGTTCCCAAGCATGAGCGAGCGGAACGATATCGTGAACCCCCAGCATCCCCGCATCTCCTTTGATACTATGGATTTCCCGTAAGAGTTCTTCCATCTTTTCGCGATCGTCGGGTTGCGCTTCGAGGTGCAATACGCCGTGTTCGAGCTTCTGCAAGTGTTCTTCGCAGGCAATTTTGAACGTGTGACGCAGTTCTTCATCCTCGATATACAGGCTACCCCCGCTCGGTGACGGGCTCGGCGGCGATAAACTGGCAACTGTGGAGTCGGGCAGAGGTTCGGGTTCTGGAGATGCGTCGGTCGGATCGCGGGTCGTTTGAGCTTTGCCGACCCCCATCAAAGCAGCAAGAACGTAAAATGCTTTAACACCCGATGGTTCTCCCGTAACGGCTTCGCGAACGAGTTTGCCGATCGCATCTAACCCCACTCCCAGACAATCGACAATTTGTGAGGAGATCGTCCGTTCTCCCGAGACTAAGTTTCCCAAGATATGCTCGATTTGATGGGTAATGGTGGCGATATCTTTGAGTTCTAGCATCGCCGCCGAGCTTTTGAGAGTATGGATTTCTCGTACCAGGACTTCAATTTGCGCTAAATCCTCTGGATGATTTTCCAGGTACAACAATCCATCGTTGAGTTTCTGTAAATGTTCCTCGCTCGAATCTCGAAAGGTTATCCGAAGTTCTCGATCCTCGATCCTCATAGTTGATTCGTTCCTGCCACGATCTGTGAAAATCTTTCTAGAGGTTATGCTCTATTTTAGGGGAAATTTTATCGAGATTTCGATAGATCGTGGCGGTTACAATTTTCGACTTAGAGCTAAAAAATTATTAAACCTAAAGAAGAGCTGACAGTTCGTTCGTTTTGACAAAATCAAATTGACACCGAATGTGTATTCAAAGCGATCCGGATTAAATTTAGCTTGCCAGCATCGGCAATTCGCGAAAATCATCTTTAAAGTAAAGAATTTTGCAACTTTCGACAGTCTCAACAGATTATCGGACCATCGAAAATTGCAAAATTGTAAGGTAATACTGACGATCGAGTAAGGCTACTGTAGAATTGAGCTTTTTAGTTCTGACTCAAAGACGATTGCAAGTCGCTGTACGAAAAAAGGAGATGAGATCGAATACTCTTGTCTCTCGTCTGATTAGATATCGACTCAAACTCAAAACAAAATATCTCAGGGATACTCAGAGAAATGGACTTAAAGCCTCTGTTCGAGTCGTGACAGGGGGAGTCGAAACCCTAAGAAAAGCGATTTACTCCATCTCCAGGGCGGCGAGGTTCCCCCTCATCCCGTTCGGCATCCACGAGCAACCACTGCTGCTCGCGCTCGATCTCCGATATACCTAAACTCCCATCGTTCGTCCCGACAGCCGTCAGTCCGGCAAGCCCTAAACCAAGGCATAGCCCAACGATCGATACCGTGGAAGTCGAAGTCATCTCAAAACGTTCTCGGACAAATCTAATCATTGTCTTCTCCACACCTTTCATAGTCATCAGCACCACCTGGTTGCTTAATTAAAAGCCTATCGAGTAACTATGAAAAACTTGTGAATTTTGCCCGATCGACTGCGGTCTCAAGCGATGTCGTCACTATGGTATGAATTTTGTCCGATTAGCCGATGCCCAAACCGATATCATCGCCACTCACCGTCAAAGTCGCACTTTGCACGACATCGGGAGTTACGTTTTGAACTCGACCTAAAATATCGCCTCCGGTCACTTGAATGAGGGTATCGGAGGCTAGGGCCACAAACTCGATCCCCGACAATTCGATCGCCCCGGCAACGATAATCCGATCGCCTTCGGTCGCGTTAAAATCGACGATGCGATCGACCGCCTCGGGATCTTGCCCTCCCGATTCTGTTTCCGTTCGCAAGATAAAGCTATCTGCACCGGTGCCGCCAATTAAGACATCCGAACCAAAATCGCCAATGAGGAAATCATTTCCCTCACCTCCGGTCAAAACATCGTTATCTTTGCCGCCTCGGAGAAAATCATCCCCCGCGCCACCGTCAATATTGTCGTTACCAATATTTCCGTTTGTAATATCGTTACCGAGGCCGCCTTCGATCGAGTCATCACCATCGAGGGCCCAGAGTCGATCGTCGCCACCCTGACCTTGGAGCATATCGTTGCCTTCATTGGCATAAATCGCGTCGTTCGATGCCGATCCCACGGCGATATCGTTACCCCCTAATAGCTGTATTCCCTTGGGGTTTTGGACGTTGAATTCTGCGGTAATTTCCACCGTGTCATCGCCATCAGAGGCAAAACCAAACCCCAGGGGCAGACTATCGGCATTGAGTTGGTTGATATAGCGATTGAGCAATGTCGAGTCCGTGACGATTTGAGACACCCGAGTTGAAACGATTCCATCGGTGACCCGTGCCATTTCGATGCGATCGCCGATGGCGATCTGTTCGACAACCCCAAAATCACTGGTGACGTTGCCAAAGACCGCAAATCGACCGTCCAATCCCAGGTTATCGTCTAAGTTAAAGAAAAACTGGGAAGAAGCCGAATCCAGAGCCGAAGACCGAGCCATCCCGACCGAAGCGCGCGTATTCGACAAAACTGGAGGGGGATCGCTAAAGGTCTGATTAATTAGAGGTGCATCCGCTCCTTGAGGCTTGATTTCCAGGGGAATGGTTCGCTCTTCCCCCGTTGCGGGATCGATAAAACCCCCCGTGCCGAATAAGTCCGATGAAACAGACGGATCTAAGGTGAGGGGATCGCCTCCTTGAACGACAAAACCTGTTTCAACCCGGTGAAAAAGAATTCCATCGTAGACTTGACGCTCGACAAGATCGACAAAGTTTCCAGCAGTAATCGGTGCGTTCGTACCATCGAGTTCGATCGTAATGGGGGAACCGTTAACGACCATCACGACGGTGGCAGAACCCGACAATTGAGGTAAATCTTCCATATTTGTAGACCGAATTTGTAGACCTAGATTGCTCTAAGAGCGTGCAACGTGTACGTACGGGCGCGCGCCAATTTCCCACTGGGTTTGCCAACGGCGATCTTTGGCAACGGCTCTCGATAAAAACCGATTCGATACGCGATCGGGGTTTTCAATAGAGAGTACGTCACTTTTCTCTTTCAATTATCCACGATCTCTCTTGGCGAACCCGGAAGAACGCATCGCGGCTAAAAGTGTAGCGGAAGGCGTAGCGTTCGCTCGAAAGCGCATTTTTGCGGGCGTTTGTCTTATCGTTCTCGCACCCGAGACGAACTGAATTCTTCACGAATTCAAATATCCTAGATTCCGGGTTGTGCCGATAATGCGTAAGCATTGGCGTGAAAGTATCGATCGCACGTGGCTTTTTAACCACGATCGATAACGATCGAAACAACGGCTCGAGACGAAGAGATTCTTGAAGCTTTCTGGTGACAGCTAATAGCTGAATGCCTGCGATGATGGTACGATCGACCCGTACGTCAAATATGGGCGCGGGTGCGAGAAACTTTCCGTTCTTACCAGAGGCGATTTCTCACATCGTTACTCTCTCGATCGAACGTAGACAAAGTTGGTACATGTTATTATAATTAACCGTCAACTTGAAGCGTAGGCACGCCAAGGAGGGAGCTATTCCAGAGCCACTAAATTTGACTGTTAGCCTCAGAGGCACGCGAGAAGTCACAAACAATTACCAGCTATTCCGTCTGAATGGTTTGTTAGACGCTTTTTCCGAGCCAAGTTTCCAGAAAGTTTTCGGGAAATGTGTTGACGAAGGCCCCAAGCATCTCATCTTGGATTTGTCCAAGATCGATTTTGTCGATAGCTCTGGCTTGGGAGCATTAGTACAGCTTGTGAAAAAAGCGCAAACCGACGGCGGTAGCTTGCAAATCGTCACCAACCCTAGGGTGACGCAAACCGTTAAGCTTGTTCGTTTAGAGAAATTTCTGTCATTGCAGCCTTCTGTGGAGGATGCAATTTCTAACGTTCCTAAAAACTAAATCGGTACTATCTAAATCTCGTACTTTATTCAAGCCAGCTATTCTGCGATCGAGCAGTCACGCTGGCTTCAGTCTGGTTTAGGTTAAGCCTTGGGTGCGATCTTAAAATTGGGAAACGAGAAATCTCTAACATCACATCGGTTGTAAGTTGTTTGAGTTTGTCATTCTCGATTCTCTAGGCACAGCCCTTAAAATCTTATTTTTTCCTTAATTCGCGATCGAGTGGGTTCGCCACTCCTAAATCTCAGGTATGTCAGCGATCCCGCCGGAAAATTCAGCTTCAAATCTCCCCCAGAGCTTCCCGGAAGCGGTGTATTTTGGAGATTCGATCGGCGATCGCGTGCGACAAATTTCACCGGCGGCGTTGGCTTACCTCGGAGATGCCGTCTACGAACTGCTCGTTCGCAGCCAGTACGTTCTGCCGCCCAAACGGATACAAGACTATCACCGTCAGGTCGTCGAGCAAGTTCGAGCTGAAACTCAAGCTCGACATTTACAATCTCTCGAACCGTACCTGAGCGATCGCGAGCGAGATATTATCCGACGCGGACGTAACGCTGCTTTCGGTCGTCCCAAACGAGTGAGCGCTCGCATTTACCAACAGGCAACGAGTCTAGAAACCCTAGTCGGCTATCTATATCTAACCGATCCCCAACGTTTGCAAGAATTACTCACCTATCTAGAATTCGACTATGAGCCGACAATTCCCCAAACCCGCCCAGAAAACCGGCCGGAAACCGACTCAAAAAAATTCCCTGAAGATTGCCAGCCCCGGTAAGCGCCGTCGCCCTCATGCAGGTAAACCTCCGAAAAACGTTCCTCCAGACTCCCAACCCGAAATCGAAGATACCGAGCTGATTTACGGTCGTCATAGCGTTCTGAGTGCTTTGGAAAATCAGCGCCAGCTCAATCGCATCTGGATTACCCAACAACTGCGCTACTCTCCCCAGTTCCATACCTTGCTTCCCGAAGCGAAGACACGAGGAACCGTCGTCGATGAGGTGGGATACACTCGATTGGATCGGATGACAGGAGGGGCAACCCATCAGGGTGTCGCCGCCCAAGTCGCCCCTTACGAATATTTCAACCTCGGCGAATTGATCGAACGCGCGCGCGCGGCAGTGGAGTCTCCGGTGGTGCTCGTCGCCGATGGGATTACCGATCCCCATAACTTAGGGGCGATAATTCGCACGGGTGAAGCCATGGGAACTCAAGGGTTAGTGATTCCCCAGCGACGGGCGGTCGGTATCACCTCCGCCGTGAAAAAAGTCGCCACAGGGGCTTTAGACAACTTTCCGGTGGCGCGGGTGGTGAATCTGTCGAGAGCCTTAGAAGCCTTCAAAGAAGCGGGATTCTGGATTTACGGTCTCTCAGAGAAAGCCTCTAGCTCGATCCATTTAGAGTTTGGTAATTCCGATCGAGAAATCGATCGCACTCCTCGGCCCATGGTGTTGGTGGTGGGGTCAGAAGGTAAAGGATTGAGTATGCTGACCCAGCGTTGCTGCGACATTACGATTTCAATTCCCTTGACGGGCAAAACACCGAGCTTGAATGTTTCGGTGGCTACAGGCATGGCGTTGTACGAAATTTACCGCCAGCGTTGGCCTGCTCGACATTTTGATATGTCAACCCAAACTGTACGGGACGAACAATAAAGCCGACCAAAACAAATCATTCTTAAAGAGAGATTATTCGATGGAGATTGAAAAAATGGATCGAACAGAGTATAACAAAATGTAAAGTATCCTCAGATTGCACGAACTGCGCTTCTGTCTATCGTTTGTTGATAAACTGGCACAATAACGATGAAAGAATTTTTGATTAATTTACTAAATTTCTTTGGCTTCGCTTGGTGGGTCAAGATCGAAACGGTTACCCCCTCCTGTACGTATTACTTCGGCCCTTTTTTGAGCGAGAAAGAGGCGCAAGATGCTAAAAACGGTTATCTCGAAGACCTAGAGCACGAAGGCGCACAAGGAGTTAGCGTTTGGGTGACTCGTTGTAAACCCGACGATCTGACGGTTTATGAGGAGGACTACTCCAATTCCCCTAGCTCGATCCCAATCTTGAGCGGTCAGACATAGGTCCCGATCGCCTGTAGCAATTTTTGAGTATTTAATAAAGTAACCCTCGTTAAGCTCGATATTGGGCAAACGGGGGTATTTTTTGGCATTGATGAATGGTTAAGTCTGCGTGCCGTCATTTGGTTCGCGATCGATAGAACCTGAAAATTTTTCGGTCTCCATAGAGAATTGTTCGGATAACAAGGTAAATTATTCATAGTTAAAGTCACTTACTATCGGTGCGATAAAAGGACCCAGAGGAACAACCAACCCTCTATTAGGATGTAACTAGACTGTAAACCGAGCGCTCAATTTCTCCGAGCTTCCCGCTCGCGTGTAGACCGATCGAGTTGCAGAGTCAAACAATCGATCGGAGTTGTTTCTTCTGAGGTCTACCCAACTCGTCAATCCGTGCCGCAGCTATTTTTGCCCGAAAGCGAAATAACTTGTCGATCGAAAATAGTCATTTTTACGGAATTGACTCCATACTTTTGGATGATAGTAGAAATAGGATCGTTGTGTCGCTCCTCGTTCGCTGCGAACTGACACGAAGATCCCCCGACCTCGCCCAACTAACCCCGAGAGCAGAGCGGGTCCGTACCCGATCGCCCTCGCGCCTTCCACATGCAGGTTAACCCTTAAGCTGGGTTGACAGATGCCTCGATCTGTAGACAACCCCAATACCGATAGAGACCGATCCTTCCATGACATACCGAAACCAGCTAAACCGGAAGCGCCAACCCCTGCGAAACCTTTTGATTTTTACAGGTATTGCCCACCTCAGTGCGTTTTTGCTGGCGTTCCAACCGTTACCTCAACAACTCTTTGCGTTAGGCAAGCAACCCCTACCGGAAAATCCCACGACTCCTCTGCCGACGGACGTTCCCGCGATTAGAGATACCGTGGTCGATCGAGTGGCAACCATCGATGCCCAATTGGTGCAATTGGAAAAAGCCTTCGCGCCGGCCAATAGCTACAATATCCCCACTCAGTTTCAGGGCCAAACGTTTACGAAAGTCGAACTGCAAAGTGGCGAGAAAGTTGTCGCTCTAACGTTTGATGACGGACCGATGCCAGATACGCCCCACGTGTTGGATATTTTGAAGAAGTACGAAGTTCCAGCTACGTTTTTTGTGGTCGGCAGTCACATGCGAGTCTACCCCGAGTATATGAAGCGCGTGGTTGAAGAAGGTCATGCCGTGGGCAACCATACCTGGCACCATGACTATCACAATATCGATGAGGCAACGGCGGCAGCGGAACTGGGTCGCACCGCAGATCTCCTACAAGAGCTAACAGGGGTGCAGACTCGGTTGTTCCGTCCGCCGGGAGGCAATCTCACCAATGGCTTAGTTGCCTATGCCGCTCGCAATAACTACGGGGTGGCGATGTGGTCTCTCGATAGTCTCGATTATGCATCGAACTCAGGCGGAATTGCCGAGCGGGTGATTGGGGGGATTCATTCTGGGGCGATCGTTCTTCTGCACGATGGAGGCGGACCGCGAACGGCGACGGTGGAAGCTCTGCCGCAAATTATTCAGGCGCTTCAAAAACAGGGATATCGTTTTGTTACCCTGCCGCAGTTATTGCAGATAAAGGCGAGTGAAACTCCCAAAGACGTTGCGGCTACGCCATAACGAGGCGATCGATTCAATCTGGCTTATAGCCACCGCACGCCGCACGGACATTGGTGAATGCGGGCAGCATCCGATAATAATGTGATGAAAAGCACCACTCTCGAGCGGTCTCGGCTTCATTTTTTATCGATCGATGTTGGCGTAATGTTGCAATACATGATTATCTCTTCCTATGGATAGAGTCTCTACATCTATCCATAGGTACAAGCCTTTTTATCGATGGTTGCCGTATCTTTAGTATCAAGGTCATTAAAACCTAGATATTCAATTTATCAGGTTCATCTTTTGATGGTGAAAGTTCACTAGTCAATTCCCAAGACACATCAAAAGTTTTGACCGAATGTTTTATCAGTTTAGGAGATTGACTTTAATGAGTATTGAAGATCGGGCAGAAGCTACAGGTAAAAACGTTGAAGGTAAGCTTCAAGAAGCCGTCGGTGAAGTCACCGGAGATCCTGAAGATAAAGCTGAAGGAAAAGCCAAGCAAGCCGAAGCTGAAGTGCAACATGCAACAGAAGATGTTAAAGACAGCATCAAAGAGAAAATTGACTAGATCGGATAATTCAGTAGCTCTCAAATTCAATTGAAGTTGCAGATTTTGAATTCATTTCTTGAATTTGCTGAATTAGCTTAAGATAGATAGGATCGGGACGCTGGCTCATTATTCTGTAGCCAGCGTTACTTCTTTGAACCCCAAAACATAAAAACTTGTTTTTTCAATCGAGAGAAATATAATATATTTATGCTATTAAAACTTTTAGAATATTGGGCTAAAATACTCGAACGAGTGATGTATCCCGCTCAGTCAGCAATCAACTCTTACAGTCCCGGATTTTCCGAACCGTCAGAATCACCGGAAACCTCTACTCCGAGAACGGGAAAGTCGATCGAGGGATACGGACAACAAGAGGATGGATACTGGGTACTCAAGGAATATCAAGACGAACCCGATGATTATCGCAATAAGACGGTAAAGTACTACACTCCTGAAGGAAAACGAATTTCGGCAGAAGAATCGCCTTGGCAAGGAGAGGAAAAGCTGAGCTTTTTCAGTCGATTCAATCCTTCTACCCGACAGCTTATTTTCTGTCCGATGCAACCCCCTGAAGATCCCGATGCGATTTGCAAGTTGGTGCGTGCCGCTCGGGAGCATCGAGGTGGCAATTTTCTCCCGACCGTCTTTACCATGGGCTGGGTTGTCGGTAGCTTGCAGGTTTGGCACAAGGAAAAACAGACCGGAAATCGAAGTTTCCCCGTTCTGAACGTGTTCGGGGAAGGTTCGAGAATCGCTTACGACATGGCACTCTCGCTGATTGGTTCGGATTGGAAAAGTTTGGCGGGTTCTGTACATCGTCTGAACTATCGCAGTCTTCGGAAGTTAGGGAAACAGGCTCGCTTGCTCGGTTCTTTAGTGGTTTCGATCGAACAACCGAGAACGTATCGAAATATTCGAGGCGAGCAGTTTGAGAAAATTATCAAAGCTTGGTACGATCGCCAGCCGATCGATATTAGAGGAGAGTGCATTGAGGTTCGCTCTAGCGTACTGATGTTGAGCCGTTCTCCCTATTGCGATTACGAATCGAATGCGACTTCCCTGGCGAAGTACGTTCTCGTGTGCCCTTTCAACTCCGAACCGCGCGATTTTACGGTCATTCCCGGTCAGTTGTTCAGGGAAGCTTCTGCAAGCTTTGCTCGACTGATTGCTTTGGGGTGGCCCGGCGATCGGATTGCTGAATTTGAGAGGATGCTTTGCGATCGCCTCAATGTAACTCCCGACACTCAGTTGATGATGGGTAAACTCTCCGATTTAGCAATTGTTGGATACTACGCAGGAGTTTTGCTCGAAATGGCGCAGGTTGAAGAGAGTATCTTAGACTGGCTAGTGCGGGAAAATCAGCCTCAACCTTGCGATCGACCTTCTCGAAAGGTGTAGGCGTGGCAAACGGCTAAATGGGAACATTCATCGAAAAATGGGTGGCGGGTTCGAGCGTTCGGACTCGATCGGGTGAGTCGCGTTGAGTAATGCGTTGGTTAATGTATTGTGGCTTACTCTCTCAAACCTCTCAAACACGTTATATTGATAAAGTAAGAATTCGGGGATCGACAATCGAATCACCTTTAGACTTCCGGAACTGTCATTTGAAAATCAGTTCGAGTCTAGCAAGAAATTTTCAGTTCGTACGATTGGGCTACTGCTTAAGTTAGACCCTCGCTCTTTTGTCATCTGTAGGATCGTGACATCGAGCGTTCGGGGTTGCATAGATGATAATTTTGGGTTCTGAATGCCGATCTTCGTGGTTCTGAGTTCGCTTGAAGAAAAAAGTCGAACGAATAGTTTGGCGTGGAGATAAACGTCAAAGAACAGTAGTTCAGTTTTAGGATCTTAATTTATGTTTGATGCTCTTCCTCAAAACTGGGAGATTTCAAATTGGATACTTCCATTGAATATTGCCTTGCTTGGGAGTATCGTCATTCTCTCCATCGTTCTCACCTCAAAGTCATTCTGGCGCTCGATCTCCGAAGGAATTTTCCAGAGTCCAGTTATTCAGATTTATGAAACTTCGATCGAACCCAATCTAAGTTTTTTAGGAGCAGCTCTTGTCTTTACGTTTCTTGAGAGCTATGTCGTAACGATTCAAGCTCCTTTATTTATTGAAATTCCGATCGCTTTATTCTTAACTTTTGCTTGGATTCTTTTTCTCCTTCGACTCACGCAGCAGTTTTTTGATGTCTACCTCATCAATACAATCATTCAGAATGGAAGTAAAATAAATGAAATTCTGATTGTTTTTAAAATTCTCGCAAATATTGCGATTGTTTTAGTTTCTATCTTTATATTTTTTCAATCTCATAATATTAATTTACTAGGTTTAGTCGCCAGTTTGGGAATTGGAGGTTTAGCGATCGCTTTTGCCGCCCAAAAAACACTCGAGCAGTTTTTAGGGGGAATTGTTATTTATTTAGACAAACCCTTTACGATCGATGATTATATTGGTTTGCCCGATGGAACGTTTGGACGAGTGGAATCGATTGGATTGCGATCGACTAAAATTCGGACATCTGGGAAAGGAACCTTGGCGATCGTTCCTAACAACGTCCTAACTCAAATGAATATTGAGAACTTCACGGGAGCCAAAAAAGTGATGGCGATCGTCTATCTCAATTTTTATCGCCAGATATTAGAAGACGAACGAGCGTTAATTCGGCAAATCGTCGTGGGAGGAACGAGCGACATTTTTGGAATCGATTCTCGCAATACGGATGTTGAGTTTCGCGATCTCGAAAATTTAGAAGGAGAAAGTCGCTCTCAAGCCCAAATTACCTTTTTTATTCTGGGTTCGGGGAGTGTCTCGATGGGACTGCGCCGCCAAGTTCTTAATTTAGCCAATCAAAATTTGCAGGTTAAATTGATGGAATGTGGCATCGAGTTCGATCTAGAAGAATCGACTGTTTATGTGGATTCTCCCATTACTATTTAATGTTACTCCGATCCCTGACATTTCATTCATGATTTCCTCTTCGATCTTTCTTCGATTTTTACTCATGAGCATGACAGAGATTAGCGAGACCGTTACCCAGATTTACAGTTGGTTATATCGATCGGATATTCCCAACTTCGTCATTTTTCTAGGATTTACGTTAGTTTCTATCCTCGTCGGACGATTTACACCCAATATCTTTCAATGGTTCATCGGTCGTTTCTTCTCCGAACAGATTCTCGAAGCTTACAAAATTTTATTTACCCCCATCCGAGCACCGTTCCGAGTCGCCGGAACCTTCGTGCTGATTTCAATTTCGTCAGTTTGGCTGAAAACCTATAGCAATTTCTATGATTTTATCAATCCCTTTCTCGATTTAGCGGTTATTTTCAGTATTGCGTGGCTTATCTCGCGATTATTTCGGCAAGTGGTTCGCATATACGGCATCGACTTGCTCAAAAAAATGGGATTGGAAGTTGACGAACTGCTACTGGTATTCGAGACAGTTATCAACGTAACGATTGGCTTACTTGCAGTGCTCGCTTACGCTCAAAGTCAACAATTAAATTTACTCGGACTGTTTGCCGGCTTGGGGGTGGGTGGATTAGCCGTTGCCTTTGCCGCCCAGAAAATTTTAGAACAACTCCTGAGTACGATCGTCCTCTACCTCGATCGACCCTTCAAACATGGCGAATATATTCGCTTGCAAAGATCGCAGCAAATCCCAGAAGGATTATTCGGACGAGTGGAATCGATCGGATTGCGATCGACTAAAATTCGAGCTTCAGGTAAAAGTACCTTATTTATCGTTCCCAATTCCACACTGGTTAACCTAGAAATTGAAAATCTTACCCGCGCCAAAAAAGTGATGGCGATGATCTATCTCGATTTCGGACGGCACCTTGAAGAAGAAGATCGGGCTTTGGTTCGAGAAGTGGTTACCGAAAGTACCGATTCTGTATTTGGGATCGATCCGGGCAGCACCAAAATTGCCTTTAGCATTCAACCCGAGAACAACCTAACCCAAGCCCGCGTCACGTTCTTTATTTTGGGTTCGAGCGAGAACTCCCTCGAGCTGAGAAAGCGATTGTTAGAACTTGCCAACGATACGATTTCCAAAAAGCTGGCTCGCTTCGGGATCGAATTTACGTCCAACGATCCTACTGTTTATGTCGAGTCGCCAATTACTTTATAGTTGGGAACTCGGAAATTGCTCTGGAGAATTGGAGAACTACAAAAAGGTAAGGATTCAGGTGGGATTTTAGATACAGCTAGGGTAACAATCTGTAGGGGCGGGTATGAGATTGTAACTTTAGGCAAGTCTTCCAAGATATTGCTAAACCCGCCCTTACATCGTTTTTGTTCGTCGTCGAGACCTGAATGCTTACACAAAAAGTGCGATGTCATTGACGATCGCTCCTGGCAATTTATGTTTTCCAAACTGAATTTTTTCTCGATCGAATTTTACAAATCGGAGGGAGTATCCGGAGCAATAACTTCCCCTTCTCGAGGCAAGGGAGTATTCGATCGGGTTAATAAGTCGCTCAATCCCTCAATCTGGATTCCCATCTCGTCACAAGCTTGCGTCAGGGCTTGGCTGAAGCGGTCTAAATCTTGCCCGTAGCCGCACTGTTTGGCTGCTACTTCAATTCCTTGTTTGGCGTTGGCTTTGGCACAATCGACAAGAGTCGTTCCGGTCAGGGGGGTTGTCATATTCTATCTCCTAAGAAAGGTCTAAAGCAAAAAATTCGATCGAGCACCAACGAATTAGAATTAAATTTAGGCGAGGCGATCGTCTTTTTTTCGCCTCTTGGGGAGTATGTTGGGGTAAACGACATCACTCTATATCTAGAGATAGATGCTCGAACTAATTTGAGTTTGCTGAAATAATAGCAGACTTATTCTAACTCTAAAAAACGATGCCAGCCAAAAAGTACGTCAATTTTCTGTGCGAAATCGATGAAAACTCTCTTTCTAAAGTTCGCTGGGTATTGTTGAGTAATTCTCCATTACAACTGAATGAAGTTTTACCCGTTGCCGAAATTAAAATGGGAATTTCTAAAAAAGATGCGGCTGCATTCGAGGTTCAAACCGCTCCGATCGAAGACTGGGAACAGCTAATGGAAAAATTTTAACAAAAGATGCGAACAAAATACAAAAGATTGAGTCGATCGCTTAGCTGCGATCGAGGTTAAACTCAGATCGAATAAATTCGCAAGCATTCAGTTAAATTCTGATGGAAGTGCTGACGGCTGAATGCTTACGCGGATTCATAGAACGACTTGCATCCAATAACTGAGTTTGAGAACTCAAGTCGAGGAGAGAGTTCAAACCGTAATGCTCTCTCTCCTTTTGAGAAAAGCTTGTCGGACTTATACCCCAGCTTTCGCTTTAGATTTCGACCAAACGCCATTTTCATCTTCCTCGTATTCTTGATGAATGGCTTCCCAAGCCGCAGCCTCAGCTTGAGTTTCGTTTTCGCTTTTATCGAATACCGTATTGTAGCGATCGATAAATGTTTTTTGCGCTTCTGGGGAGAGGTGAGAGCGAATTTCTGGAGACAAATCTTCAGGGCTACCGCATCGTCCGGGACAGGGGCGAGGTAGAATCGAGTCGCTCACGTGCAACTCTTCACCACCCGCGCTTTCGAGAAGTAACTGAAATTCTCCCGACTTGTCGGCTGGAACCTCGACCATTACGAGAAACTCACCCGCTTGCAAGCGCGTTTGATAGATGGCGGCTTTCTCTTCAGGCATACCCAATGCTGCCAATGCCGATACCAAACCCGCTCCCGCACTGCCTGCTAACGCTCCGCTAGCCGCACCGAGGAGAACGGCCGTAATCGGTCCGGCAGCCACCACAGAACCGACAAAGGGAATAAACAGAACCCCTACACCCGTCAACAGGCTGAGAATCGAACCAAACAGAGATCCGAAAACCGCTCCCGTTCTCAAACCGCCGAGAATCACGTCTTTTTTAGAAATAAAACCGGCAATTCGAGTGGTGGACTGGAAGTTTCTCCCCATCACGGAAATGTGACTGTCGGGAACCCCACGTTCCATCAAGCGGCGGATAACGTTATCGATTTGGTCTTGTTCTTTAAAAACAGCGGAAATCGTGCGTTCGGCTTTATAAGTTTCTGCTGGGGTCTGACTCATATTTATCTTTAGATTCGTCGTTTGGATTTAATGGTTAGTTTTGTGGCAGAGGGGAGATCGCACCCAATTCACCTGCCTTGAGGTAGATAAATCGCTGTTTCTGGAGAGATCGACGAGCGATTTATCGAAAATCTACCTTTTGGAGGTAGATTCAAACTCTAATTACTGTCTCGAAGGGTATACTTCGTCGGCGACGAATACCGGCTTCTCAGAGTACTCGGCTTCGATTTGCTCTTTGACGTTCAAATCCCAGCCGAGTTCGTAATCTTTTTCAAATTCAGCTTCAACAAACGGACGCAAAACACCAGTAACGGTTACCGTTTCTGACTCTTTCATCGTAGCAGTTGGGTTGAGATTGACCACAAGTAAATCCTCGCCCCCAAATAACTGTTCTTCATCGAGGGTAAAGGTCTCTGCCGATCGAATTTCGTCAACTTCTCCTTCAACTGCAATCCTTTGATTGTAAAATGCTTCTGGATTTTCGGTAATCTCACCCGGATCGGGAGCTAACGCTAGAGAGGTTGCCACGATCGCCGGTTTGGTTTCGTATTCGACATACACTTCGGGATCTAAACCGAGGTTAAATTCTCGCTCGACATCCGCTAGAACGAAAGGAGTCACTTCGCCGGTGATTTGAATTTCAGTATCGTCATCGCTGGGAAAAATAAAGGGTTCGCCCGTGGTGTTGATGACCAGAATTTGCTCGCCGCCAACGAGTGTTTCATCCTCAACCAGAAAAGAGGTATCGCTCACTTTTTCGACAATTGCCGATCTAATCGTCACGAGCTGGTTGTCGAGGGCTTCGGGGTCGCTCGCGACTTCTTCTGTTGTGACGTTTACACCGCCGCCTGCTTCGGTTTCTTCCGTTGTCGAGCAAGCTGGTAAGACGATCGCGCCTAATGCTAAAGCAAGGCTACTCAGGGCAACTCGATTAAAGAGAAAAGGCTTTGTTTCGTTGGTGGTTTTCATGATTTGGTACTCCTTATATAAATTGAGATTCAGGCTCGATCGACTAAAAAATGGATTTTTTCGATCGCCACGAGATGAAAAGACCGCATTTCACATTAGAATGTAATTAAATGGGTTTTTATTTCTATTTCAAACTCGTCAAAAATCAGTCGTATCAAAAATTATTTTAACGACCCCAAGTCTTAAATTGATTGACTTGAAAATTTTATGTTTTAACCCAATCTAGTTACCAACTTACCGAAAAAAAGAAGTTATCATATCTATCTGGAGAGAGAGATCGAAAGTTTGGTGGTGCGCGCGTCCGATCTGGCGAATGTTAGGATGACAGATTGAAACTCATCCGCTGAGTGTTCTCTCGTGCCATCCAGTTTCCCGAATCTTTGAAGTCCGTCTATGGTTGCCCTTTCTCCCGCCCTAGAACAAAAACTTGCCACCCCTCTCAACATTGGCAATATTGAGGTCAACAGTCGCGTCTTGCAATCTCCACTCTCGGGGGTGACCGACTTGGTGTTTCGGCGATTGGTGCGCCGTCTGGCTCCCGACTCGATGATGTATACCGAGATGGTGAATGCCACCAGCTTGCATCACGTGCGCGAGTTACCCAAAATTATGGAACTCGATCGCGACGAACGCCCCATTAGCATTCAACTGTTCGATTGTCGCCCCGACTTCTTGGGAGAAGCCGCCCAGATGGCGGTGGAGGAGGGAGCCGATACGATCGATATCAATATGGGCTGTCCGGTGAACAAAATTACCCGCAAAGGCGGGGGATCGTCCCTGTTGCGCCAACCGGAAGTTGCCGAAGCCATCGTCCGAGCCGTTAAGGATGCGGTTTCGGTGCCGGTGACGGTGAAAACGCGCTTGGGTTGGTCCGACGGTGAAATTAATATCCTCGATTTTGCCCGTCGGATGGAGGATGCGGGAGCCAGCATGTTGACCCTTCACGCTCGCACCCGCGCTCAAGGGTATAACGGAGAGGCTCGATGGGAGTGGATTCGCCGGGTGAAAGAGGCGATCGACATTCCTGTCATTGCCAATGGAGATATCGTCTCGGTAGAGTCGGCCGTGCGCTGTTTGCAAGAAACCGGGGCCGATGGGGTGATGTGTTCTCGCGGCACCCTCGGCTATCCCTTTTTAGTTGGGGAGATCGACTACTTTCTCAAAACCGGTCGGCGACTGCCCCCACCGACACCCATCCGACGACTGCAATACGCGCGGGAACATTTACAAGGTTTGTGGGAATATAAAGGCGAACGGGGAATCCGACAAGCTCGCAAGCACCTCGCCTGGTACTGTAAGGGGTTCGCCGGAGCTGGAGATCTGCGAGATCGACTCAGCCACACGGAAACCGTTGAAGCGGGATGCGAATTGCTCGATCGCACCATCGAGCGGTTGAGTCGCACGAGTCGAGAGGAGGCAATGACGCAGATCGGTCTAGAATCGCTGGTTTGACGGGTTTGGTGCGGCTAGAGCGATTTTTTCCTGCTTGAGGGATGGGAACCCGAGGTGGGAAATGGGAAAGCGAAAGCACCCTTTAGCTGATTCCGATTAAAACGCTAAAAGTTCTTAAAGAAGTCACCACCGTGGTAAATAACTTCTGGACGGTGAGTTCGGTTTTAGTGCGGTAATCGTTGATATCGTATTTTAAAACGATCAAATTCTCTTGAAGCCGTCCCGGCTGACCCGTGCGCAGAATAATCCGCACGAGTTGGTTTCCTAAAATATTGCGGATGTATTCGACCACTTCGAGTCCCGAATTCTCCGTTTCCATCACTACATCGAGCAACACGATCGCCGTATCCGGGTGAGCGCGAATCAGCTGTTTTGCTTCTTCTCCAGAATAAGCACTCAAAAATCGCAGCGGCTTACCTTCAAAGGTCAAGTCTTGCAAAGCGAGGGTGGTAATTTTATGAACTTCTTCCTCATCATCGACAATCAAAACTTTCCAAGGTCGTTCGTCGAGGTCTTGGATCGCATCTGAGTCTTCAGTTTCCTTGGCAAATAAAATTCGATCGTCTTCTCGATCGAAATCCTTCGATTGATTGGCCTCCAAGGTAGATACTCCTTCCCACGGTTGTGGATATTTTAACAACGCGGTGACGAAGGCATGCCGATCGCGGCTTCAGAATGGTTTGGGGACGCGATCGCGCGCTTTCCACCATGCAACCCAAGACCTTTCGATGAGAGATATCCCGCTGGGACTGAGCCGAGAACACCTCACTCGTTTCGAGGAATTACAGAAGGTGCTAGAAGAGCTTACCGTATTTTCGCTCGCTGTGGATAACTTGAGGAGCCACCTTCTTCTGGCGCTCGATCGCGCGGATTGTTTCGAGCGTTGCCAGATATTCTACATCCGAACGCAGCACGATTTGCGGGCGTTTTTAGTTTTTAGGAGAGGGGAATTTCGATGGTAAACTGAGTTCCTTCCCCAGGTTCGGAAGAACAGGTTAACTGACCTCCATGTTTTTCCACCACGATTTGCCGAGAAATTGAGAGTCCCAAACCCGTTCCCTCACCGACAGGTTTTGTCGTGAATAAATGCTCGAAGACTTGTTGGCGAACTTCTGGGGGCATCCCCGGTCCGTTGTCTTCAATCCGCACGATCGCCCGGTCTTCCATTTCGTTGAGTTTTGTTCTAATTTTAATGCGATTGGGGGCCTGCTCGATTTGCGAGTAGGTTCGATCTCGATTCAATTCCTCAAAAGCATCGATCGCATTGGCGAGAATATTCATAAACACCTGATTGAGTTGTCCGGCATAACAATTCACCGGAGGCAGATCGCCGTAATCTCGGAGGATTTCGATCGCCGGACGTTTGTTATTAGCCTTTAATTGGTGTTTCAAAATCATCAGGGTACTGTCAATTCCTTCGTGGATATCCACTGATGTTTTATTAGACGTATCGCTGCGGCAGAAGGTTCTCAAAGACTTACTAATTTGCCGAATACGATCGGTTCCCACTTTCATCGACCCGATAATTTTCGGCAAGTCTTCGAGTAAAAATTCGAGATCGATACTATCGATTTCGTCGATAATTTCCGGATCGGGATCGGGATACGTTTCTTGATAAAGTTCGATCAAATTTCTCAAATCTTCGATGTATCCTTGAGCGTGGCTGATATTCGCCGCAATAAAGCCGACGGGATTGTTAACTTCGTGAGCGACCCCGGCAACGAGCTGACCCAAGGTTGCCATTTTTTCCCCTTGAACGAGTTTTAATTGGGCTTCTTTGAGGTCTTTTAACGATTGATTTAATTGGGCGGCGCGATCGCGCTCCCGAATTTCCGACTGTTGGAGATCGTGATACAAACGGGCGTTTTCCAGGGCGATCGCCGCTTGAGCGCACAGCAGCATCAAAACATCGAGGCGCTCGTTGGTAAAGGCTCCAGAGGTGACGTTATTCTCGAGGTAGACAATGCCGATCAACTTGCCCCGACCTTGAATCGGCGCGCACAAAATGGACTTGGGTTGGTGTAACTGGATGTAAGAATCCGTGGCAAATTCCGATTCGGTTGCCGGATCGCTCGAGACGACATTGGCATGAGTGCGGGCCACGTAGTTAATCACCGAAAGGGGCAACCGATCGCTGCTGTCGGCTCGAATCGATTGTTGCAAGGCAACGGTCTCCGAACCCACGCTTTTAATCGCCTCGATGGTTAATCCTTCCTCCCGTTGCAGCATCAAAAAGCCCGTAGTTGCCCCGGCATTGGCGACGATCGTATGCATTAATTTATCGAGCAGTTGTCCGAGCACGATTTCCCCAGACAGAACCTGGGCGGCTTTAGTGACGGCTGCGAGATCGAGCGATCCCGCACGGGTGCGAGTGGAACTAAATGTGGCTGTCGTGGAAGGCTTCAAGTTCCCATTGAGCGTCTGGGGGTTGGAAAAGTTGCCGTGAATCGGAGATGGCGCGAGCAAGTAAGCATATTCGGTGGCGAGGGCTTCGACTTTGCGCGAGGCTCCCCAACGTTGGTAGCCGCGATAGGCTTCATTTAAGTACAGACTGGCAATTTTTTCTTTTCCGCGAGCGAGCCAAAATTGGGTGGCCCGTTCGTTGGCGAGGGCTTCGTGTTGGATGAATTCGTTTTCTCGGGCGGAGGCGATGGCGCGATCGTACAGATCGATGGCTTCGAGTTGGCGATCGCCGATCCAAGCCATCTCCGCCGATAAGAGCAAGAATTTATGCTCGAAGTTTTCCCCACAATTGCTCGTCCAGTATTCGAGTTGTGCTTGAATTCGATCTAAAATTTGCTGGTATTCTTGCTGCCGCGCGGGGTTTGCTGATGGGTAGAGGGCGGCGAGCGTCAGTCCGTAGAAAAACTGATGCTCGGCGATCGCGATCGTACTTTCAATCGCTTGAAGATCCTGTTGGACAACGCCCGCCAACTCTAATGCTGCCGGATAGTTGCCGTACAGATAAAAGACTTGCAACTTGTAAATCGACAGCAGAGCGATCGCTGCCAAGCTTTGATGGGACTCGCAGGTTTCTACATAATCCACGTCGCGGATTTGAGCGCTGGTAAATTCCGACGCATCTGGAGTTTGCCCGCACAAATTTAAGAGGGGAAGCTGCAAACCTAAAATGGTGTCGATCGCCCAGGTATTTTGAGCTTTCTGACAAACGTCTAACATCTTCGGAATTTCCGATAAAATGTAACCGAGATTCGTCCCAGCACAAAATAGCGTTAAGAGTTTGTAGGCTAGGGTATAACCGGCAAATTGCAGCGCTCCAGATTCGATCCCCGCCCGGTAGCCGACTTCAAACACGCTCAGACTATTGCGTAGGGGTTGAACCCACGGCATCAGATACGTACCGAGTTTCATCGATGCTTCGCACTTTTGAGCCGATGTTGTTGCCCGATCGCTCAATTTGGCGGCTAAGGTGCCGAAGGTCAAACCCCGTCGGGGATTTTGCCAGATCGTATTTTGTAAAATGCCGTAGGAGGCGCAAGCGACGCTCGATTCTTTGGCTTCTCCATATTCGAGGGATAACTCGAGCATTTTCAGGGTTGCCTTGGCAAAGAGTTGTCGATCGACAAAAAATGCAGCCGTAGCCAAACTTCGGAGCAATTTCATCACCGTGGCGATATCGATTCTCGAGAGTTTGGGAAGTTGCTCGAGCCGATCGAGCTTTCCGGGAGCCAGTCGATTTTCCATCGTCGTCAGTTGGCGATCGAGGTCAGACGCGCTCAGTTCGATGCCCAAAGAGTGGAGGGTTTGAAGACTAATTTCGATCGCCCGATCGTATTTTGACTCTAGGGTATATTGGGCGACTAAAATATTTTCAAAATCGGCTTTTTCAATGGGCGATTTGGCTTGATTTAACAAGTAGCGAACTAAGATTTTCGACTGTTCTAAATTGCCACTTAAATATTCAACTTTAGCTCGTTCTTTATGGATGGCAAATCCCAAGGATCTCTCGGAGAGCCAAATTTCTTCGGGAGAGCTTTGAATGCCGGCTTTGAGATACTCGAGAGCCAAGTCGTATTTCATCTCGTCTTTGGCTTTGCGAGCGGCTTCTAAATTCAACGCCACGAGTTTGATTTTATCGGTTTTCTTCTCGATCGCCTCAAAGCTGGCATTCCAATGATCGACAATTTCGTAGAGCATTTCCGAGCGGCGATCGTCTCGCACTCGCTCTAAAAGAGTTTTGCCAATTTGAAATCGAATCTTCTTTTTGGTGAAACTCCCGAGACTCGAGTTTGCCGCTCGTTGCACTCGGTTGTGCAAAAACTTATATTGAGCGATTAATACGGAAGAATCGCGAGAATTCAATAGACTCGAACTGACATCCGAAGTCGGTTGGACTAACCCTTCCACCAGGGCGGGCATCAAATCTTGAAAGGTGGTTGAAACCGACTGTTGGGAAATTGCAGAAAGAATGTGGAGATCGAAATATTTACCCATACACGCAGCCAACCCTAACAATTTCTGCGTGACTTCGGGTAATGTTTGTAATTTGGCAATCGTTAAACCCACCACATTATCTGTAATTCCCATTGCCTCAATTTGGGTAATATCCCACTGCCAGCCGATCGATTCTTCATCAAAAACGAGCAATTTCTCGGCATAAAGCGTCTTCAGAAATTCTCGAATAAAAAAGGGATTCCCATTGGTCTTATATTTGACTAGAGCCGCCAGAGGTTTGACCGCTCTCTCGTCACTATGTAAGGTATCGGCGATTAATTGGGCGATCGGTTCGAGGTCTAGCGGGGTCAGTTCGAGTTGTTCGATCGTACAGGCGCGATCGTGCAATCGCTCGATCGAACCGACGAGGGGATGGTTGGGATGGATTTCATTGGTGTGATAGGCTCCCACCAACAGGAGGTGTTGAATGTCTCGATCGGTGGCAAGCTGTTCGATCAGATCGAGGGTTGCCGCATCCGCCCATTGCAAATCGTCGAGAAACAAGGCGATCGGGTCTCGACTCGCGCACGACACTCGGACGAACTGTTGAAAAATCTCAGCAAACCGATCGCGTTCGGCTTCCGGTTCCAGGCCCGGCAGTGGGGGTTGTTCGCCGATAATCAGTTCTAATTCGGGAATCGCGTCGATAATCGCTTGCCCCCGACCGCCAAGTTCTGCGAGCAACCGTTCTCGCCAGCGAGCGAGCTGAGCTTCGGTTTCGGTGAGCAGTTGGCGGACGAAATCTCCAAATGCGGCGATCGCTGCGGAGTAAGGAATATGTTGCTGAAGTTGCTCGAACCTTCCCGAGATGAAGTATCCTTGTCGCTGTCCGACCGGTCGGTACATCGAGGTCACGAGGGCCGATTTTCCCATGCCGGAATACCCCGAAACCAGCATCACTTCTGTGGTCGGCCGAGCCGTTGGCAGTAAAGCTCGCGCGGGACGGGTTGCGGCATTTTCCCATAAAGCGGTCTCCGAACCCGTCGTACTCGCCGCAATACGATCGAAAGCTGCCATCAACGTGTCTACTTCTCGTTCCCGACCGTAAAGTCCCGAGGGAATGTGAAAATGTTGGGTAACGTCATTTTCCCCAGGCACGAGATCTTCAATCAGTCCCGTTGCTTCGAGCTGCATCAAACACAACACTAAATCCGCTTGAATCCCCCAAGCACTTTGATATCGATCTTCTGGGGTTTTTTGCAACATTTTCATCACGATCTCCGACACCGCTTGCGGCAGTTCCGGACGCACTTGATGAGGCGGAGTTGGGGCGATCGCCAAATGGGCGTGCACCAACTCCATCGCATCTTTGTACTTAAAGGGTAGGGTTCGAGTCAGCAATTCGTAAAAGGTTACGCCGAGGGAATAAAAATCCGTACGATAGTCAATGGTGCGATTCGTACGCCCGGTTTGTTCGGGAGACATGTAGGGTAGGGTTCCCTCTAAGCCTTGAGGATTGAGGGCGGGCAGGCGATCTCGGTTAATTCCTGTAGAGATACCGAAGTCAATGATTTTAACTTGCCCGGATTCGGGAGACAATAAGATATTTGAAGGGTTGATATCTTTATGAATGACGCTTGCCGAGTGAACTTGACCCAAAATCTCGGCAATTTGAATGGCGATCGTCAAAAATTCCGAGAGCGTAAACTCGCGCTCTTTGATTAAATCTTTCAAGGATTTACCGCCGAAATCCTCTAAAACCATCACCAACGTATTTTGGTATTTTTCGAGGGTATAAGCTTCGATAACCCCCTCAAAATCGAGACGGCGCGTAATACTATATTCTCGCTGGTATCTCTCGAGTTCGATCGAATTGCAATAGTCGGGCTTAAGAACTTTCAAAACGACCGGGCGCTCGTCTTGTTCTCGATATCCCTGATAAATAAAAGAAGTCGTACTTTCGTAGACTAAATAACTAATTTGGTAGCCAGGAAGAAGGGTAAGCATTGTCTAATTGAACCCGCCCAAACGGTATAAAACCTTGTCAGCTGCAATTCAAGTTCGCACCAGACACGAAATGTGCCTCTGATGTTATACGCAAGCAGGATGGTAAATTCTGGAAACTTAGCGAATTAGATGGCAAATGTAATATTTGAGGAGTCTGACACGCCCAGATCGTGCCAATTAGATGCATGCCCGATCGAGATCGCACTAGCCAATTTGCGCGAGTTATGTAGCAGTATAACACTGCGAGTCGATCGGCTGCTTGACTTCAAATTCGGGTTGGGCCGTCCCTTGAGACCGATCTTCACAAAATAGTAACCGCACTGTGTTAGTTCAATATTCGTTTGGGATGAGACCGTTTCCGGATTGAAATAGGGAATGGGGAGAAGAATTAAAAGTTAAAAGTTAAAAGTTAAAAATTAACAATGCGCGTCGGGGTAACGGGGGAAGCTCGGGGAGCTGGGGGAGAATAAATGCAAGAGGTCTCATTCTTCCTTGTTTCCCGAATCCTCAACTCAAACCATTTCTTCGAGATCCGCAGCGGCTTCGTTCAGCCTTTGGGTTCCGAGTTTAACTTGGGTAATGCCCTTAGCCGTATCTTGAGCGGAAGCGTTTAAGACATTCATTGCCTCAACCACTTGTTGTACGGCACTCACTTGCTGTTTGATATTCAAAGAAATTTGTTGGTTGTTGAGCACGACATCGCCAATGGCTTGTTGGATATCGACGAATGCTTCTGAGGTCTGGCGAGAAATTTGCACTCCAGCATCCACGCTTTGAGTTCCTTCTCCGATGACGAGAACCGTTGAATCGATCGCTCTTTGGATATCTGCAACCAACATGTTAATTTTTTCGGTGGATTTTCTGCTTTCGTCTGCGAGTTGGCGAATTTCAGTCGCGACGATCGAAAATCCCTTACCGTGTTCCCCAGCGCGTACGGCTTCGACGGCAGCATTGAGCGCTAGCATGTGAGTCCGAGCGCTCAAGTCGCTCACCAAAGTGGAGATATTGCCAATTTGAGAGGTCTGCTCGCTCAAGTTGAAAATTTGGCGGGCGATCGCCCCAGTTTTATCTTTAAGTACCGTCATCTCATCCACTGTCCGAGTGACGGTTTGAGTGCCGATTTCCGTTCGATGCAGCACTTCCCGCGCTCGAGAAGCCGCCGCCTCGACTTGTTCCATCACCTGTCGGGCAGAAGTTTCCAACTCGTCCATCGTCGTCGAAGTTTCGTGGACGGAGATCGCCTGTTGGGTGGCCGCTCGTTCTTGCTGTTCCATCGCCGTGGTAATTGCCGAAACCGATCGAGCGACGGTACTAGCGGACTGGTTAACTTTTTTGGCAATGGCAATCGCAATTCCCGTACCGAGGAGGGCAACGGTAAGCAAGGATAACCCAGTGGCAGTCAGGGCGACGACCACGAGCCGATCGAGGGCTGCTTGTTGGCGATCTTCGAGTTCTCCGACTAAATTGGTAGCTCGATCGAGGGCAACATCGATCGAGCTATTGAGCTGGTCTAATTGCGTCCGAGTTTCTGGATCGGTCCAGCGCTCGACCGCTTCAGCGGTTCGATTGTTCTGTACCAGGGCGATCGATTCGCGAGCGATCGTATCGAGGGTGGTGACGCGATCGGATATCAGGTCTAACTGAGTATTGAGGGTTCGATCTTCAACGCTCGTTTCTAGGATCTCCGAGAGGGTGAGAAATTCCTCGAAGCCCCGTTCGTAAGCCTCGATCGCCGCTGGATCTCGGACTAATAGGTAGTGTTTCGTCGCTTGAATCGATTCCTCTACACTCAAGGCGAGTCGGGTAATTTTCTCGAAAATCATCACATCTGCTTGCAACGTATTCGAGATGCGATTAACGGTTTTGACATTTCGCCACACGAATATTGCTGAGAGGACAGACAATCCGATCGGCACTAAATACCCCGCCGCGATCGCATATCTGAGTTTTCGATAGTTTGTACCTAATAAGCGCATTGCTTTGTCAAGAAAGATCGATCTCAATACTCGAGTGTGGATTGTTCTAAGTCTGCAAGGCTGAAGAATGCGAGGAAGATATTTGCACGGGACGCTCGTACGATTGCCGATTCTGTTCCCTCGATCGTTCGGGAGAGATTGAGGATGGATCGGTCAAACCCTGACAATGTTCGACTCGGCTCAATGCAATTCTCTTGATTGTAAACAGCATACACGCACTCGAGCTACCAATATGTCCCACCATCTCATCCCCCGTTCCCTAGAGATTCGATACCGTCGTGCAATAAAATCCCGACGAGATGGCAAAATGTAGTGGAACCTTAGCAGTCGATGGGCGATCGACCTGTGGCAACTGCGGGGCAAGTTCCGTTCACCGCCACGATTGGTGTGGCCCCTACTCGAAATCATCATGAGATATTGGGAATTTCTGATACAGCAAGAAGGCGATGTGGCTTGGCTGCCTCTAGAATCTCGCACGACGGAAATTTTAGAGGGTCGCTATCGAGTCATCGCCCGCAGCGATCGCCCGCATACCTCCGTCGAAATTGCGATCGCCTACGACTCTCCCGATTCAGAGGCTTCTCCACCCCGGTTGCAAAAACGCTCGAAACAGACCGATGCTCGAGGCGTAGCGATCGTCTTGCCCTATACGGAGTTTAAAGCGGGAACCTGGACTCTGGGCTGTTCGGGGCAGGGGTCTGAAAATGAATCGGATTGGCAATATGCGGTGCAGTTGCGCGTCCTCCCCAAGGAGATCGCCCCGATTGAAGAAACCCCAGAACCCGAGGTGACCCCACCGGAACTCCCCCTCTCCTATCAGTTGCAGTTAGAGCGCGACGACTACAGTCTCGATCGGACGGAAACGGAACTGACCCTATCCGGACAAATTCGAGCGACAACCAGCGATCCCCTGACCGGACTGCACTTGAGAATTCGCCTGCGCAACCCCGAAACCGGTCAATTGGTTGCCCTCGTCCAGCGGATTCTCCCGCCTCAAACCTCTCCCTTCGACTTCAGCTACTCTGTCTCCTTGCCCCCAAAACGCCGTACTCGGTTAATTTTGGGCGAAATCGTCCTTTGCGATATGAAACCGACGGTGCTCGCGGCTCGATCGTTTACCGTGATGGCGACCTTAGAAGGATTGCTCGATGCCGTGGATGAATCGACACAGCAAGCAGCGATCGATGCGGAAGAGATCACCCCGATCGAAGCGCGATCGGCATTTGAAATGCCCGCGACAGCCGTCAATCCGGCGATCGCTCCCTGGAGAGCGACATCGCTATCGGCCAACCAGGCCAAGAGTCTACCGCCGTTACTCCAAAACTTAGTCTCTCGTCAGGGTCGCGATCGAGGTCTGGATTTACCTTTTGCGAGCGATCGCCCCCAACCGGATGCACCGCTCCAGAATCCCCTGCCTGCGGCTGATTCCCCTGCTGCCGATACTCTCGCTGCTGAAACTTCCTCGAGTGCAACCCCACTCGCAGATTCCGGGAACTCCAACGGATCGAGTCCGGTCAATTTTGCGAGTTCGGGTCTGTATCCCAACGATCGCCTCACGTCTCGCCTCAGCCACATGGCCAAAGATGAAGAACTCTCGGAATGGTTTTCTGGAGATTCGATCGAAGGTAGCCAGAATCCCTTCGCCCTCGAATCCGACAAACGCTATGCCCAAAGTTCTCAAAGCAGCATTGTCGATTGGGATACCGATGAGATCGTGCTCGACGACGACCTTCCCTTGGCGGTGCGTTCGGGTAAGCTCGTTCCTCCCGAAATTCCCCAAACGCTCCAACTGCCCCCAGACCAACCCGTTCCTGCCCCAGAACTGCTCGTTCCCAAAGGTAAACTGACCTCCGGGCGTTCGATCTCGATGCGGGTCAAGTTACCTCACCTGCAACCGCGCATCTTCGTCAAGCTGTGGGTGTACGATCGCCAGAATCAGACCTTCCTCGCCGGGCCGCTGTGGCTGACGGATTTCTTACCAGCCGAACCCGGACGGGTCGAAATTATTACCCCGCTCGCGATTCCTCACGGTGCCTTAGATATTCAAGTCGAGGCGATCTCCGTCGAGATGCAAACTCAGCGTGAAAGCCGCAAAGTTACCGTCACTCGCGAGGTGGTTCCCGCTGCTCCTCCCGTGCTGCCCTTGGATCGGGAAACCTCTGCGGTTTCGGTTAATCCTCAAGCCGGAACCCAGATCGAGTCGATTTCTTAGACGATCTCCTCAGACGATTTCCAGGAGGTCTGCATACTGCGCGCTCATCTCCTCGGCACTCAAACTGTCCGTTGCGGTTTGCGGACTCCACAGCAGTTCCAAGATCGCTAAACTCTCTGCGGGCATTCGAGCGAGGGTCTCAAGCTGCTGGGTGAGCTGGGAAGTCGAAAGTGGGGTGTCGTCTCTTCGATCCCATCGCAGCCAATCGCCATCGGTTCCCACCAGGAGAGTGACGACAATGTAGGCGGGCGACCCGCTCTCAATAGTTGCTGGTGGCGGGGTTTGGGTGATGTAGCCGTCGATGTTCGTTAGGGTTTCGGCGCTGAATTTGCTGCGCTCTTCAACGGACAGGAGGTCGAAAAACGCTTGGGCTTCGTTGGATTCCTCAAAGGTGCGCGAGAAGGTGGTGGCGTGGGTCCAAAAGTGCGTATGCTCGAGTAGCGATCGTACGACCCTTTGCAACAGTTGCCACAATCCCGCCGTCGTTTGGGTATCGGCTTCCAGACTTAGGCGGGTCAGTGCTGACTGGACGGTAGAGGCTTCAGAATCGAGAGCGATTTGGAGTTTGTGAACAGTGACAGTCATGGGAATGGGAATGGGGAATGGGGAATGGGGAATGGGGAGCTTCGGGGCTTGGGAGGATGGGGGAGACAAGGGGACAAGGTGACAAGGTGACAAGGAAGAATGCGCGTATCTTTCATTCATTCTCCTCCCATTTCCCTCGTTTCCCCCGTTTCCCCCGTTTCTCCCTCACCTCCCCCATCTCCCTCACCTCCCTCATCTCCCTCATCTCCCCTCTCCGCGTCCCCGCGTCTCCGCGTCATCTTCTCCCCCCCATCTCCACGTCTTCCCAAATTCCTTCAGCTTCCGACGCTCCCACATTAAGATAAAATAATGCGGTGTGTTCGGATGCCGATCGACAGTCAGATTTATCGCTTCCGAGCCGATCGATATCTGTTGTGGAAAAAGACCCTGACAGAAATCGGTATGGTTAAATCGAGTTTAAAGTTTGGAGATTGCCTGTGGACCTATCGCTGATTCCAGCTCAACCGAAATCCGGTCTTGTGAATGTTTTAATCGAGATTCCAGCAGGAAGCAAGAACAAGTACGAGTACGATAAAGATATGCAGTGCTTTGCACTCGATCGGGTTTTGTTTTCTTCGGTTCAGTATCCCTACGATTATGGGTTTATCCCCAATACCCTTGCTGATGATGGCGATCCGTTAGATGGTATGGTATTGATGGACCAACCGACATTTCCCGGATGCGTTATTACCGCACGTCCGATCGGGATGCTTGAAATGATCGATGGCGGCGATCGGGATGAAAAACTGCTGTGCGTTCCCGATAGCGATCCGCGCTACAAAACGATTACGTCTCTCGAAAACATTTCCGCCCATCGCCTTGATGAGATTGCTGAGTTTTTCAGCACTTACAAAAATTTAGAGAAGAAGGAAACGGAAATTCTCGGCTGGAAAGGACTCGATAAGGTTGCACCGCTCATTGAAGAGTGCATTAAAGCCGCGAGCAAGGGTTAGAAACCACTGCATCAAAATCTGGGCGCGATCTAGGACACGAGTCAGGTGTCTTTGGCATCTTGCCCAGATTCTTCGGTCTCCTCAATCAAACAATCGGCATACTCTCTGAGTTTCTGTACCAGATTGGGAATTCCCCTCAATTTTTCCCATTGGTCGGCATAGGGTTTAAAGCAGATCGGTCGGGTTGCCAGTTTTCGATCGCTCATTCTCACTGCACCGAATTTATTTCCGGGCTGGAATCCTTTTTTACCTTTCGGCATCGGTTGCTCTGGGTTCGATAGATGTTCGATACATGTTGGTATGCTAGCAACTTATATCACATATTCCCGATCTCGAAATTCCCCAGAGAACGCGATCGCGCCGGGTGTGCCGAACGTCTGAGAATCGGAAACTCGAGGATCGACTCTCTAAACGAACCATCTCTAAATCTCGAAGCAAGGGGTCGATCGAGGTTGGCGAAAATGCTCTGTACGATCGGGTACGGATACGCAAGCGCGAACGATCGTAACCTGTTTTAAAATACCCTCATATCCCCTGACCGATTTTGGCTAACTCCATGCACCGATCGTTTTTGCTTGCCAAGCTGCACAACTGCACCCTCACCGGAGCGAACCTAGAGTACACCGGCAGCATCAGTATCGATAGCGACTTGTTAGATGCCGTCCAAATTTTCCCTTACGAACAGGTACAGGTGGTCAATATTTCCAATGGAGAACGGCTGATTACCTATGCCATTACCGCTTCTGCGGGTTCGGGAACCGTAGAACTCAATGGGGCAGCGGCCCGACTGGGGGCGAAGGGCGATCGGGTTATCGTTATGGCCTACGGGCAGCTAACCTCTGAAGAAATTGCCGACCATAGTCCGACTGTGGCCATTATCGGCGATCGCAATCAAATTCTCGAAATTCGCCGCGACCGACAGGCCCTCGTCCCCACGCACTTTGTTTAACTGAATTTCACGCAATTAAACTGGAGTTGACCGAGATCGAACTCTTGAACCCCGATCGCCTTCTCGACCGCTTGCGCGACCGCCTTGCCCCGGAATTCTGGGAAGTTCTCGATCGCGCCGCAGAACTCGCCCGCGCGCGACAGTGGCATCTCTACATCGTCGGCGGCATCGTGCGAGATTTATTATTACTCGACCAGACCCAGAAGCGGGGCGATCGCTTGCGTTTGCCCGATATCGATTTGACGGTCGATCGTTTTCCCGATGCGGCGAAGTCGGGGGCGGGAATCGAACTGGCGAACGCCCTGCAACGCCACTATCCCAATACTCGCGTTGAGGTATTCTCTCAATTCCAGACGGCGACGCTGATTTGGCAAGGGGACGATCGATTTCCCTCGTTTTCGATCGATTTTGCCACCGCCCGTACCGAAACCTACGCCCATCCCGGCGCAAATCCCCAAGTCAGGGCGAGTTCTATTCGCGAGGACTTGTTTCGTCGGGATTTTACGGTGAATGCCTTTGCCGTGCGCCTCACACCACCCGATCGCGGCGAACTGCTCGATTTCTTCGACGGACTGACCGATTTGAGTCACCGACACCTGCGGGTTCTCCACGACAAGAGTTTTATCGACGATCCGACGCGAATGTACCGGGGGGCGCGATTTGCGGTGCGGTTCGGCTTCGAGTTCGCTCCCGATACCCAAGACCTACTTCACCAGGCAATTTCTAGTGGTATTTACGCTGATACCCTCGCCCGCCTCGAAAAAGTTCCCGCCTTGCAAACGCGCATGAAAGCGGAACTGCGCTACACCCTCGGGGCGGACTACTGGCAAGCAGCCCTCGAAAAACTGGCGGCCCTGAATGCTTTGCAATGCCTCCATCCGAGCCTATCTCTCGACGATCGCCTGTGGTGGCGGTTGCGGTGGGTGTCTCGCGTCTGGAAGCGGTTGAATTCCCCGAATAAACCCAGTTTCTGGCCGAGTCTTTGGTTAATTCGATTAGAAGCCATCCTCGCCAATCTCGCCCCGGAATTCCGCGAATCTGTCGCCTGCAACCTTCAATTACCCAAGGAGAGTATCGATCGCCTGAAAAACCTCGATCGCCTGCAACAAACCCTCGGTGCAGCCCTACCGAAATGCGATCGACCCAGCCAGGTGGTCAGTTGCCTGAAATCTTACCATTGTCGGGAGTTGTGGTTAGTCCTCGTCACCAGTCCGCGATCGATCCGGCATCCCCTCTGGCAGTACCTCACCCGATGGCAGTCCATTTCGGCTCCGTTGAGTGGGAAGGACTTACAACAAATGGGTTATCAACCCGGTCCCCACTTCCGACAAATTTTAGAGGCACTAACCGCAGCAATTTTGGATGGGGAATTGGGGGGAGAAAACGATCTGGAAATTCGCGATCGGGCGATCTTATTTGTCGAGAAAAACTATCCTCGATCGCCACAAGCTGATAGTTAAATGCTTACGAAAATAGTCCCAACCCGATCGATAATAGGATCGGGTTGGGACTTCCCACAATATAACTGCAATAAGAGCAGTTTTTTCAGAATATAATGTCGATCGAGCTAATATGATTTCTATTACGCATCTCAGTTTGCAGTAAAAGTTTCGAGCTTACTCGCAGACATAATCCATCATATTCTGCGTGGCTTCACTTTGAGGTGAATAAGTACCGTAACCTTCTACATACCAGGTATTAGACGAACAATTGCCAAGGGCAATAAATTCTTCTTCATTGAGGCTGTAGGTAAAGCTAACAACGTAGTTTTGACTGCCCTGCCCTTTAGCAATACTATCGCGATCGACATAGACGGATTCTCCGGTAGAAGCTTCTCCCATATACACCCAGTAGGTAGCCAAACTAGGAGCAGCAGCAATAAAAGTTGCGAGAGATGCAGTGACCGCAGCGAACGTAGATTTGATTTTCATACTAGATAAAGTGTGTGCTTGCAACAAATTTATTTTAGCCATATTTTATGAAATTCGCAATGTAAAAAACTGCAAATAACTTAATATTTTGTACTGTATAATCTGCAAGAATTTCCTATCCAGTCTAAAATAGATTAACTCGAATAAGCTTCAAGAATACTAAACACAATTATCCCCATTCAATTACTTTCGCAAGTGAATGAGGACTTTCCCACAGTCTAATGACGATCGATATAGTTTTTGAAATATAATCTTATTCGAGTCGATCTGTGCCGTCAGGCTTGCCTAAGTTAGAGACTCAGATTCCGTCTTTACTGACAGACATAATCCATCATGTTCTGAGTTCCTTCACTTTGAGGAGAATATGTGTCATAACCCTCAACATGCCAAGTATTCGCCTCACAATCGCCAAAAGCCAAAAATTCTTCATTGTCAAGTTTATAGAAAAAACTAACTGAGTTTAGAGTTCTTCCAAGACCTTGACTATCGCGATCGACATAAACCGCCTCTCCAGTAGAAGCTTGTCCCATATATACCCAGTCAATCGCAAAACTCGGGACAGCAGTCATAACAGTTGCTAGAGAGGCAGTGACCACAGCAAATGTGGATTGGATTTTCATTGCGATAAATATTTACGTACTTGCAACGGCACGATCTTAACTATTTTTTAGAAGTTGTGCCACATCGTTTTCATTCAATTTTATAGAATTTTTATTTTTACATCATTTCTGTATTTAAAATAACTTTTTTTTATTGCACTACTATTTCTACATTTAAAATGTAACTTTCAGCAGATCGACCTTCAGAAAAATACATAATACAAAATTCTCTGTTAGTTTAAATGCCTGAATTCCAGTCCAAGAGCGGGGAATGCTTGTTTCTTTTTTAAGCTTCTCTATCACATAACAGAAAAACTTTTAGTTTTTAATAGTCCAAATTTATTAGCAATCTATTAATTGACTCGATTGACTTAAATGATATACATAACAAAACCCACCTTACTCTTCAAGAATAAAATGGGTTTTGTAATAATAAACTACAGAATTCTGTAGTTTTTCAAAACAAGTCAATATCGATCGAGTCGATATTATTTTTCTTACACACCTAAGTTTGAAGCACGGATGTCGAGCTTCGGGTTAAACATAATTGAGCAGATCCTGAGTACCTTTATTTTGGGAAGAATAAGTGCAGTAATTTTCTACCTGCCACTGATTCATATCGTAACGATCGAAGGTAAGAAATGTATTCTCATTCGGGCGCTCGATCGAGGACACAATACGCTTTTGACTATTCCGATTCTTGACAAGACGATCGAGATCGGTGTTAACGCTTTCTCCCGTACGAACCGAATCCTCTGTAAAGCTAGAAACAGCAATGGTTGCATCCCTCGGGACTGTCGCCATCGCTGCAAATGCAGATTTAACTTTCATGCTTGCTAAAAGTTTCGTTTTCTCAACGATTCCATCTTAGTCAGTTTTGATGGTTTATGCCAAGCTTTAAGGATTAAGAACTATATTTTCTATATTTCAATCGCGAGAATTTTGCTCTCAACTTAATTTTGTATTTGAGGATAAAAATAGATTTAGAGTAACTAAAACTCACGAAAGACAGGATCGATATTGAGTAGAAAATTCAAATCAACTCAAAATATAATCCTATTTAAACTAATATCTCATTTGAAACGAACGAGATCGGTCAGATTTTAAAGATATCCGTCGAGGCAGGTGAAGTACTCATCAACCCGTTGCCGATGTCGTACCCATTGAGCAGAAGTAAGATCCGATTGCCGACTCTTCCACTCATCTGTTGAGGCAAGCGTCTGTTTTCTCGCAAATGAGCTAAGGTTATATATAACTTGTATTAAATCGGTTGTACTGGAAAGCATTTAGGTCTCGGAGTCGGCAATCCCAAACACGAGTATATTGTCAGATCGGGTGGCGATCGCTCGGTCGCTGAGTTCTCGAACCCCAATGCTTGCCCTCAACGTAGCGCGATGCACAGAAGGTGGCAATGAAAAAGTTTTTGTTAGCGTGTTTGTTCTCGATCGGGTTAGGTTGGGCGTTGTTCAATTTTCAAGGACTCGCCGCCCGAGGAACCTACGATACGTTAGTCCTGGATTTCCGGGAAGATATACCGGCCGATCGAATCGATCGCACCTTGCAAGATATTGCCGATCGATATGATGTCAGTCCGCGATTGAATAGCGAATTTTCGGCAAGCGATCGACTCTACGTGGTTCGGGGCGATCGCCAATTGCTCGATCGTTTGCGCAAATCCGAGATTGCCGATCTGACCGAATATATCGAACCCAATTATACCTACGGACTGCCAGAACCGATCGGCGAGACTTCCCGTTCTGGAATTGATGGGACAGTCGATGAGACGGCAAACATCAGTCCGACCCTTAAAGGTCCTAACGATCCGATGTACAGCAAGCAGTGGAACTTGCAAAACATCGATGTCGAATCCGCTTGGCAAGAAACTCACGGTGAGGGAATTACCGTTGCCGTTATCGATACTGGGGTGACGCAAGTTCCGGATTTGAAAGAAACGGAGTTAGTTGAGGGCTACGATTTCGTCAACGATCGCACCGCCGCCGATGACGATAACGGTCACGGAACCCACGTCGCCGGAACGATCGCCCAATCCACCAACAACGGTTACGGCGTTGCCGGGATTGCCTATAAAGCTCAGATTATGCCCCTCAAAGTTCTCGCGGCTAGCGGTGGCGGTACGATTTCCGATATTGCCGAAGCGATTAAATTTGCTGCCGATAACGATGCCGATGTCATTAATATGAGTCTCGGTGGTGGCGGGGAAAGTTCGGCGATGAAAGAGGCGATCGAATACGCCCACAATAAAGGTGTCGTCATTATTGCCGCCGCTGGCAATGCGAACCAAAACGCCGCTGGATATCCCGCCCGTTACGATCGGGTCATCGGCGTTTCGGCAACGGATGCTGCTGCCGAGAAAGCCCCCTACTCCAACTTTGGTGCTGGAGTCGATATTGCCGCCCCCGGTGGCGATACTCGAAATGGCGATGCGGGCGGAATCTTGCAGAACACCATCGACGGGCGATCGGGTAATAGCGTGTTTGCGGCTTTCCAAGGAACGAGTATGGCTTCTCCCCACGTGGCGGGTGTGGCCGCCCTCATCAAAGCCAGCGGCATCGATAATCCTGAAGAAGTCGCCGAAATCTTGCAGCAGTCGGCGCGCCCTGTTTCTGAAGATCCCCTCAACCATTTCGGTGCGGGACATCTCGATGCGGCCGCAGCGGTACAACTGGCCCAACAAGGTCAAATTACCTTCCGCGACTTTTTCCGCTGGTTGGGGCGCAACGGCTATCTAAACTTGCGCTTCTGGTTCGATGGCGGTGCGGTAGCCCTACTACCGAAAATCCTGATGGTGCTGGGTTCTTACCTGCTGGCTTGGTTCCTGCGCAACTATTTCCCCTTCCCGTGGAGTTGGCCTATGGCAACGGGTTTGGTGACGGGGAGTTCTGGGTTCTTTTTCATGCGCGGCTTTTACGTGTTCGACTTGCCCCAATGGCCGATGCGAGTCATGGGCAGTTCGATTCCGGAGTTGGGAACCGCAATTGGCGGCAGTAGTGCCCTCAACCCGTTATTTGCCAGCGTGCTGATTCCCCTGGGCCTGGTGGTGCTATTCTTGGGACTGCCGAAGTGGAAGTGGTTTGCCATCGGCACGACACTGGGAGTTACCGCCTGTTTGACGGTCAGTGCGGCGTTCGATCCGGCTGTGCTGTGGCTGGGTGAAGGGGTACTCGCCCGAGGCTTCTTGTTGGTAAATGCCTTACTGTGCTACGGTTTGGCTCGACTTTCCCTACGCAGTGCCACGGAGGTCAGTTGATGATTGTTGAAGGAAAGATCGATCGGGTGGCAATCGGCACGGGAGCCTGGGCGCTGGTGACGGCAGAGGGAACCACCTACGAACTCGACAGCAGCGCTCCCGAAGCGATCTTGAAACCGAATCTGAAGGTCAAAGTGGAGGGTCGAGTGCTAGAAGGTGTGATGACGCTAGCAGCGATCGGACCAGTACTTGAAGTGAAGAGTTTCGAGATCGTTAAAGGATAAATAATCTGCCGTTGGGGCGAAGCATTCAGACTCCCATCTTTTGTTTGCATTGCTTCGCCCTCTCCTACCGAGTCTGCTGTATTTCAAAAAATAAGCTACAAATCAATAAAAAAACGTGCGCTCGAAGGGAATCCACTCCCAATTTGCCAAAAAAAATCCCAGCCCCGAAGAGCTGGGAGGGTTATCAATCAGGGTGCATCTACCATTACTTTCTTCTGAGATTTGCTGCTCCCATCCGGACGATTTCTATCTAAATAAAAAAAATCCCAGCTCCGAAAAGCCGGGAGAGTTATCAATCAGGGTGCATCTACCACTTCTTTCTCCGGTGCTTTCGATCGAGCTTCCGGACATTTTGGGTATCGCACCGTTTGAATTGTGAATTGGACTGAAATTAAACCCAATTCGATCGTCAGTTTCGATCGAGCTTAACGCCCGAGCGCTTTTTGAATTTCCGACATTCTCCGCCCCTGGTCGTGCTTGACAAAATTCACGTCGTTTCTCAATCCCGGCGCGTCTAGTTTGCCTTCGGGAGTAAAGAAGGAGTTAACTCGGGCTTCGACGATCGCTTCTTTCTCGCTGAGTCCTTTCTCTTTGGCATCCTTAAGGTGTTCGACGTAAACGGCAGCCGCTTTAGGGGCTTGATTGTATAAGTCCGCGCCACCGAGCAATTCCAAAGCAGTCAGTTCGGGGTCTTCGCTCAGGAGTTCGGCGGCAAAGTTACGCACGCGATCGAGTTGCAAGCGATCGGCTTCTTCGGGATTTTTGCCATCCACCTGATTGCTGAAGGTTCCCTGATTTTTCGCACCGTTCCCCGGATCGATATGGGTGCGCCAAATTGCGGTTTTTCCCCCATCGACGGTTCGAGTTCCTTCAGCCATGCCGATGGCGACGCTGCCCAAACTATTGGGACTCGAAAATAGCACTCGAACTTGTCTGGGGAGAATGGGGTTTGATGTCGAGACAAACGCGATACTGACAACTGTTAAACTCACGCACCCCGTGGCAATCCACTGATATGCATTCACTCGATCGCACCTACAATTGTTTGTTCTAAATATCGAAAACTGGGATCTTGAAGTGCTTCGTCCCGGTACTCTTCCCAATGAAGGTGGGGCCCGGTGCTATATCCCGTATTTCCTGAAAGAGCGTAAATCTCTCCGGCTCTTTTGGTTCCCGGCATACACTTATCGAGATGCAAGGCGCGGAAACTGAACTTGCTGCCGGACAGTTCGATCAGCGCGGCATTTCCCCCGACAGAGGAGGAACTACAGGTAATCTCTGCTTCGATCGCGCGACCGTCGCTGGGAATGTAGAGGGGCGTACCGATGGGTAGGGCAACATCCACCCCGTAATGCGCTCTGGGTCTTCCTTCCCAAGTCCGGCAATCTTCCGTACTTTTGGCGGGATCTTCACAGGGGAGAAACGGCGCGGAAACTTCGTAAACCGATACCATGTCACCGCGTTTGAGAGCGCGCTCTTCCCCTTGAGGCAATTGGGGAAAGCGAAACCCCGGCGTTCCCATCCACGCCCAAGCGATCGCCGCATCGGCCCAACTATTAAATCGAGGAACGGCGACGATTGCCAGCACCAAAAAACAAACAATGGCTGCGAGGATATCGCCTCGACGATAGCGATCGCGTTCGGTTTGTTCGATCTCCCACTGCTTTTCGGGAGAAAGTCCTTTAGTAAGTTTCACGGGTATGGTTCCAGTCTACCAAAGTCGCCCCCTCAGAATCGTTAAACTCGTTGGGCACGGCAGTCGGCGAGGCTTCCGACGGGGGAGGTTCCGTCGCGAAGACTTCCGTTCTCCCCTCGATCAGGTCGGTCGCGAAGCGTTCGGCTTCGATTTTGCCTAAAACTTCTCCATAACCCGGAGTCGCTAAATCCGCAGCCAGAAGAACCAGGGAGGCGATGGTTAAGGTCAGAGAAAGAGGGGAGAATTTCATGGCTTAGCGACCTCCAACTGTCGAAAAGTTAACCGTCGTCACACCGCGAGAATCGGTTCCCGGAACGGGGGACGGGGCAACTTCAGGGGTTGTCGGGTTGGGAACGGACTGGGTTTGGGGGTCGGTCGCCATCGGCGCGTAGCGTCCTTGGATGGCATTATCGAGATTGACTAACGAGGCTTCGTAAGCATCTCCCCCGCGATCCCAAAGCACCTGCACGGTTTGTTCGGTGGTTTGCAAGCCGACGTTCACGCTGGGATTGACCCAGTTGACCCCGGCAGAATAGCCGGCATCGGTAAACGGGTTGCCCGTTGCTACTGGGTTTTGATTGACGCGCGAGGCCATACAGCCGCCAAAAAACATAAAGCTAGCGGGAACGCCCAGGTAAATCACGGAAGATTTGAGGGGGCGCAAAGGGCAAAAACGCCACTGTCCGTGAATCCCCAACCAGGGAATATTCGCTCCGATGGGCATTAGGGAACCGAGGAATCCGGTGACAATTCTCCACGGGGTATCGAAGCCATCGTTATGATGCTGCGGATTGGCTTCGCGAACGGGTCGCACGATGGCATCCATCGTATCGTAGTTGGATTTACGCATAATTGTTTCACCTCACTTGAATCGGCAATAGGAGGGCGTGCGCCGTCTGTACGAATTTCCGAGCCGACCGACACAATTTAAACCGAGATTATTGAGGTGAGACGGGGATTTTTGAGGAGTCGAAGGTCAACTCTCAAGCCCGTATTGTCAATAACCTCAAGTCTAACTATGTATCACTAAAAGCGCGAATTTGTAAAGAGCGCTCGTAACTTTACAAAACTGCCCCCATCCAAGAGATTGCGGCAGATTGCACGACGACGTGGTAACTATTTTGGGCTTTCCATTAACTTACCAGAGCAAGGGCATCTCTGGGACGAAATTCAGTGTTTCTCAAGTAATTATTTTTCGAGATCCGTCGAGTCGGACTGGCGCGGCAGATATTTCGCACCGGGTTTTTCACTCGTCCGATATTTGGGGGAGGGGGTGCGTTTCAAGACGGATTCGATCAGCCGGCTGGCGGAGGTTTCTCCTCGGGCGACCGCTTCGTGAACCCGATCGAACAAATCGGCTTCGAGAGCTTCGGGAAGATCGATCTCGAAGGTTTCTCGGCTCAGGGTATACTCTTGCTCGATCGGCTCGGGTTCGGGTGCCGTCGGGGCGGCGGATTTGACCTCCGGCAGACTGGTATTCCCCGTGGGAGCGGGTTCCCAGGTTCGATCGATGGGGATGTCGATGGTCTGTTCGGAACCTTCAGGCGGCTTTTGCGTGGGTATCGCGCCAGAAAAGGCCGATAAATCGACCCAATCGAGCCATTCTAAATCCGGCACTTCTTCAACGCGACCCTCGCCACCGCCGGTCATCAACAACGGACATTTGACGCTCTGCGATCGTTCGATGACCTCTCGAGCGCGATCGGCTAACTGCCCGCGACGATCGACATCGGGAACCAGGTGAGCTGACTCGAGTAAGTTCGAGAACATTTCGTATCGTCCCTGACGGGCGAGAGCGGCAATGGCAAACGCTCCGCTAAATTGGGGCGGGAAACCAAACTCTTCGCACCGGCAACTGCGAACGGTCAACACCAGGCGAATCCCATGTTCTAGACCTTGCAACACCAACCGTCCCATTTTGTAGAGCAAGTCCGGATACAAAGGCTTCCAATCGGGCGTGCCGCTCATGTTGGCATCGAGCTGGCGAGCGCGATCGAGAATCTCGTTCCACTCATCGAAAATAAAGTACGCCTTGCCGGGACGGTTGGGGTTGGCGATGGCGCGATCGAGCAGGGCGATCGCTTCGTCGATCGCTTCAATAACCGGTTGCAAGCTCTGATGGGCCGACATCACGCAGCCGGGAATCTTCTCCAATCCCAGCCAACCCGTCGAAGCTCGATCGGGATCGACCACTCGCACGATCGCGCCGGGATCGACCTGTTCGATGCCCCAAATAATCCCCCGTAGGGTGTAGCTTTTGCCACCGCGAGACCCCGAGGCGATCGCTACATGTTGGGGCGATCGCGAGCTGGTGAGAGTCTCAACGATGTCACCGACGATGCCTAACGGCAAGAGCGCCGAAGGCGGAGAACTCGACGCGGCTGGGGGAGCAACGACAACGGGGGTGGGAGTCGAAGTTCGAGGGGGGGGAGGGGGAGGCGCGGCAGCAACCGTTGGCGGTTCTTCTAGCAGTGCCAAAGGGGTTTCGGGCTTGGATGTTTTCGGTTGACCGATAAAAGCATATCCGGCCAGTTGTGCCAAACCCAAACCCACCGCGCCAAATCCGAGTCCTTTAATCAATTTCGCACCGGGAAGGGGCACTTGAGCGGGGACGACCAACTCTCCGGTGAGCAGAGTATTGAGCGAGGCATCGGGAGGGGTGTAGGGAATCGTCATATTACTGACGTTCACTAAGATAATACCCGCCCCGATCGAAATCGGACTCAACCATAGTGGAAAACTAGTTTTGAGCGTCATAACCTTCACCCTCCCCCATACCGTTCGTACCTTCTGTTTCGGTTTCTGTCTCTATTTCTATTTCTGGATTCCCATCGGTTTCAATTTCAATTTCGCCCGCGCTCGGGTCGCCTTCGGGAGCCATCGTCCCGTTCAGTCGCTCCCAGTAACGCTTGCCAGACTCTTGAGTGCCGAGATAATCGACAACCCCTTGCAAAGACAGGCGATTTTTAATTCCATCGAGGTAAAGGGTTCCCAGTTGGCTGTGTTGGGCGAAATTCAGGGAAAACTCGCGCCGGGGATACTCCGCACCCGCTCGCAAAATCCCCTGCCAGCGAATCAGGTTCGCACCGACGACTTCGTTCTTCGAGACCTCTCGCCGAGAAACTTCGTCCCCGGTTACCGAATCGACTTCCACCAGGACGTACTGGCTGTCTCCAGAAATCGCGGCTGACATTTCCGGTAAAATTTCCGATTGGATCGTGCCTTCACCACAGGCGAGTTCGTGACGCACTGGAGCCATATTGCAATTACTACCGGGGAGGGTCAGCTCCTCTTTGAGGGTTTGGGCCGCGTGGAGGGTTTCGTTTTCGATCGCCATTTGCATCAAGCTCATTCGCCCCACATCGGGATTCTGGCTGAGATCCCAAGCGGCGACGGTGGCGCGGGTAAAGTCGGTCAAACTGTTATATTCAGCAGCCCACGCATTTTGCAGCGCCATATCGTTGGCTTGCTGGTTGGGATTGATGGTAACGGTCGTGGTCGATTTCGGGGTATTTAAAGTCGTCGCGGCAAGAAATCCTCCAGCCACGAGGAGCGCCACCCCAAAGAGGCACTTCGCGCGGAAGCTACCGGCATTCCAATCCGAGTTGGCCCAGAGCTGTGCGAAGTTGACCGTTTGCGGTCTGACTAGAAGCGGCTCCGAACCATTTTTGGAGATTGGCGGGTTAGTGGGTAGAGTGGGGTCAGTCATAACGTATTAGGTGGGTAACGTTCGAGCCGATCGACGTGCCGCAAAACTCGCGAAGTCCTGCTAGATTGCGGTTGCCTGGAACGACGAATGGCGCGGACCTCGATCGATTGCAGTGCGAATCGGCTTGCCCGGTTGTTTGTTTCGGCGTTGCTGCCAAATTGTAATTCCCACAACCGCCACGACGAGTTTCATTCAAGGCGAACCGACTCTCTTCGAGCACAGCTACGCGAGTTGTCATTCGTTCTCATCTCCTAAATAGTACGACAAGCAGTGTCGATCTCGGCGAAAGGATTCGGATCGAAGCCGTACTATGGCAACTGTTGGACTCTGTTAAGAGTGAAGATCGCTCCAGAACGATCGCTAACTCGATATCGTTGCGATGTCATGTTCGATATGATTTTCAATGTCGTGCACCCAGGTTTGATGGAATATCGATCGCATCGGTCAACGTTGTGAGTGATATTAGGGATATTGATAATTTGCTTTGAGGCGATCGATGCGATCTTCAAGTTCGTGAGGTGGTGCGGGCGGGGGATGCGGTATCTAACGCATCCTCACCGACGATCGCGCCATCTCAATCCGTTTCAAGTCAAGCGTTTTAGGGACATCATCGAAGCCCGATCGCCAAAACCGATCGAACCCGAGTCGTTTGTCCCCAGGAATCCCCATTTTTCAGCCAGTTCGGCGGCTAATCGACGTGCTTGGGTTGAAGGATTGCGAGACCCTCCCACCCAGTACTGCACCGTTCGTTCGGACACGCCCATATAGGCAGCAAAATGTCCGGTTGTCATTTGCGATCGATGTAAAAGTTCGATCGGGTGAATTTCGCGAATTTTCTGTTGCTCCATCTCGCTGGCTAGTTCGACATCTCGGTATCCCCTGCGCAAAAGTCAGAGGGTGGTTCGTTCGCACGCTTTTCCATCGACCCCAGATCCGTTCCCTCAAGACAGGCAAAACGCCGCACTCGAACCCATTAATTCTCATTCGCGCGCGGACATCGATTCTCTCAGGGCAATGACGACTAGAACCTCAGAAAAGCTCGAGCCGCACTGCCGATCTTCAGGTCGATCGGAATTATAAGTAGTTATACATCAGTTCCCGGAATGAGAACTGCGCGGGGCGCAAACTTTGCTTCACCATTTTGCCAGGTTATTCGATCGTGCCTGTCAGGGGAAATACCCCTCATTCCCTCGAAACCATGCCGAAATTCGATCGGAAATTTGCTTTCCCAGACGCATTTTAAATGGTTCGTTATCCGTGCGGCGCGGCAGAAATAACGACCTAGCTCTCAACCCGTGAAAGCGATGTATATCAGGCATTTTAAATTCCCCGTAGCGGCACTAGACCCCGTTTCTCCATTCCCTTTCACCAATGAGGATTAAAATATAAAGTGCGGGCAAAATCAACCAAAAACTCTGTCGATTATGGAATTAAAACGACTCGGACACGTTGCAATTTGTGTCAAAGATATTGACAAATCCGCAGCGTTTTACCAGCATTTGGGAATGGAACTGGTTTGGCAGGATGCCGATTGGGCCTATCTCAAAGCCGGAACCGATGGTTTAGCACTGCTCGGTCCCGGATACGAGCAAGCCGGTCCCCACTTCGGATTTGTCTTCGACGATCGCGCCGCCATCGATCGCGCTTACGAACAGCTCAAAACTGAAGACGTGCGCCTCACGGAAATTCACGAACATCGCGATGGCACCGCATCATTTTACGGACGCGATCCTGATGGCAATTGGTTTGAATACCTCTACGAACCCGTTGCCGTTGCCAGTGCCGCTTCCAATTAAGATCGCGTGCTAGAATCGACCGACCTTTTCCCTCCCGACTACTTCAGCGCCCGCCGCCGCTTTCGGCAGTTGGCAAGTACCCTCGGTTGCCGACTCGAAGCGTGCGAGATCGACGCAACCGGCCCCGACGGTGAAACCCTCACCGTCGATGTTGCCTACTTAGGACCCGATCGTCCCCACACAGCGATCGTGCTCTCAAGCGGGTTGCACGGCGTAGAAGGGTTCTTCGGCTCGGCGGTGCAGAGCGCCCTCCTGCAACATTATTTACCCCAGTGGTTGCCTTTACCCGAAAAGACAGCTCTAATTTTACTCCATGCCGTCAATCCTTACGGTTTCGCATGGCGGCGACGGTGCAACGAAGACAACATCGATCTCAATCGCAACTTTCTCGTTGACGGTCAAGCCTATGGGGGAAGCCCTGCACGCTACGGCGAGTTCGATCGCTTTTTCAACCCCCCATCTCCCCCGAACCAGCTCGACCCCTTTCTGGCAAAAACCCTGACTCTAGCTCTGCGCTACGGTATCGCCACCCTCAAAAATACCCTCCCCGTCGGTCAGTACGACTTTCCCAAAGGACTCTTCTACGGCGGCGCGGGTCCCTCCCAAACCCAACAAATTATGGCAGAGCATTTGCCTGGGTGGATCGGTCCGGCCCAATGGGTCGTTCACATCGATTTGCATACGGGATTGGGTAAACCCGGAACCTACAAACTCTTACTGGGGGAGTCGAGCAAACCCGATCGAGTGAAATGGTTGACCTCCAAATTCGGCGCGGACTTGGTGGAAATTTCCCAACCCGATAAAACCTCCTACCGAACGCGAGGGAGTTGGGGACATTGGTGTCGGCAAACCTTTAGCGATCGCTGCTACGATTTTCTCTTAGCAGAATTTGGCACGTATCCGGTACTCGCGGTCGTCAAAGCGTTGCGAGCGGAAAATCGCGCTCACTGGTGGGGAGAACCCGGTTCCCCTGCCTACGAAAGAGCCAAAGAGCAATTGGTGGAAGCCTTTGCCCCAGCCGATCGTCTTTGGCGAGAACAGGTCGTCGCGGCTGGGGTGGATTTGGTTCGACAAGCCCTGAATTTAAAGCAGTCGTCAGATCGATCGGGATATTAGTGAAGGGAAGCTTTAGAGGCTGGGGGAGAGAGTAACGAAGCCAGTTGCTATTTCTGGGGAAGAGGTGTTGCCGGGATTTGCACTCGATTTGTCCACCATTTGGTGAAAAGGCAGCCTAATCGAAATCCGTTGGCACAATCCGGTGATACATTCACCGGGAGATTCTCCCGCTCGGGGGTTACTCGCCGCGCTGCACGAGGTCGAACTGGCAACGCATCCAGAGATACTTGCATTTTATTTTAGAGTAGAGATTTTAGAGTAGAGTTCGTCGGTTCGGGCAACGATCGCTCGATGGGACGATCGACATCACGCTTATAGGCTAGTATCGATCGCTGAGAACTCAGGTCGATCGAGAGATACTAAAACCCATAGATTTCAAAATGTCGATCCATGCAAGCACAAGCCATTCGCCCTCTGGTTATTGAAGATTTATTCGCTCGCATCTGGAGTGCCGGATGCATTACCGATAGCCAAAAGCAAACCCTCGTTTCGGTATGTCTCGAACGGACTCTCTCTGAAGAAGAACGGGCGGCGATCGAACGGCTTTTTCACGCGATTCGTCGGGGTTGGTTGCAAGTTATCGAATAGACAATTTCCGCCCTCGAACGGATTTCGATAATCGGGTAAAGCGATACAATCTGGTTCCCGAATACGAAAGACAAACCCAATACAGACAAAAAAACAAAACAAAATACAAAAATTAAGCTTGCATTGAATGGAGTCGTTGGCAAGAAATCATTTTGAACTCTTTGGCAAACAAACGACAATACTCTCTCATCATCTTTGTCGAACGACCCCAAACTTATCGCAATTTTCGTTTAGGTTGACCCTACCGGGTGAGGGCGGGTTTTGAAACGAGATCGCAGTGAGGGAAAATTTTCTGCGATTACCCGCCCCGACAATTGTCTGGGTTCTATCTTTGTGAAAACCGCTATAAACCAATTCGATCGAATTTAAATTGTGTATCACCGAATAGGCGTGCTCCGGCGCGCCTTTACTGTGTTTGAAAGTCCCTAAGCATTCGTGCGGTTGGCATTTGGCTCTGATGCTTTTGCCGGAAACGCTTTCAGCGATGAGATGGAGACCGATCTCCCGATCGAAGCTACCCGATGGCAACGGAACGATCGCGGCGAAATCGAACTCGTTGCCACCTCGGTCAATCCATCGGGTTCCCATTCGGTTTGCCTTCCCAATATTAAGGCAAATCCTGAGTTTTCCGTAGTATAAATTCGATTGGAGGCACAATTGAGTGTAAGGATTTTCTTGGGTGTCACCACAACAAAGACTTAGCTTCGATAGAGGAAACTCTTGCACCAAGTTGAGAACGGCAACCGATCGAATCCCTAATCTAACTCAAATCAGTTCGGGAGCAATTTATGAGCAAATCCAATTCTCCTGCTTGGCCTGTATCGGTTACCATTCTCGCGTTGACCCTGATTGCCGCACCCGTCCGGGGGCAGATTATCCCCGATGCCACCTTACCGAATAATTCGATCGTCCTTCCCGATGGCAACGTTCTCACCATTGAAGGAGGCACAGAAGCCGAAAATAACCTTTTCCACAGTTTCGAGGAATTTTCTATTCCCACGGGAGGCGAAGCCTTTTTTAATAATGCTTTGAGTCTCGAAAATATCATCACCCGCGTCACCGGAGGTAACCTTTCCGAAATCGATGGCTTAATTCGCGCTAACGGAACGGCAAGCCTGTTTTTGATTAACCCCAACGGCATCCAATTCGGACCTAACGCTCGCTTGAATATCGGCGGTTCTTTTCTGGGGAGTACTGCTGAGAGTTTGTTATTTGAAGATGGAAGTTTTTACAGCGCCACAGAAGCCAACGCGCCGCCCGTTTTAACGATTAGCGTACCCGTCGGTTTGCAGATGGGACCCAATTCCGGCAACATCCAAGTTCGAGGAAACGGTCACCAGCTTTCGGGTCAAGTTCTTGGCTTCTCACCGCTCGATCGATCCGATAATCCGATCGGTTTGCAAGTGCCCTCGGGAAATACTTTAGCCTTGATTGGTGCCAACGTGCAGCTCGAAGGTGGGATTCTCGGTGCTGCGGGAGGATACATCGAACTGGGGGCAGTTGGCGGATTTCCCGATCCGGTAATCGTGCCGTTGAATGCAACGGATGCGGGTTGGCAGTTCGACTATAGCGGTATCGATAATTTGGGCGACATCGACTTGTCGGGAAAAGCCTTCGTCGATATTAGTGGTGAGGGGGGCGCAATTCACCTACAAGGGGAAAACATTACCATGACTGGGGGTTCGACGATATTTGTCAACTCTCAAGGCTCCCGACCGGGTGGAAGTATTGACCTGGATGCTTCGGAGTCGATCGTGCTGAGCGGGACGGCCGCCGATGGGTTTCCCACCTTGTTGCGCTACGAAGTGTCCGGCACGGCAAGGGGTGGCGATATCGACCTGGTTGCCCAACATGTGCGAGTGCTCGATCGAGCGGCGATCGACCATCGTAATTTTAGCGAAGCCCTGGGTGGCAATATCACCATCGACGCTTCGCAAACCACCCAAATTCTAGGTTCTTCATTGCCAAGTAACTTTAGCACCGTTCAATCGGTGACGGTCGGTCGTGGTGATGCGGGGGATGTGATGCTGTCCTCCCCCCAAGTCCAGATCTCGAACGGATCGTCGTTCGCTTCCCTTTCTGCCGGTGCGGGAGATGCCGGAGATGTCATGGTGAATGCGTCGGAGTCGATCGAATCCACTGGAGTCATCACGGCAACGACGCTAATTTCCGGGAATGGGGGAAAAGTTCGTATTGATACCTCCAGACTGTTACTGCGAGATGGCGGTCGGGTTGCAGCAAGCACCTTCGGCAGTGGAGATGCCGGACGAATTGAGATTGAGGCTTCCGAATCCGTAGAAGTCCGGGGAATCTCTCTCAACACGGACAATCAGGCTCTGATTAATAGCAACGCTCAACAGGCTACCCCAATTTTTCAGGAGCTGTTCGGCGCACCCTCAATGCCCAGTGGAGATGCTGGGGGAATTACGATCGACACGCCCCAGTTGAGCGCGAGCGATTTCGGAGAAATCACCGTGGATAATGCCGGAGTGGGGAATGCCGGGACGCTACAGGTGAATGCCGACACCATCGCTCTCGATCTGGAAGGGACAATTACTGCCACCACCGCTTCGGGAGAAGGGGGCAATATCGCCCTCAATGTCCGGGATTCCTTGCAACTGCGCCGGGGAAGTTCGATCGAAACGGAGTCCTCGGGTCTGGGCGATGGGGGAAACGCGATCGTCAATGCCAACACCGTCGTTCTCCTGGAAAACAGTCAAATCAATGCCAATGCCGTTCTCGGGATGGGAGGTCAGATCGACATTACCACCAGCGGGCTTTTTACGTCAGGCGATAGTCAGATTACCACCAGTTCTCAATTTGGAGTCGATGGCACCATCGGTATCAACAGTCCGAGTATCGATCCGACATCGGGACTGGTAACGCTGAGTACCAAACCCCTCAACCCCGATACTCAAATTCAGAATAGCTGTGCGGCGGCCCTGAACAATCGTTTCGTTCTCATCGGCAACGGGGGACTCTCTGAAGATCCGACGCAATTTTTCCGGGAACGGACAATCTGGCAAGATACTCGCTTGGGAGAAATCCAGAGCCACCTCAACTCAAATTTGACAGAAATGGAAACCGAAGCCAAAACCGCCTCGACACCGACCGCTCCGTTAGTCGAGGCAACCGGATGGCAAACCAACGATCGCGGACAAATCGAGCTAGTCGCCGCATCTCCTAATCCATCCCATTCCCCTTGGCAAACGCACCCCGAATGCGATCGCTCATCGGGTGAATTGACTTCGAGCGATCGATTGCTCGCCATGAAAACTCAGTAAATTCACTGAGCCGCTCGCCGTTTTCGGTCGAAGACAATAAAGAGTAAAGCTTTTCTGGAGTGGCGCGTCAGCTCGAGTGTCATTTCCCTTTGACTCTGATGTGATAACCTCCTTCGTGAAGATTCGCCAACCGCAATCCGTCAAATCTCTGACCCCGCTAACTCAATTCAATCCAAGAAGTCTTCATGAGCAAAGCTAACTCCCGTTCTTGGCTGGTATCTGCTGCCGCTTGCGCTATAGCCATCGTCGCTGCACCCGTCGATGCACAGATTACTCCCGATGCAACTCTGCCGAACAATTCAGTCGTTCTTCCCAACGGCAACATCCTTACCATTGAAGGGGGAACCGAAGCCGGGTCTAATCTCTTCCATAGCTTCCAAGACTTTTCCATCTCTACGGGAAGCGAAGCCTTCTTCAACAATGCCACCGGGATCGATAACATCATCACCCGCGTGACGGGTGGAAACTTTTCCGAGATCGATGGGTTGATTCGCGCTAACGGGACGGCGAATCTATTTTTAATTAATCCCAACGGCATTCAATTCGGACCGAATGCGAGTTTAGAGATCGGCGGTTCGTTTCTCGGGAGTACTGCCGAAAGTTTGCTGTTTGAAGATGGCAGCTTCTACAGCGCTACGGAACCCAACGTGCCGCCCATGTTGACGGTGAACGTACCGATCGGCTTACAGATGGGGGCAAATCCAGGGACGATCGAACTTGTTGGCAATAGCTATACCCTTCTTGCAGAAGAGCCTTTGAGCCTCAGCTTGTCGAACGGATTGCAGGTCGCTCCCGAGAACACCCTAGCATTAGTGGGAGGCGCGATCGCTTTTGATGGCGGTGTGGTGACAGCCGACTCCGGACGGGTCGAGTTAGGAAGCGTTCGGAACGGTCTGGTGCGTCTGAATGCTACACCCAATGGATGGAATTTGGGCTACGAAGATGCGAGGGACTTTGGCGATATCGTGTTTCGTTCCGGTTCCTTGGTCGATGCCAGTGGCAATGGCAGTGGTTCGATTCAAGTTCGAGGACGCAATATTTTCATGTACGACGGTTCGAGATTGGCCATCCAAAGCCGAGAGCTTGAGTCTGGCGGGACCATTGAGGCGATCGCCACCGAGTCGATCGAGTTTGTGGGAACCGAGCCGACAGGGAGCATCGGAAGCGGCATTTCCAGCGAAACCGTGGGACTGGGAAACGCCGCTGATGTGGTCGCGTCTTCTTCGCGTTTTTTTGCATTGCAAGGGGCGGGGATTAACACGAAAACCTTCACGAGCGCTGGGGGAGGCAATATTGCCGTTGAGGCTTTCGAGTCCATCCAATTGAGTGAGTTTTCGCCGATCGATCCCAGCAACGAGACTAACATTTCCTCCGAAAGTTTCGATTCGGGAGCGGCCGGCAATCTCGAAATTTCCACCGGGCAACTTTTAATAGAAGGTCAAAGCATTGCCTCGGCGACCAATGGAACTGGTAATGGCGGCAATATTTCAGTATTTGCCGAAAATTTAACCCTGCTCGATGGTGGAAATATTGCGACGGTCACCCTCGGACCCGGACAAGGGGGAAATCTGGATATTGAGACCGAATCGATCTTTGTCGGCGGTTTTAATTTCGATCGATTTGTGCCCAGCGCGCTGAGTGCTTCAACTTTAGGTACGGGGAACGCGGGCAGCGTCACCATCGAGACGGACACGTTAACGATTCGAGACGGCGCTCGGGTCGATTCTTCCACCTTGGCATCGGGCAGTGCGGGTCGGATCGCCATCGATGCCTCAGATTCGATCGAAGTCAGCGGTACGGTTCCCGGTGTTGTCAATCCCAGCGTCATTATCTCCAGTGCGAATATCGTGGATGAAACGTTACAGCAGTTTCTCGGATTATCGGCAATCCCCAGTGGCGATGCCGGTAACGTGACCGTCGAGACTCCCCAATTGAGCGTCACCGACGGCGGAAGCGTTACCGTCAGAAACGATGGGATGGGGAATGCCGGAACCCTGAGTATCGAAGCCAATTCGATCGCCCTCGATGGCACTGGCAGTATTACCGCCTCGACCCAATCCGGCGAAGGGGGTAATATTTCCCTGAGCCTGAGTGACTTGCAGCTTCGCAACAAGAGTTTCATTTCTACCGAAGCGGGAGGAATTGGCAATGGTGGCAACTTGACACTCAATGCAGAAACGATCGCCCTGCTCGACAACAGCCGCATCAATGCCAATGCTTTTGAAGGTGCGGGGGGCAACATCGACATTGCCACGAGCGGACTCTTCATTTCTCCCGATAGCCAAATTACCGCCAGCTCTCAATTTGGGGTCGATGGAACCATCGGCATCAACAATCCAGAAGTCGATCCCAGTTCTGGATTGGTCACCTTAAGTACCGACCCCCTCAACCCCAATACCCAAATTCAAAATAGCTGTGCGGTGGCTTTGAACAATCGCTTGGCGATCGTTGGCAATGGGGGGCTAGCAGACGATCCGACACAATTAATACGAGAGCGCACCCTCTGGCGGGATACTCGCCTAGATGAAATCGACAGCCACCCGAGGGCAAATCCCCCGGAAACCTTACCGAAACCCTCTTTCACACCAACCGACCCATTAGTCGAAGCAACCGGATGGCAAACCAACGATCGCGGACAAATCGAACTCGTCGCCACATCTCCTAATCCATCCCATTCCCCTTGGCAACCGCACCCGGAATGCGATCGCTCGATCGAAGTCAATTCACCAGATGAGCGATCGCCGTTTTCGGTCGAAGACAATAAAGAGTAAAGCTTTTCTGGAGTTGCGCGTCAGCTCGAGTGTCATTTCCCTTAGACTCTGATGCGATAACCCTCTTCTGTCACTCTCCGAAAAGCCTTGTGTTTTCCCACATGCTCGAGCCTAGGTAGAGCAGGCGCTCGCCTGCTTTTTTCCTAATGGTACTTTGACCTTCTAGATCGAGCTGACGAAATCGCTCGCCTCGATCGCCCCCGCACTGATTCCGAGTAGGAGAACCGAACCGCTACCGAGTTCGATTTGCGCCCCTTCGGCGACATCAAACGCGATCGCCGGACGCTGTTGCAACTCGGTCAGTAAGTCTGGGGAAACCGCCAGGAAGTCCACGCCATCGGTGAAATCGGTAATGATGTCGTTGCCGCGATCGAGGGCTAAGACAAAGCGATCGCTGCCGCCACCCCCAGTCAAGCTGTCGTCGCCCAAATCCCCAGAAAGGGTATCTTCTCCGAGACCCCCCAGGAGGATGTCGTTATCCTGACCGCCTCCGAGGTAGTCGTTGCCGTCGCCACCATCAACGGTGTCGTTGCCGATATTGCCGAACACCGCGTCATCTCCGAGTTCGCCCGAGGCAAAATCGTCATCCTTCCCAGCCGCGAGGGTGTCGTTCCCATTCGCACCGTACAAGAGATCGTTGCCGAGATTCCCAAATAACACGTCATCGCCGAGATTCCCCTGCAACCAATCCTCATCTTTGCCACCGGCGATCGTGTCGTTGCCGTCGCCCCCATCGAGCGCGTCGTTGCCGATATTGCCGAACAGCCAGTCATCACCCGTACTGCCGGATACCGCATCATCATCCTTGCCAGCAGCGATCGTGTCGTTGCCCTCACCCCCATCAATTAGATCGTTTCCAATATTCCCGAAAATGAAATCGTCGCCGCCATTGCCTTGAAGCGTATCAATTCCTTCACCACCCGCAATCAGATCGTTGCCGTCGCCCCCTTCAACGAGGTCGTCGCCTTTCTCGCCGAGGAGGTCGTCATCACCCGCTTCGCCCCGCAGGATG
>JAXHUC010000260.1:0-2435 GCA_034189805.1 Cyanobacteriota bacterium
CAAAAGTGGGTATAGAAAAAGGCGATCGCGCAGCATTTCACCAGAGGAATAGCACGGATTTTTCCGATCGCTCTCATTCCCTAAATTTTCTGAGAACAAGATAAGGCAGAAGAACAAGCGCTACTTTAATAAATCGCGAAACGAGGATCGAAATCCGGACAATACTTATCTTTTTTTTCTCGTTCGCGTAGCGTGTCCGCAGGGCAATCGCCCCCTCAACCCCTCAATCCCTCCCCTCAATCCAAGCCAAACCCTCCATCTCGCGCGGAGTCAACACCACCGATCGCTCCAACAACGCCAACACCTCCAACTCAAACGGGTCTAACCCCCGCTCCCGCAACGCAGAAAACCGATCGCACAACTCCCGCAATCCCGGCGCTCGTTCCATCGGCACGGCTTCAACCTGATGGTGCTTCAGGGTATGTTTGACCATCATCATGGTGTCGGTATCCCTGACCCAAACCTCGACGGTCTTCTCTTTGACCGTTGCAATCCGACCCAGACGGGCGTGAATCTTGGGGTTGCCCGAACAACTTACCTCGACGAGTCCCCATGGTTCTAGGGTCAGGTGATGCGCTCTGGTTGGCGATTCCGGTGGTGATTCGACGTGCTGCATTCGCTCTACGATGTCCTTAACGATGCGTCCGCTAGGTACTTTACCACCTGCCTCGGTCACCGCCTGCTGCCAGACTTCTCGTTGGCGATCGGGTTCTAATTTGGCAAGCGATCGAATCTGCCGCTCGCTGGTGGGTAAAATTTGACAACCATTGGTTCCCATTTCGGTTTGTGCGCTGTTGGTTGTCATTTCCCGATCGGGTGAATTTTGACAACCATTGGTTGTCATTTCATCGTCAGACGGGTTTTGTCTCCCATTGGTTGTCACGCTCTCCGTTGAATCATTTTGACAACCATTGGTTGTCATTTTCTGCGCGCCTTCAGTTTGTGCGCTATTGGTTGTCAGATTCTCGAAAACTCCCACCGCCGCAATCAAGTAGTTGGATTTCTGGCGGCTGTGACCGAATCGATCGCGACAGTAATTCTCGAAGGTCTTGTGGGTCGATCGATACAATCGCCTGTCCCGCAACTCCCGCAACGCTCGACCTGCTTCGTAAAACGCCCGTTCCACCTTGCGCTCCAGATGAAGCCGATCGCATTTCTCCTCGTAACTCAGCTCGTCGCCGGCGAGGGTCGATTCCGATTCCACCACTTCAGGGGTGACGGGTTTCGGGGCAGCTTCCCGGTTAGCCGACCAGTCCGCCCAGGCACGCTCGTATGCCTCCGTTGTCGAATAGTCGTCGGGGTCGGGGGGTTCGATCTCCCGAGCAGAAATCGTGAGCTGACCGTCGTTTTCGGGCACGAACTCTAGCTCGCCGAACTCGTCGGATTGCCAGCACGGGTCGGCTTCTGAATTCGGAATTCGGAGTTCTGAAGTCGGAAAGGGGCGATTGTCCTGCGGACACGCTTCGCGAACGTCGGGTTTCGTCTGGCAGAATTCCGGGTCGTCCCAGGCCGGGTCGTGACCCTTGGTGTCAATTCCCGCCTCGGATTGGGAGGAAACCGGAGTTGATAGCGCCTCTAGATCGAACATCGCCGGGGGGAGCGTGCCGATTTCTTCAGATTTGAGTTTGGCCATCATCTACACCTCCTGGGGTTGGAGCGTTGGAAGTATGCTCTGTGCGAGGGTTTCGCCTATGGAGTTCGGACGTGGGTCTGGGGTCTTGTCGTCGGGGTTACCGTTGAGGGCTTGCTTTATCCATTGGCGGATTTGCAATCGAGATTGGTTAGCGCGGTTGGAGTTTTGGCGATCGGGAGATTTGGCATTGCCGCCATCATTGAGGGTCATCTCGATCCATTCATCAAGCTTCCACCAGTTACCATCGGCATCGAACAAGCCGTTGTAAGCCGGGTCGAGGCGATCGATGCTGCCATCGGCGAGTCCGGCTTCAACGAGCGGGTGTAATTCGTTTTTTTCGTCGGATTGGGGCGGCGCGGAACCTTGGCTTTCACCCGAGTGTTGGGATTCTTGCGAGTGGATTTTTTCAAATTCTGCATAGAGCCATTGATGGTTGTCGGCGATCCACTTTTCCACCAGGACAACTTTTGGATTGTTCAATCGCGAAGCGGCATTCCGAGAAAATTCCAAAAATCTCTCTCTCTCGCGTTCTGAGAGAGTCTTTAGAAAGTTTGAATAAGTCTGAATAGTCTTAGAGTTTTGAAAGTCTTGCGCTGTCTGGGTTTCGGCTGGCGATCGTTCGCTGTAGGAAACTGGGGTTTCCTCTGGGAAACTGGAGTTTCCTACAGGAAACTGGGGTTTCTCCTGGGAAACTGGAGTTTCCTCTTCGCAACGGTGTTTCCTACAGGAAACGGTGTTTTCTTCAGACAACGATTTGAGCTTGACTTTGACCTCGAACTCATCAAAGTCAAAGTCAAGCTCA
>JAXHUC010000261.1:0-2394 GCA_034189805.1 Cyanobacteriota bacterium
GCACTTTCCCACCAGACAGAGCGAAGTAGATGCCCGAAGTTGTGGGGAGTTGTTTGCGATCGCATAGAGGAACGCTGGGGAGAGAAGAGAGGTTGAGTTTGGAGGGTTCAATCATCTGTTTGTACCGCTTCTTCTTCTGGGGGTATAAGCTGAATTCCCAATGCTCTCTCTACAGCTTTAAGAGTGTCTTCTGGCAAAGTTTTCACTTCTTCCCGTTCTATTCGATACCAGTTGGTATGACTCATTCCAGCTTCCGCTGCCAATGCAGTCAGCGTTTTCCCTGATTTCAAACGGGCGCTCCGAACCCTATCCCCAAGTCCAGGGATTTCATATCTGGTAACTCGCTCTATAAGCATTGCAAGGCTCATTATTGATTCTTCCCCATTGTCGTACTTCTAGACGTTACATCTATAAAGTATAAGGCTATATATTGCACTTTACAAGTTGAACGTTAAACGTTATGATTAAGACAAGAGGCAAGAGCCAAGGGCGAACATCCGAGAGCCTGAAACATAGCGCACAGAGCGACTCAGGAACGGCACTGAAACCCTTACCCCTTAAGCCTTATCGAAGATTCCCGAAAAGTGGAACTTGTCACCTCGCACGCTACGGCGAGTCGCGTTGTGGGTTATCCGGTTGGGAATCTTCAACACTCAAATACTTTCAAAACGCAATGTAAAACGGGGCATGACCCCGAGTTTTACGGTGGCGAAAATTCCGAGTCTTCCGTGGAGGCGAGGGAGCAACGATCGACAGTGAAACGGAGAAACGCTGCGATTGAAGCGAACTGCGAAGCGGGTCTGACCTGAACCAATCCCAATTAAATAGCTGCCAAACCCTGCGTATCGCGACGCATCCCGCTCGAAGCAAATCCACGCGAGAAATGGTGAGTAGAGGGGGATTGAGGCAGTGTTTGTTTTCCACCAGCCAAGGCGCGATGCTGCCGATCGAATCGGTGCTGGCGGTCTGTTCATAATAGTCGCCACGGGGCATCGGGAGACTCTAAACGGACGTGGAGGGATTGTCAGACTACTTCGGTAGCAAATCCCTGCGAAGCGTCAAGAAATCCTCGTTCTTTCAAGACGAGGAGGTATGTCAATTTCACCCGAAGTCGTCGCACCTCTCGATGTGGGTTATCGAGGCTTTTGTTGCCCATCAAATACTTTTCAAAACGCAACGGAAAACGGGGCATGACCCCTGGTTTTACCGCGCAAAATTTTACCGAGGACGTACCGTCAAAAATAGGAAAAGCCAACCACCAGTAGCAACAAATTGGTGGAGCTGAATATGCCCCGTCAGAAAATCCGCACGATGAGCGCGTAACCCACAAGGTTAGGCAGGGCAAGGAATCCTTCGGGGTTCCCACCGCAACCCGAATTTTTTCGGAAGGCGCTGGGACTCTCGAAGTCCACCAAGTCTGTAGACCCACAAGTACCTAAAACCCATGACAAATCAAGGATTTGGAACGCCCAAACAGCCTACGTCCAAAGAAATCGAGCGATTCAAAAATATCGTCCGCGTCCGCAAAGATTACTGGGCGAGCTGGCAGTATCGCGACAAGCTCGTCCAAAAATATGGCGCGGAACCCGTGGAATCTTTCATCGCAGACGACCCCGAATTATTCTTGGATTTGCGAGAAATTATGCCGCCCCAGATGCGCGAAAAACTCGACGCGACCGTCCAACCCAAAGCCGAAGCGGTGATGTTCGAGCAGTTCGTTCGTTGGGGGTTCGAGCCGGGGAAAGACTTCAACATCGGTCGCGACGACAACGGACAAAAGTGCTACTTCTACTCGAACGCATTGGTGGAACGCATGGAGGCTGAAGGCTTCCCCATGCGCGAGGCTCTCAAGCGCTCCCCAGCCGTTTCCGTTACGCCCAAAAACCCGTTCGAGCAGCTCGACAAGCATCTCGGAGTCCCCTTTACCCGCAATCTCGTGGCGAGCTTAACCACCGCCGCCGCGTCCGTCCCTCCAGAAGTGACCCTATGCAAAGTCTTCTACCTCGCCCGTGGGTTGGGCGCGGCAAATCCCCAAATCGACTGGAATCAATTCTTACTCCAAGAGATTGGCGCGGGACTTGGCAGTGAGTGGAGCGATCGACTAAAAACAGCGTTTAACGCGGGTGTGGCGTTCTTCGAGTCCCATCCCAACGCCACTGATGAGGATTGGTGCGCGATTCCTGACGAGCCGCAATGGTGGGTTGAGGCGTTGTGTCGAGCGCTGGAAATCGATCCCAAATACATGGAATCGGAGTGCGGGGAAGAAGACCTGGCCATCAATTCGACGATTGCCCGTCGCCTGCATCAAGTCTGGCGCGGCGAAGACATTACGTTCCTCGAAGTTACCAACGCTATGGACGAACGCGCTCGGAAGAACGATTGAGCGACGGTCAG
>JAXHUC010000262.1:0-2355 GCA_034189805.1 Cyanobacteriota bacterium
CTGGCAGTACCGCTGGTGCTACCGTTGGTCAGTCGAATTAGTCCTCCGTCGGAGGCAAAAGTTTTCGATTCGATGCTGTAGTTGTTCAGCACCATGTCTTCGGCTTCGATACGGATAGGTGTCATAGGAAATCTTCTGTACTAGAAAAGGGAATTGGACGTGAATCTTGAAAGTCCCTTGATGGCTTAGAAACTAAAAATAGATTTTCGATCGATGCAGTAAATCTCAATTGAAGTGGCTGAAATCAAACAATCGGATTCAGCTCGAAATACTTCTTTCGATCCGTATTAACAAGTATTTTTTTGACGACGAGACCAGTAAAACTCTGTATTTTTAGTGATGTACGATGGATTGTAACAATCTAAAAAATGAAGTGAAGTGTTTTAATTTCAACTTTTTATTTTTTTTACGCGATCGATTCAAAATTAAAGTTACGACAAAAACAGGAATAGAAAGTTCCATTATTTTGTGACTTTTCATTAAAGACAAAATAAGTTTCTGTAAAAATACGGATAATTGAAGATAAGTATTCAGCCAATGTGCTAAGCACAGCCTGCACTTACAACCACCAGTTGGTGTTAAGTTCAATTTAAAACCTTAACGGATTCTCGGGCTACAGACTCCCAATCCCTCCAGAAAGCGAGAACTTTGACAGCTAAGAGCTGATAGCTGAATACTTATAACTGAAGTACTCCATTTTGGCGATCGAAATTGCACTTTAAATTACGCTCTATTTTCCCACTGCAAAATGTGTAGCGGTGGGGAAAGGCTGAATGCTATGGCGATCGCATGACTCACATTGCTTGCAAACCTTTGACGAGCGTATAAGTAGCCAAACCCATTAATAGCCATCGAAATATGCGATCGACCACTCTTGCCGGCAATTTCGGTAAGAGTCGGGTTCCCAACTGCGCCCCCAAAATTCCCCCCAATCCCAAACAGAGTCCGGGAATCCAGAGAACGTTACCGCTGTAGCTGTGGCGGATGAGGCCCGAGGCGGCGATGGGAACGATCGCCCCCAAACTGGTGCGGACGGCGGGTTTAATCGAAAAACCGAGAAACAGCATCTGCAACGGAACCATGACGAGACCGCCACCAATCCCGAACAAACCCGAAAGCAACCCCGCCAGAACGCCGATACCAGCCATCTTGGGAATTGAAATCGATCGTGACGGTTCGGGTGCAGTTTCCCGTTGTAGCTTTCGCCGCAATCCCATTAAATAGATCGCCAGCAGTTGCAACCCGGCAAATCCAAAAGCCAAACCCACTCCCGGAAGCCGATCTCCCAGCCATGCGGAGAATTGCGCGGCAGGGAATCCTCCCAGGGCCAAACTCAAAGATGCCGCGACTTGCAACTGACCCGACTGCCAATTTCGCCAACTGCCGGAAATCGCACTGAGTAGGACGCACACCAAACTCGTTGCCGTCGCTTCGAGGATGGGAACCCCCCACGCCATCAATACGGGAACCATCAGCAAACCGCCGCCAATCCCCAGCACTCCGGCAACCAAACCGGTGCAGGTTCCCAGTAAGAGGAGCAAGATTGCAGTGAGAGGGTCGAAGTTCAAGTTTTACTCAAATATTACTCAAGGGCGATCGGCTTTCGTCGGATGCGAGGTGCGATGCAAGTATCGCCTCTACGCTAGAGTTGATCGTTGTGCATCTGAAGTTATGCATTTAGACCAGAGATTGGCAAAAACGATCGATTCTCAAAAATCCCGATCGATTTCCCGTCATCGCTGTCAGTTATAGATGGACACCAGCTTACCAAATAGTGGATAAATCTAGTACAAATTCTGGCAGCACGTCTTCCCCAGAAACTGTATCGGGATTCTCGAGGATTTCGATATCTCTCTCGAGGCGATAAATTTCAACTTGTCGTTGTTTGCGGTTAATTAACAAACCCAACCTCGCCCCATTTTCGAGATATTCGAGCATCTTGGCGCGGGTTTTTTCCAAGGTATCGCTCGGCGACATCAATTCAACAACAAAATCGGGGCATATCGGCGCAAATTTTTCTTGTTCTTCAAGGGTCAGAGCATCCCAGCGTTCGAGTTCGATCCAAGAGGCATCGGGCGAGCGATTCGCACCGTTGGGGAGTTTGAAGCCACTATTAGAGTCGAAGACTTTTCCGAGCTTGTACTGACGGTTCCAAGCTTGAAGTTGGTAGATCAGATCGGCGTTGCGTTCTCCAGTAATGCTTCCCGTCGGGGGCATAATAATCAGTTCTCCTTGGGCGCTGCGCTCGAATTGGAGGTCGCTGTTTTCGCGGCACAGTTGCCAGAATTGCTCGTCGGTGAGGTCGAGGGTGAGTTCGAGAACGGGGGGTAAGTTCAGGGTGATGGCAGACATGGT
>JAXHUC010000263.1:0-2326 GCA_034189805.1 Cyanobacteriota bacterium
CACCAAAATTCGACCCGCCACTATCGGACAGGCATCGCGCATCGGCGGCGTGAACCCGGCGGATATGAATGCGCTGCTGATTTATCTGGAGTTGCAGCATCGGCAAACCGTTGCCCGGTAGGATGCGCGATCGATTCATACCGATTACAATTTGCTATATCTTAAGGCTTTTTGGATGACTTCTTCGTTCTTCTCGAACTACTGGAGTTTAGACAAACCGATGAGTTGGGCACTGCGAATCTAGCTCAATCGAGTGGTCTGGGTTGAGCGTTGGCATCTGGTGGGAAAATTTGGGCTGTTTGCGTCAGTTAGGTCTTAGACTTGGGTCGAGAGTAGCTCTTTTTCACTGTGGGAAATCGTGGACGAGGGGTTCGGATTGTGCCAGTGGGCCATCCAGGAGACTTTCCTCGGAGTTTGGGCACCAGTGCGGGTGTGCCAATGTTGACTAAAATTGAAGCGAAGGCTGCTTCCACCCGTCCAGGGGTCTGATGAACCAAAGGTTTTTGCCACGGGAGAGGATTGTCTTGAACGTGGTGACTCCCCAACCAGAGTCGAGCGGATTTGTTGCCATTGGGACGCACTGAACTTCTGAGCCATATGATTGAGGTGACCAAAAGGTGTTGCTATCTCGGAGCGATTGTAACGCTCTTGTGTCAGTCTCGGAAAACTGCGTTCGGAAACTCAAAAACGTAGAAAAAGCGACAGAATACTTATCTCATCAGGGCTTTAGGACTGGCGATCTCCCAAAGTGATAGAAGAGTGGTAATAGTTTGTTCGACAGTATTGCGCTCGCAGGTGTCAATGTGTCTTGGGCGATTGCCGATCTAAGGATATGAAGTCCAACTGTCTTGCTGATTTTACCGTGCCAAGTCATGTTGGGCTAGATGATTTGGAGACTCGAACATCTCCTCCGCCAGAGCGCGCGCGAAGCGACTCCACAATCGTCGAATCAGAACACGTTACAAATATTTTCTAAAAAATAACTTGTTCTATTATAATAATAACAAGTTACTACAGAAAAGACCAATGACCGCTACACCATCCATTACCGCCGATCCAGAATACGCCAAGACTCAGCAAGAATCCCTGGCACTTTACGAGTCCCTCGATGGGGTCACGAATCTCGATCGCCGTGCCGAAACTTGTTACGAAGCTTGCCGCAATCTTTACGACGAACCCACTATTGCCCGAATTGCCAGTGCCGAGAACGAATACCTCCGAAGTCGATTCAAAATCACCACGTTAGGAACCCAACTCAGCAAGCACGGCTACTACAAGCGTTTCCGGTCAATCTTGCTCAAAGATGGGCTAAACGGATATCTCGAAGAAAAGCACGACGGGTCGAGAGTTCTCAAGCACCTATTTTTCAAGTACTGCGGTCTGACCCCAGAAGAGTGGGTCGAGCGCAACGAGACAGACCGGGTGATATCGCGACTGGGGAACGCCCAAACCCTCAACCCCGAAGGGGTCATCGACAAAGCGATCGCCCTGATTCAATCCGACGACCATTGGGAGATTGCGGCCGGACTTATCGCTCTGACCGGACGGCGACCCCACGAAATCGTCGCCCGTGCCAAATTTACCGTCGATGGCGAGTACCAGGTCACGTTCGAGGGGCAAGGAAAAAAGCGCGGTGAAAAGCCCGTATTTGCGATCTCCACCCTTGCACCCGCAGAGGCAATCGTTTCGACACTAAAACATCTAAGAAATCGAACGGAAATCAAAAGTCTCCTCAAAGAAGTCAGAGCTAACAATCCCCGCGACTTGGTGAGACAAAACGACGAAATCGACCGCCGCACGAACAAGTGCATCAACCGAGCGGTCAAGCGAGAATTCGGTTCGGTGTTGCCCACGCGAGAAAGAGAGACCGAGGAGAACTGCAAAGCCCTCAGAGCAGCCTACAGTGCGATCGCCACCCGTCGCGACATACCTAATGGGTCGATCGGGGAACAAATGTTGTACGCCGCCCGATTGCTCGGTCACTTCGTTGGAGAGTCCCCGAGCGATAGCGACCTCAAACACATCGCGACCACCATCGGGTATTCCGATTATCGAGTGAATGGAGAAGTCCCCTATCCCCCCATGCCTGAGTCAATTCCTTACAAGAAATTACCCCAGATTCGAGTCACCCCAGAGACCAAAGAGCAAATCGCCCGATGGTCGGAATTGTGGGAGTGCACCTATCACGAGGTTCTCGCGAGACTCGTGGTCGCGATGAGCGAAAAATTAGAAACCCCTCCCGAACCCGAACCGCACCCACAACCCGAGGCGCAACCCGAATCCGAAGTTTCCGTCACCTCAGAGGACAAAGAAATGACCCCATCTT
>JAXHUC010000264.1:0-2291 GCA_034189805.1 Cyanobacteriota bacterium
CTTAACTTGTCACCAATGTGTCTCCCTTGTCTTCCTTGTCTCCCTCTCCGCGTCCCCGCGTCACCGCGTCACCGCGTCATCTCCTTCCCCCGTTTCCCCCGAAGCCTCCCCAGCTCACCTTCACGAGTATCCTCACTAATGTGGCGATTGCCGTAGTCGAGACGTTGGCAAATCGATCGATGTGGATTAAAGTAAATCTAGTCTTACATATCAATTTTTTTTGAAATGATGCCGACGTGCGGTCAATCCGGCACATCGAGCATCATCGGCTAGCTCATGTCGATGTTATGCCAAGTCGATCGTGAATTGAAGAGTTGAGAATCAGCGGGGGAGCATCGAAGGCAAAAGAGTCATAGTGTTTCTCATTGTCATAAGGGACAAAAAATGTCGGGGCGGGTTTAGCTAAAAATGATGCCCCCCCAGAGATCGATCGTCAAAACCCGCCCTCGCTCGATCGAGTCTTGCCAGTCAATTACAAATCAATTTTTTTTGGTAAGTGCTATGACGATTAATCCTCAAGCCATTCAAGCCGGAGGCAGACTAAATATTTTTGAGAAATATCTAACAGTTTGGGTATTTCTCTGTATTGTTATCGGGATTGGATTGGGAAAAACGCTGCCGGGAATTGCCCAAACTCTCGACAATTTGAGTGTTTATAACGTTTCCATTCCGATCGCGGTTTGTCTCTTTTTCATGATGTATCCCATCATGGTAAAAATTGACTTTTCGCAAGCGATAAAAGCCGCTCGCACTCCCAAACCCGTTCTGCTTACTTTAGTTATAAACTGGCTGATTAAACCCCTGACGATGGTGGTTTTCGCCCAGTTTTTTCTCGGCAATCTATTTCGTCCGTTACTCGAAACAACCGAAATCGTTCGCGGGGTCGAAATTACCCTAGCAGATTCTTATATTGCCGGAGCGATTTTATTGGGAATTGCCCCTTGTACGGCGATGGTGCTGATGTGGGGATATCTTTCTTACAGCAATCAGGGACATACTTTAGTCATGGTAGCCGTTAATTCCCTCGCCATGCTCTTTTTATACGCACCGTTGGGGAAGTGGTTGCTATCGGCAAATAATCTAACCGTTCCTTGGCAAACTATCGTTTTCTCGGTTCTCGTTTACGTAGGATTGCCTCTGGTGGCTGGAGTTTACAGCCGCTACTGGATTCTAAAACATAAAGGCAAACAATGGTTTGAAGAAAAATTCATTAATTATCTCAGTCCAGTGGCGATCGCCGCATTACTGATAACTTTAGTCCTGTTATTTGCCTTTAAAGGAGAACTGATTCTTCGCAATCCCTTACATATTTTTCTGATTTCCGTCCCCCTATTTCTCCAAACCAATTTTATTTTTCTACTGACCTACGTGGCGGCCCTCAAACTTAATCTCAGTTACGAAGATGCGGCCCCAGCGGCTTTAATTGGGGCGAGCAATCATTTTGAAGTGGCGATCGCCACCGCCGTGATGCTCTTTGGTTTGAATTCCGGGGCGGCACTGGCAACGGTTGTCGGCGTACTGATAGAAGTTCCGGTGATGCTAATGCTGGTAAAATTCTGTCAGAAAACGGCATTTTGGTTTCCCCGAGAACCGCAAAAAGCCACACTTCTCGATCCTCGCTGTATCAGTTCTTGTAAATGAATAACATTAAGCATTCAGGGTTATGTACGAGGAAGAACGATGTCAGGGCGGGTTTAGCAATATCTTGGGAAGCTTGCCCAAAATTTAAAGTCAAAACCCGCCCCTACCGATTGTTACCTCAGCCAGACCTCAAATGGAACCCGAATCCTTAACAAATAACAAGCCATGAAAGCGATTATCTTTGTTTGCAAAAAAAACTCCTGTCGATCGCAAATGGCAGAAGGTTTTGCTCGCCAACTCAGTGCGGGGAAAATCGCAGTCGCCAGCGCGGGATTGGCAGCCTCTCGCGTTCACCCTACGGCGATCGAAGTGATGGCAGAAGTTGGCATCGATATTACCGGGCAAACCTCAAACTCCTTAAGCGAGTTTCAAGCCACCGATTACGATGCCGTCATTTCCCTGTGTGGCTGTGGCGTAAACCTACCCCAAGAATGGGTGGTGCGAGATATTTTTGAGGATTGGTTTCTCGACGATCCCGACGGACAGCCGATATCGACCTTTCGTCGAGTGCGAGATGAAATTCAAACCCGCGTCACACAGGTTCTCGAGAAATTATCGTAATCTTCCCTTCCCCATCTCCCTCATCTCCCTCATCCCCCTTGTCTCCCTCATCCCCCTCATCCCCCTCATCTCCCTCATCTCCCTCATCC
>JAXHUC010000265.1:0-2266 GCA_034189805.1 Cyanobacteriota bacterium
GTGCTTTTGGCTACTGCGATACAAGGAGTTTCATTACCCCTGGGTTCCTTGACTCCTGAGTGGATTCCGGTGCCAGATGGCTCAATCTAAAAAACATTCCCTTGTAAGCCCCAGCCTCCCCAGCTCCCCCAGCCCCCGAAGCCTCCCATATGGGATATTGGTAAAAACCCGATCGAAAATCCGAAACAATGGCAACCAATCCAACATTATCTCTACCGCCGATGGGATGCGGAACTTGGGCGTGGGGAAACCGCCTGCTGTGGGGGTACGACGAAAGTATGGATGCGGGGTTGCAAGAGGTTTTCCGAATTTGCGTCAGTAACGGCGTGACGTTGTTCGATACTGGGGATTCTTACGGAACCGGAAAACTGAACGGACAAAGCGAGAAGCTGTTGGGACGCTTTGCGGCTGAGTATGTGGGGTTAAATTGCGATCGCATTTGTTTGGCGACGAAACTGGCGGCTTATCCTTGGCGGCTGACGCGGGGGGCGATGGTTTCGGCGTGCAAAGCTTCAGCAAAACGGTTGGGGCGAAATGTGGATTTGGCGCAGATGCATTGGTCTACGGCGAACTATTTTCCCTGGCAAGAAAGCGCGCTTTTAGAGGGGTTAGCCGACCTCTATGAAGCGGGGTTGGTGAAGGGGGTGGGATTGTCGAATTACGGGACGAAACGGTTGCAGTGGGCGCATCGAAAATTTCGCGATCGCGGTGTTCCTATTTCCACCCTTCAAGTACAGTATTCCTTGCTTTCGACTTATCCCGTCGCCGAGTTGGATTTGAAAGCGGTTTGCGATGAGTTGGGCATCAAACTGATTGCTTACAGTCCCCTGGCCTTGGGATTATTAACGGGTAAATACTCCCCAAAAAATCTCCCCAAAGGAATTCGCGGCCTGCTGTTTCGGCAATTGATACCGGGCATTCAACCCCTATTAGATGTGGTGCGGGCGATCGCTACCTCTCGAGAGAAAACCCCCGCTCAAGTTGCCATTAACTGGTGCATTTGTAAAGGGACGATTCCGATTCCGGGGGCGAAAACAGTGCAACAAGCCCAGGAAAATATTGGGGCGTTAGGTTGGCAGTTGGATGCCGGAGAAATGGAAGAGTTAGATCGCACGGCAGCGGGTTTGGATAAGGTCATGGTGCAAAATATTTTTCAAACGAAATAGGTGACAAATTGAATGAGGGCGATCGATTCGGACTTTAGATGTTTGAAGTTCGAGCCTTATCGAGCAAGAGATCGCTCATCAAAGGTGAGTTGTATGCATTAGCAATTGTCTTTATTTTAGGAGTCTTTCTCAAAACAATCTCAACGTGAATTAATTTTCGAGACGAGAAGATGAAGGTACTTTTGCTGCTGCCGATCGCCTCTCGATTTCTAAAACACCCCGCTTTTTCTCCATTCTTACCCTTCTCAAAGTCTATTGAGTGCGATCGCCAGCTTCAACTTGCAATTTTCTCATTTGACGTTATAATACCGATCGCATACTTTAAATAGGAGTTAGTATCAATAATGTATTTGCAAAGTTCTCTGGCTTTAACCGTGGCCGCCATTTCTGGATTGCTCGTGCCTCTGAGTGCAGAAGCCGCCGTTGCCGAAGCCCCCGAAACCCGGATCGAAATTGAAGTCAACCACCACGCGGAAGTGACTTCTCTCAACGATCGGTTTGGCATGTTCTACGGCCAAGGTGGCGAAGGCGGCGAAGGAGCTGAAGGCGGTGAAGGCGCTGAAGGCGGCGAAGGTGAAGAAGAAGAAGAAACCGACGGTGATGGCTAAATTACAGCTAAATTACGGTTAAAGTATCGTGCAAACCCTCAAACGTCTTTTACATCCTTATCCGCTCGATCGGTTTTTAAGTGAGAATTGGACGCAGAAAGGAGTGTGGATTTCGACCGATCGCACCGATCGGTTTGCTCCCCTCTTTTCTTGGGAGAAGCTCAATCACCTGCTGAACTACCACCGTTTCCAACATCCCGACCTGCGATTTTCTCTTGATGGCAAAACCTTGCCCTCGTGCAGTCCCAGGGATTGGTTCAAACGGTGTCAAAACGGGGCAACCCTGATTCTCAACCACATCCACGAACTCGAACCGCAATTAGCGAGTTGGACTTCGGCCTTGCATCGGGAGATGGGACATCGCACCCAGGTCAACACCTATTGTTCTTGGCCTTCCCAGCAGGGGTTTAACTGTCACTTCGACCCCCACGAAGTCTTTATCCTCCAAATTGACGGTTATAAAGAGTGGTTCGTGTTTGAGGAAACCCTCGA
>JAXHUC010000266.1:0-2223 GCA_034189805.1 Cyanobacteriota bacterium
CGCTTTGGCTTTCGTATAGGCAATTTTTCCGCAACGCAGGGCTTCGAGAATCTCTTCGGGTAATTTGAGCAGGGGCAGCCGATTGGCGACAAAAGACTCCCAGGTCATTCCGACCGACTCGAAGACCGATTCGACCTGTTGGCGTTCGTTAGTGATAACGTTATCACTAACCTCTAGTTTTTGGTTTCTCAGTCGGTAGAGGAGTGTGGGAATCTCGCCCGAGTCCATCTTTAACTCCAGTCCGAGCAAAGCGATAATCCCTTCGGTTTCTTCAATCGGATTTAAGTCTTCCCGTTCTAAGTTTTCCACCAACGCTAGGGTGAGCGCTTCGGAATCCGTTAGCTCTCGGACGATCGCGGGAACAGAATTCCAGCCGAGGGCGATCGCCGCTCGGTATCGGCGCTCTCCTGCCACTAACTCGTACTTTCCTGGGGCGATCGGTCGCACGAGTAGCGGTTCTAAAAGTCCGTGCTTTTGAAGGGATTGCGTCAATTGCTTTTGCTTGCCTCGATCGAAGTAGCGTCGGGGTTGGGAAGGTGGTAAAACGATGTCGGAAATGGCGAGGGTCGAGTCGGCCTCCGCTGGTAAATCTGCCAAGTAAGACTTAACCGTGCGTCGTTTAGCCACAGAGTTCGATCGCCTCCAAAAACAATGCTTGATAGTCAGCCGCACCAGCCCGAGCGGCAGTTCCCGAGAGTTCGAACACCGTCGCGTTTTGAATCGGTGCGTCGGCCAGACACTGCCGCTGGTAAACGATCGCAGAGAGTAAAGGAAATCGAGAATCGGTTGCTAGAGCGTTTTGGGCTTCCTTTAACAGAACCGTGCCTTTCGTCGCGCGACTCAGAAATAGTCCGGCTTTGGGTTGACCCCCTCGGATTTTTTGTCGGTGGCGAATCACTTGCAGAATTTTACTGCTGCTACTGAGATCGAGTCCTGAAGGCTGACAGGGAACTAGGGCGGCATCCACTGCATCGAGGATGGCTTTGGTCGCTTCGCTCAAGCTTCCGGGACCATCGACAACCACCCAATCGTACTCCCGATTTGCCTGTTCGATCGCCTCAAATAACTCTTCTGGGTCGAGCAGAGCGCGATGGGGAATTTCGGGCGATTCGATTTGGGCAACCCATAAAGAACTCGAGCGTTGAGAATCAGCATCAATCAGGAGTACCGATCCGCGTTGATGGAGCCACCAGGCCAGATGAACGGCAGTGGTGCTTTTACCAACTCCCCCTTTTTGATTGACGATGCCGATAACGCTCACTCGCTTTTTGCTCGAAAGACTACCTCTCATCATGCAAGAAAAAGGTTGAGTTCACAAGTTCTCAAATTCGGCGCGCGTCACGCGATCGGGTTTGTGCTCGATCGTTCCAGGAAGCTAAGAGGCAAAAGTGCTTGAAAGCGGCGGGTTTGTGCTCTACATCCCGAAGGGCTGGCTGCTACCGCGCAATCAGGAAAAAACTTGGATTGATTGGCGATTTACGACTGAGACTGCCAGAGTCAAACTTCATCGACTTTACCCGTCAATTAATTATTGACAGACCACTAGTGTCAGTTGATAATGCCCTAGCATACATCGGTGAAATTTTCCTCTCACAGTTAGTTGCACATCGCGTCATTGTAAAAAACACAGGAGAATTTGAATGAAGGTACTTGTAACGGGTGCAAACGGTTTTACAGGCAGTTATTTGACCAAGCATTTAGTTGAGAAAGGATACGACGTTCGCGTTCTCGTACGTAAAAACGCGAACTGCGCGGCCCTTGAAGGATTGCCCATCGAGTATGTCTATGGCGACCTCGCCGACGATTCTCCCATCGATGAAGCCTTGAACAATATCGATATTGTCTACCATATCGCTGCACTTTTTCGGGCGGAGAACGTTCCCAAGCAATATTTTTGGGATGTCAACGTCAGCGGCACTCGAAAAGTATTAGAAGCCGCCAAGCGAGCCGAGGTCAAACGCTTCGTCCATTGCAGCACCGTAGGCGTACAAGGAGAAATTAAAAATCCCCCGGCCAAAGAAGAAGACCCTTACTCTCCCGGAGATTACTATCAAGACTCGAAAAAAGATGGAGAAGTACTCGCCTTAGAATTTTTTAAAAAAGAGAACCTACCCGGAACGGTGGTGCGACCGGTGGGAATTTACGGTCCGGGCGACCTGCGGTTTTTAAAGTTGTTTAAGTATATTAATAACGGTAAATATAAAACCATCGGCAGTGGCAACG
>JAXHUC010000267.1:0-2221 GCA_034189805.1 Cyanobacteriota bacterium
AAACGGCAAAGCCTCCTCTAGCCTCCCCTTTTGCCGGGGTACGGGAGGGAAATCGATGTGTGGGAGATCTTTAGTCGCTGCCGAATCCTGACTCCACAAATTAGCCGATGAGTAATTACCTCGCGATCGCCACCGTTACTGCCGCCATTCAACGAATACTCCAAAATGCGATCGCCATCGATATACCAGGGGCCGTTGTCACCACCATGCGGCCCGACGGCCAAAGCGGCGGGGGAATGCCCCAAGCGGGTATCAACCTCTACCTGTACCAAATCACCCCCAACCCGGCGTGGCGCAACATGGACTTGCGCACCCGCCGTCCCAAAGGCGATCTGATCAAACAGAAACTCCTCGGGTGGGATTTGTACTATATCCTGACCTTTTACGGCAACGAACGGGAACTCGAACCCCAGCGGCTACTCGGCAGTGCGGTACGGACGTTTGTCGATCGCCCCACCCTCACCCCGGAGATTCTGCGCGATGCTACCAACAGCGCCAGTTACCCCTTCCTCGCCGACTCCGACCTGATCGACCAAAGCGTGATGGTAAAACTCATCCCCAGCGCCATTACCACCGAAGACTTATCCCGTATTTGGTCGGTGTTTTTCCAGATTCCCTACACCCTCTCCCTGGCCTACCAAGCCACCGCAGTCTTGATAGAGGGGGAAAAACCGGGACGGCGAGAACTGCCGATTACCGCGCCGCAAATCTCCGTCACCGCCGCGCGCCCCCAAATCGAGGAACTCGCCAAACAAACGGGCGATCGACTCCCCGTTACCCTCGGCCCGCGATCGAGTTATATCGATTTAAGCGAAACTCTGATTCTGCGCGGCAAACAACTGCAAGGGGAAAATACCCGAGTCCAAATTGGCGAGGCGCAGTTAACGCCCCAAACCGTCAGCGATACGGAAATTAGCCTGTCCCTGGCGGATCTACCCGAGACCCAAACCCATCGGCTGCGCGCCGGGGTACAGGGAGTGAAAGTCGTTCGGGGTGCAACTTTTTCCAATACCATTCCCATAGGGGTGCGTCCGACGATGACGGTGGATGTCGTCGAAACCATTACTGAATTGGAAGAAGACGAAGACGGACGCTACAGCGCCCGAGTCACCGTTCCCGTGGATGTGACGGTGGGGGAAGGACAGCGGGTGTATCTGTTTCTCAACAGCACCACCACTGCGACGGGTTACATTTTTCAAAAACCGCGCGACGATCGCGATTTGGGGACGATCGATTTTCCCATCCGCGAAGTGGAACCGGGGGAATATCTGGTACGGGTACAAATCGACGATGCGGAAAGCCCCTTGAAAACGGAAGGAGATCGCTTTGCCTATCCCATTTTGAGACTTCCGTCTCAAGGGGTGAACAGGAGACGATAAAGCGGTCTGGACAACGGATAGAGCATGAAGACCTCGTTGAAAATTGAGCCATTTGTGAGGTTCGAGATTGTCGCCCGCGCGGAGTATCGCGCTCGTGCTGAACGCTTACCTATTTTCTGAGCGATCGAACCCAAAAATCGATTGCATTTTCGATCGAATTCTCTAGAATAAATGAAAACTGAAAAACAAACTGACCGCAGCCCATTACAGATCGATCGGATGACTATTTCTCCTGGATTTCGCGCTCGAAATCAGACAAATGACAGCTTGAAAATCACCTTTGCCCCGCTGTCGATCGAAGAGGTGTATGCTGAAGCCGACGATCCCGGAAACGGAGCCGTGGTCGTGATGAGCGGTATGGTGCGCGATAATACCGAAGGCAGAGCCGTGGCGTTTTTAGAGTATCAAGCCTACGAACCGATGGCCGTCGAAATCTTCCGTCAAATTGCCGATCGAATTCGCGATCGGTGGCCCGACGTGGGGCGAGTTGCCATCCACCATCGCACGGGACGGTTGAAAATCGGCGAGATTAGCGTCCTGGTTGCCGTTGGCTGTCCCCACCGCAGCGAAGCCTTTGAAGCCTGCCGTTACGCGATCGATACCCTCAAACACAACGCTCCCATCTGGAAGAAAGAACACTGGGAAGACGGCTCGAGTACTTGGGTGAGTATTGGAGCCTGCGAAGAACAGGAGTGATGGGGCTTCGCTAGCTCTCGGGAGCTTGGGAGGCTTCGGGGGTTTGGAGTTCGGAAGCGCGGAAGCGCGGAAAAATGATGAATGATGAACGTCAAATATTTCCTTGTCCCCATTTCTCCCATTTCTCCCATTTCTCCCGTTTCTCC
>JAXHUC010000268.1:0-2196 GCA_034189805.1 Cyanobacteriota bacterium
CCCCACTCGCGCGGAAATATCCCCTTGGCAGCACCATCACCACTCCCGTCAATCTCCCATCCTCGATCTGGAAACCGTCAATGCCAATCTGAGCGAAGCCAACGCCATCCAAATCGTCGAGTGGGCCGCCGAAACCTTTGGGAGCGGACTGGTAATGAGTAGTAGCTTCGGGATTCAGTCGGCCGTGATGTTGCATCTGGTCACTCGCGTCATTCCCGACATTCCCGTAATTTGGGTCGATACGGGTTACTTACCCCCCCAAACTTATCAATTTGCCGAAGAATTGAGCGATCGCCTCAAACTCAATCTGAAAGTGTACCAGTCCCCCATCAGTCCGGCGCGGATGGAAGCCCTTTACGGTAAACTTTGGGAAGCCGGAACCGTTGAAGCCCTCGATCGCTACGATCGCCTGCGCAAAGTCGAACCGATGGAACGCGCCCTCGAAGAACTCGGAGCAACGGCATGGTTGGCAGGTTTGCGCGCCGACCAAACCCAATACCGCCAAACCCTCGATCCCGTCAGCGAGCAAGATGGTCGATACAAAGTTTTTCCCATTCTGCACTGGACGGCTAGAGAAATCTACGAGTACCTTCAGGCCTACGATTTGCCCTACCATCCTCTTTACGAAGAGGGGTACATGACCGTCGGAGATTGGCACTCCAGCCGACCGATGACTCTAGAAGATTATACCGAGCGCGATACCCGCTTCCAGGGATTGAAACAGGAATGTGGCTTGCACCTTCCCCAAACCCCAGAAGAGCAAAGTTTCGATTCGAGTTCGTTGTAAGATCGCGTCAGTTCGAGCAAAAAAAATCCCCATCGATGGGATGGGGGTCAGGTTGCCACTTACTATCTGATTACTTTTAATGTATCCACCCTCCAAAGGTCGCGCATCACCCTCGGAGGGTAATATTTTTTTAACTATTCAATCTCGTCCGGATCGATGCCCGCCTGTCGCAAACGCTCGGCTAACCGTTCGGCACGTTGGCGTTCCTGCTCAAAACGTTGGCGTTCTTCCTCAGCATCTGTGGAAATCCAATTGCCATCGCTATCGAACCAGCGCAACCAGGGCCGTTCCAACTCTCGATAGGTTCCCCGCCACAGTCCCAATCCCAATTGCAAACCCGGCAACCACACTCGCTCGTTGGTGACTTCTCGCGGGTGGTAGTCCGTGCCGTTTAATTCAAACACTTGCAATTCGTTGGTGAGGCGATCGAAAACGATATAGTAGGGAATCCCGAGAATTTGCTCGTAGACTTCCCATTTCGTCGGGGGTTGGCGATCTCGGTCTGTTTCTCCCAAATCTTCGGCGCGGGTTCCGGGGGAGAGAAATTCCAGGGCAACGGTGGGACGCACGCCCTCTTGCCAGGTGACGTAACTCAAGCGCAATTCCCGCCCTTCGTAAAACTGAGAAACGCCCAACACGGCAAACCAATCGGGACGTTTGTACCAATTCGGATGTTGGGGATCGTAGTACAGGTTTAAGTCGCTGGCAACAAACGTGCGATCGCTCGGGCAGTTGGGGGGACGAAAGGTGGCCGAACACAGTTGCGCCTGCCACAGGTGAAATTCATCGGGCAAACCGGGTTCCTCGGGATCTTCACTGGGAAGATCGTACATCGTCGGCAGAGTTTCTTTCGGGGAACGGGGTGGATCGACTTGGGAGATGGGGAGTTTGGCATCAACGCTCATCGTAAATCCTCGAAGCGCACTTTTAATTTATTTTAGGCTTGCTGATTCTCTCACCCCAAAAGGTGCGGAAACCTTTACCCGATCTGGTGCGGGTGCATCTCCACTCTTGAAATCGTCAAAAACTTTATCCCGAAAGGCTTTCAAGCTGAGGCGATCGAAACAAACGATCGCCATTTCCGGTGCTTGTATTTCCCAGGGTCGATCGGGCGATCGTCCCTAGTGCTTCACCACCGTACTAGAATAATAAAAAACCTCAAAAAAGTAGGCGAATCAATGATTCCAACCGTTATCGAACAGTCTGGACGTGGAGAACGCGCGTTTGATATCTATTCGCGACTGTTGCGCGAGCGGATTATCTTTCTCGGTCAGCCCGTCACCGACGAGCTAGCCAATAATATCGTGGCTCAACTGCTCTTTCTCGAAGCCGACGATCCAGAAAAAGATATTTACCTCTACATCAATTCTCCGGGTGGTTCGGTCTCGGCCGGGATGGGAATTTTCGAT
>JAXHUC010000269.1:0-2132 GCA_034189805.1 Cyanobacteriota bacterium
GGCTAAGATAGTTAGAGCGCGATATATTGATAGGTAGCATAGTGCAGGCTACTTGGTCTCAAGCCAAGTATTTGTAAGTGTTATAAGCTGTGCTACTGAATCGCTGAAGCTCTAAAATTCCAGTCTTGGGTCGCCAAACTTCCGACGGAATTGAGCTGCTCAGCGCTCAGTCTTTTCATCAAATCATCATACTTCACTCCTATCCAAGAGTTGGATCGTCGAGGATTGAAATATCTCTGCAAGAACTAGCTGCTTTCCCTTCAAGCTAGTCCGGTAAAGATATTTTGTTTTCGGAGCTAGGTTCGTTTCTAAAACTTATTTCTTTTAATTTCGGGTGGGGTCTTATCTTGCACCTTGCCTTTGACTGTCAGCCTCAAGCAAGTTGAACGGTTCTTCGGACTACAGACTCTTTCAGTCTGCCCCACTTGCTTTCTATCTTAATGTACGCCTATCGAAAAGGGCAACGCATGGGGCGCACAGAAGGTGTTTAGACTTCTGTATCCTCTCCCAAGATATTTTCTCCGGTCGTATGGAGTATATGGAGTTGGCGCTCCACGTACTCTTCACCACGTCCGGTTTTCAGCATGAACCAGTGGGTGTTTTCCTCCGCTCGCCGATCGGCTTCGGCATCCTCGGCAAATCCCACCATCTGCCAGTTGAGGTGGCAGCGATAGAATTCGGATTTTTGCGGCCACCGACACCAGGAGGCGTAACTGCGCGGGATTTGAGAACCATCTCGGATGGACTCTAGAAACGGTCTGGTTTCCGGGTCGATGGGATCGTCGGGAAGCGTTTCGAGCAACCATCGAGCGATAATTCGCGCAAATTCGAGACTTTTGTACTTGTAGATGCTGTTGACCTTGAAGCGGATGTCGGAATGGAAGAAGGGAAGATGCCAAGCCGTCTGACCGGACTCGACTAGCTCCCATGCAGCCATCGCGCTGGTTTTGAGGTCTTCGGGGTAATCGTCCCACCCAGTCGCCTCGGCATTCAGTCGAGCCATGTACTCGTGGTGGTTTTGATATTCAGCGACCGAAGAAACGGTTTGTTGAGTCTTCAAGCCAGTCGTCATCATCTCTGCCATCTCTCAATTCCTCTCTCGAAAGTTCCTGCTCTTCACCGTAGTAAGCATAAAGGTAGTGCCGCAGCAATTTGGCATCCTCCAATCTCCAGAGGTTTTGGGGAGCTTGCCCCGTGACTTCTAGAACGATTCCGATGAAAACATCGGGTTGGAATCCCCGGCGTTGGAGGAAGCTGAAAAAATCGTTCCCCGCCTCCCGGCATTTTTCGGGCAATTCCTCATCGTCGAGGGATGCCACCCATTCGTCAATCAAAATCAGTGCTTCGTGAATGTTCATATCATCTTTCTCCCCTCCCGTTGCCGGGGAATCGATTTCGCAATTCGGTGAGAATCTCCTGAATCCGCTCCCAGATTTGTTGTACTTGGGTTTGCATCTCAACAATCGAATCAGCTAAAACCTCGATGGCTAGTGCATTGGTTCGGATGAGCGCTGCATTCTCTTCATGTAAACCTCTAAGTTTGTGGAAACCTCCATCTATAGCGCGGAGGATGAAACAAACGGTAGAGCGACTTTAGTCGCCTACACGCTTTACGATTAAGCCCGTCGATCTTCTTAGCAATCGCACCTTACGGGCTGAGAACTGTGCGATCCTTTTCCAATCAGCATCACTGACAGAAACTTGTGTTTTAGTGTCACCACTAACCCAACCTCGGTAGGTAACGCCTGCTTTGAACGCTTCGACATAATCGCCTTTGCGGTAACCATGGCGAGTGGTAGTACCACCGTAAGCTCGACGCTTTCCACCCTTGGTGAATTGCAATAAGTGCAACTGACGGCGTGATACGGGTGGGCGTGAGATGACTGTGAAAGAAGCTGGGGTGACAATCGCGGTAGACTGGTCTACGAGCTTCGTTCGACCTGAATATCGAACCGTTCGAGTTTGAAAGGGAAAGGATGCTAAGGCGATTGCATCGTTTGCATGAGTCTCTACTGTCTGCCGACTCTTATCGTCCTTGTCTTTGGCAAGTCCGAGCTTCTTGCGAGTGTCGGAAGTTTCCCACCCGAATCTGGTTTCGACTTCCACGACGAGCGCCAACTGGTCAATCATCC
>JAXHUC010000027.1:0-57412 GCA_034189805.1 Cyanobacteriota bacterium
TGAATGGTGGTAGTCATGATTGCAGTATGGATATTTATTTTTCAAGGTTCTTGAAGGTGTCGCGGGTTTCGCTTGCCTTCTGTAACTACATTAACAACATTGTTGTCTTTTGTAAAGAAAATAAGTCTTAGATAAACTAATGATACAAATAATTTTTTCTAATGTAAGCAAAAATCACGAGATAAGAATGCGATCGAGAATCATGTACTACAAGCAGCAGTATTACGCATAAAACCACTCCAGACAAAGGATTAGTAAGAAGCTAAAAGTGTTCGAACTTGTATTTTTTGTAGTCTAAAAAAGCAGCATTTGAATTGTGAAGTAACCCAAAAGTCAATCTTTTTCACAAAAAGTAATATTTTATGAGAGTAAAACTTTCATTCATGCTTCGGCTATATTTTCGTCGAAGCACAGACGACTGCCTGCGCTTTCAGAGGTAGCAATGAGTGGCGACGTACGAGAGATGAAAAAAGGGTGGGAGAGCGTACGCTCTCCCACCCTTCATGCTTATCAGAGAAGTGAGTTCATTAAGTCAGGCGAGAATTTAGGCGATCGCAGCCATTTTCACGTCGTTGTTGTTAATCACCTCTTGCAATTCCTCGGCATCCACCGTTTCTTTCTCAATCAGCATTTGCGCTACTTGGTCGAGAATGTGACGGTTTTCGAGCATCACTTTCTTGGCGCGATCGTAAGCTTGGTCTACCAGGCGGCGCACTTCTTCGTCGATGGCAGAGGCCGTCTCTTCGGAGAAATCGCGTTCGGCGGAGATTTCCCGACCTAGGAACATATTTCCTTGTTGGCGACCGAGAGTCACCGGACCGAGACGATCGCTCATGCCGAAGCGGGTCACCATTTGTCGTGCCACGCGAGCGACCTGCTGTAAGTCATTAGACGCGCCGGTGGTCACTTCTTCATCGCCGAAAATAATTTCTTCGGCAATTCGACCGCCGAGAGCCACAGCCATTTGGTTTTGCAGGTAAGACCGGGAGTACAAGCCCGAATCCATCCGCTCTTCGCTGGGGGTGAACCAGGTCAGACCGCCGGCGGCACCGCGCGGGATGATGCTGATTTTCTGCACCGGGTCGTAGTCGGGCATCAGCGCTCCAACTAAAGCGTGACCGGCTTCGTGATAAGCGACTAGGGACTTGCGCTTCTCGCTCATTACCCGATCTTTCTTCTCGGGACCGGCCAAGACACGATCGATGGCATCGTTGACCTCATCCATCGAAATTTCCGTCAAACTACGACGGGCAGCCAGGATAGCGGCTTCGTTCAAGAGGTTGGACAAATCTGCTCCGGTGAAACCGGGAGTCCGACGGGCGATTTTCTCGAGATCCACATCCATCGACAGGGTTTTGCCCCGTGCGTGGACGTTGAGGATTTCCAGGCGACCGGCATAGTCGGGACGATCGACCACAACTTGGCGATCGAAACGACCCGGACGCATCAGTGCGGCATCAAGCACGTCGGGACGGTTGGTGGCGGCAATGATGATGATTCCGGTGTTGCCCTCGAAACCATCCATTTCCGTGAGCAACTGGTTGAGGGTTTGCTCCCGTTCGTCGTTACCGCCGCCCAAACCAGCGCCGCGCTGCCGTCCGACCGCATCGATTTCATCGATGAAGACGATGCAGGGAGCGTTTGCCTTGGCTTGCTCGAACAGGTCGCGGACGCGAGATGCACCGACCCCGACGAACATTTCGACGAATTCCGAACCGGAGATGGAGAAAAACGGTACGCCTGCTTCCCCAGCAACAGCGCGAGCGAGAAGGGTTTTACCCGTTCCAGGAGGGCCGACGAGCAACACGCCTTTGGGAATTTTCGCACCGACAGCCGTGAAGCGATCGGCATTTTTGAGGAAGTCTACAACTTCGTTGAGTTCGAGTTTAGCTTGCTCGATCCCAGCCACATCACCAAACGTGACTTGGGTTTGCGGTTCCATCTGAACTCGGGCTTTGGATTTGCCGAAGTTCATGGCTTGGCTGCCCGGACCGCTTTGAGCGCGTCGGAGCAAAAAGAACAAACCGACCAGCAGCAAAATGGGGAAGAACAAGCTGCTGAGGGCGCGCAACCAGAAGCTATCGTCGCTTTGAGGCGTGACTTTCACATCTAGGTCGTGCTCGGTCAGAATGCTAATCAGATCGGGATCGTTGGGTAGGTTGACGAGCATTCTCTCGCCTTCGGGAGAGGTATACATCGCTTGAGAACGATCGGCACTGATGCTGACCGTCCCTTCAATCCGATCGGCTTCGACGGCTTGAACGAAGTCGCTATACTTACTCGTCTGTTTGGTTGGGGGTTGTCGATCGAAAAAGGCTGTCGCAAGGGCAATGACGACGATCGCCAGCAGCGCGTACAACCCTGCATTTCTCCACCGCTTATTCACCGGGGCTTATCCTCCTATATATTCACTGGGAGATTTGGACTTTAATAATAAGTCTTTTAATCTATGTTAATTTATCTTAACGTGATGTCTGCGATCGTGCGAATTCTGCGTTCTCTAATTTTTATCGCGGAGAATGGGAAAAACCGAGAAAAATCGCCATAAACAGCTCACGGCTTCTCTTCGAGCTGCCCAGACTGACCCCCTTTCCTACCTAAGTATTGGCACAGTTGTGTCGCATAGGTGACGCTGCGAGGGTAGTAGAAATTACCGAAGAAGTGCGAATTATGAGAAGAAATGAGAACGGTGTGGATGGGGACGATCTCAACGACGCTATTGGTATAGGCGATCGCCTCGAATTCTCGTACCATCTCGGGAGTCCAGGGAACTTCGAGAACGCTTTGTTGCTGAAATTTTAGGGATGTGAGAAGTCTCGATCGCATCAATCCCGGTAAAATCCCTGCTTCTAGAGGCGGCGTATACCAACACCCGTCTTGCCACCCCCAAAGGTTTCCAGTACTCGTTTCGAGCCAATTTCCCACATCGTCAGTGAGAATTGCTTCTTGGGCTGCGTATTTTCGGCCTGCTTGCAGCGCCAGCCACGGTGACAAGTAGTTTCCCGTTTTCCAAGCTGCGAGGGAACGGTGAAACTTTGGTTCGTCCGCCAGCCACGCGGTAATTCCCTGTTGCTGTCGTTGGGTTAAATCGGAGGGTAGCGATCGCCCGGTTATCCATTCTCGCCCATCGGGGAAAATTGCCACCCGCAAAACGGGGTAGATCTGGCTCAATGTCCGCAGGCCCCGGTAGAGGCGTTCCCAGTCCGGTTCGCACCAGCCAAAGTCTTGGATGGAGGTACACAGGCGATCGCAATGTTCTTCCCACCCAGTTCTCGGATGTTCGATGGTGCGATCGTACACCCGCAACGTCGTAAATACCGTCGCCCCGTAAAGTAACCCCGGATCGGTAATCTCCAGCGTCAGGGTATTCCCGCTGTGAAGTTCGCCGTCGTACCAAAATTTTCGATCGTTCACCAGGGTGTCAATAACGTCAGTTGCGCATAAGAGAGTTTCGGTTTCGGGTAGGGTATGGAAAACGGTGAATCTAGCCGTCTGTTAACTCCGGGTTAGGGTCCCTTCGCGCAATCGAACGACCAGATCGCTCAAACCCAGCGTATCGGCACGGTAACTGAGGGGATGGGCGATTAGCCGTGCCGTACTCTCAAAGAGAACTTCAAGTTCGATCAGACCGTTTTCTTTCAGGGTGCGCCCGGTTGAGACCAAATCCACGATCGCCTCCGACATGCCCGTAATCGGTCCGAGTTCCACCGAACCGTAGAGGGGGACGATTTCCACGGGTAAATCCAAATTGCGAAAATATTCGCGAGCGCAGTGGACGAACTTCGATGCGACTCGTCCGTGGGGGGGCAGTTCGATCGCCTGTCGGTAGGGACTCGATGCTTTCACTGCCACCGATAGGCGACAGCTCCCATATTTCAAATCTGCCAGATGGGCGACGTTCGGGCTTTTCTCCCGCAGTACGTCGTAGCCGACAATACCGAGCTGAGCTTGCCCGTATTCGACGTAAACGGGAACATCGTGAGTTCGCACGAGCAAGGCTTGGGCGCTGTGGGTAGGATCGGCAATCTGGAGTTGGCGGTTGGAGGAGTCGAGAAAGGCGCTAAAGTCCAAACCTACCGCTTGTAGGCGGGCGATACTTTCTTTGAGTAGGGAACCTTTGGGGAGGGCGATGGTGAGCATATTATTTTAGAGAGCTTTAGGGGATTTAGAGACTTTGGGAGCAACAAGCGCTAAACTTTCTTGCCCCGATTTCGTTGTCCCCCTGCTCCTATTTTCCGTCTAATCGGTCGGTAAGCCCAGAAGGGATTTAACTTTAAACCATTGGGCGCGCAGTTTCCAAAATTTGCTGCTTTCCATGGCACGAACTCTATCCTTGGTTTGTTGAAGTTGCTCGGTGAGTTCGTCGATGCGCGTTTGCGCTTGCCTTTGCGAGGGTTTTGGCATTTCGGTCGCCATCACAGCTCGACCGTTATTTTCCCCAGACTGAAGTGACGGACGAGTGGGGGTAACTCGATTTTTTTTCTTCACGGCTGTCAGCGAAAAACTCGGACCGTGAGGGTGTTCGGGAATTTCAAAATTGATTTTAATATCGCCGAATCCGAGGTATTCCAAGCAATCGAGAATGGCTTGCCGACTCATCCACTGAGTGTAGCGTTGTTGACCGCCGATAAATTTTTCGGACTGGAGTTCGCTGGCGTAGTTTTGGCGGTAGAGGGTATGTTTGAATCCCTCGTACTCTACTTCCTCGCTGCTGGGAAACCGCTCTTTGAGGGCGGGGTTACGATTAATGATGTTTCGATCGTAGTAGTGAGTCCAGATTGCGACTCCGTTGCAGATACGGGAGATCAGCCAGAGCAGTTTCACCGGATTCGTCATGTGGTAGAGCAGACCGCTCGCACAGCAAATATCAACGGGTTCGGGATTGTTGGTTAGGTACTCAATGCAATCGCCGTAGAGAAACCGAGCGCGTTGCAATCCCAACACTTCTTTAACGATTAAGCTGCGCAGATAGGCGCGAGAGTGGGCTTCGATCGCCACAATAGAGGCGGCCCCCCAAGACTCGAACATAGAGGTATGAGCGCCTTCGAGAGACCCCAACTCCAACACGGTTTTACCTTTGACTCCCCCCAACTGCTCCATGCTCCAAGCGATGCGATTGTCCCCGAATAAGGGTACGGTTCCCGATTCGATCGCACCATACTTTGAGGGAAATTTAGATGTCCACTCCCCTTTAAATATATCGAGGGTCGTTTGGATACTAGGAGCTGTATGAAGGTAGTATTCGAGAACATCCATATCGATCGGGCTAGTTCGGTCAACGTTTAGCTTATACCATCTTGGATTTGTCTTCTGAGATTTTTCGCCTTGGCAAAAAGTTAGAGTAAACGCTCGTTTGTCAAGTCCCAGATTTAGCGCCACCAACCCACTCGGGAGCGAAATTTAGCTTTTCGGGCGATCGGTCGATATCCTCGTACCAATAATCGTTTTCCATTCTCCGTTCTCCGTTTCCCGTTCTATTCGACAAGCGGTACCCGAGTTTAACTTGTCACCGATGCATTTTTCGCTATAAAACGATCGCCTGATACGGAAACATCTGCGACCGAAAGGAATACTATAAATACAGTTGACACCGTATGATAATAGGTATCAATTCTCCAGCTTTGCGCCCTTGCGGCTCAAACTGTCTGAGTTTCCCGTTTGTCGAATCGCCTCTAGCGGCGGTATCCGAATAAATTAGTCCCTTTGGGGCTGCGGGAAAATTTACGTGTGTAGTGAGTGAACGCAGAAACATAGTAGGTTAAACGATATGAGAGGAGCGCTTGATAAACCCGGACGCAATCTCCGAGTCCCGAGCAGTATCCACAAGTGGTTATTGAAACTCGAGCTGCTGACCACCTTATCTCAGCGAGATCTAGAGGCTCGGTACAAAGGCTCGGTCGTGGGTAATTTTTGGCCGTTGCTCAACCAAATTTCCCAACTGTTTATCTATACCTACGTTTTTTCGATCGTCTTGAAGGTTAAGCTGAGTTTAACAGGTTTGCCCGAGAATAATTTTACCTTTGGACTGTGGTTATTTTCTGGGTTACTACCTTGGTTAGCTTTTACGAACGGTTTCATCCAATCGGCTAATTCCGTCATCGGACAGCCGAATCTCGTGAAAAAGGTGGTGTTTCCCCTTGCCCTGCTGCCACTGGTTCCCGTCCTCTCGGCGTTTGTCGAAAGCTCCTTGGGACTAATGGCCCTAATTGTTGCCGTGGCTTGGACTTCGGGGACCATTCACAATACGCTGTGGTTGCTGCCGTTGATTTGGTTGCCGCAACTGCTGCTGACGGCTGGATTGGGATACTTTGCCGCTGCCTTCACCGTGTTTTTGCGAGATATCCCGCAAACGGCAACGGTATTGCTCAATCTCTGGTTCTACGTAACGCCAATTGTCTATCCAGAATCCGTCATCCCTGAATCCTTAAGAAATTGGGTCTTTTGGCTCAATCCCCTAGCAACTCTCACCGCTGTTTACCGCGATTTAATTTTGGTCGGTGAAGTGAACCACATTGCCGAATGGGGAGTTGCTTCGGTGGTTTCGTTGCTGGTGTTCTATGGGGGTTGGTGGTCTTATCAACGTTTGCGTCCGGCATTTGCAGATGTTCTATAATTTGTTGGTCTTTACCGAGTCGCAACTAGCTCGATCGAACAATTGACCTCAAGTTAACGGGAAATACCCCAGACGTTTTTGTTAGAGTTCGCTCCTCCTCCATCTCTGACAAACGATCGCGCGCGAGATCGCGTCAGTGGTTCAACCGGGAGTATATATGAATGACATCGCAATTTCGCTGACAAATGTTTCCAAGTGCTTTAAGCGCTACGATCGCCCCACCGATCGACTCAAGGAAATTTTCCAACCGAAAAAGACGCGGGGTAATGAATTTTGGGCCGTACGCGATGTCAGTTTGGAGGTTTCGACAGGACAAACCCTCGGCATTGTCGGTCGTAACGGTTCGGGTAAGAGTACCTTACTCCAAATTATCGTCGGCACTCTTACCCCAACCAGCGGTCGAGTCAGCGTTAAAGGTCGAATTTCTGCCCTCTTAGAACTCGGTAGCGGATTCAATCCCGAATTTACCGGGCGACAGAATGTCTTTTTTAACGGTCAACTGCTGGGGTTGAAGCAACAGGAAATCGAAGCCAAATTCGATAGTATTGCCGCCTTTGCCGATATTGGCGATTTTATCGACCAACCCGTCAAAACCTACTCCAGCGGGATGTTCGTGCGGCTGGCATTTGCCGTGGCGACCAGTGTCGAACCCAACGTTCTCGTGGTGGACGAAGCCCTATCGGTGGGAGACGAAGCCTTTCAGCGCAAATGTTTTGCCCGGATCGAATCGATTAAGTCTCGTGGCGGTACGATTTTGTTCGTGTCCCACTCCGCTGCGGCAATCGTCGAGTTGTGCGATCGGGCGGTCTTGCTTGATGGGGGAGAAATGCTGCTGGCGGCCAAACCCAAAGTGGTCGTCGATCGATACCACAAGCTGATTTACGCCCCAGCCGATCGATACGCGGCAATTCGAGAAGAGATTCGCAATTCGACCCAACCCGACGTTCCCACCCTGCGAGAACTCAACCGGAAAAATGGGCGATCCCAGAACGGTTGTGGGGCCGACATATTCGACGGTAGCCTGTTGGAGGAGGATATACCCACGGGGGAATTTTACGATCCCGGTTTAGTACCCAACAATACCCTGTCTTATACTTCTCGAGGTGCCAAGGTTGAAGATCCGCAAGTTCTCACCTTAGAGGGTGAGAAAGTCAACAATCTGATCGGCCGTCGGGACTACATCTATACCTATCGCGTCACCTTCGCGAAAGCCGCCGAGAAAGTGCGATTCGGGATGCTCTTGAAAACCATTAGCGGTTTGGAGTTGGGAGGCATTTCTTGTCCGGGAGAATCGCAATCGATCGATTCGGTGGAAGTGGGAACGACGGTGACGGTGAAATTTCGCTTCAAATGCATTCTCAATCCTGGTGTTTATTTTCTCAATGCTGGGGTCTCGGGAATCGTGGATGGAACGTTTACCTACCTCGCTCGTTATATTGACGTGGCGATGTTCCGCGTCGGGCCTAACGTAGGTTCCATGGCCAGTTGCACGATCGATTTTTTAATCGAACCCTCCCTTTGTGTCGATCCCGAACTGGCGAATGTAGAACCCTAAAAATAGTGCGAAGACTTTGATGGATCGAGAAACGATTAAGCTCAAAAAGCAAGCAATTATCGATCGCTTCGGTGAGTGGACGAATCATAATATTTGCCTGGGGGACGATCTCTACACCATCGGCGATCGAACGGTGGGTTCGGAAGTGAAACTCCAGCGTTTCCTCCAAATTATTGCCGATATCACTCAGCGTCCGTTTGCCGATTTGCGGGTCTTGGATCTCGCCTGTCTTGAAGGACTCTACGGCCTCGAACTTGCCCTTCAGGGGGCGACGGTGGTGGGAATTGAAGGTCGGGAAACCAATCTGGCAAAAGCGCGGTTTACCCAAGAGGTTTTGGGACTAGGCAATATTGAATTCGTGCGAGAGGACGTGCGCGATCTGAGTCGGGAAAAATACGGTGAATTCGATGTGGTGCTGTGTTTGGGAATTTTTTACCATTTAGATGTTCCCGACGTTTTTGAGTTTGCCGAAAATATTCATGGTGTTTGCCGGAATCTGGCAATTATCGATACCCACGTCAGCCGCAGTTCGGAAAACGAATACTCCTACAAAGGTCAAGCCTATCGCGGCAGTTCGTACCGAGAAGATGAGACGGCTTGGGCATCGATTGGCAACCCCGAAAGCGTCTGGCTGACTCGTCCGTCTTTGTACAATTTACTCGTAGATGTGGGGTTTTCATCAGTCTATGAATGCCATCAACCGATCGTCCCCAAATTTGAGAGAATGAGAAATCGCCAAGAAGCCGATCGGGCAACGTTTGTGGCGATTAATAATTCTTCAGTGCGTTTAAAATCGACTCCATTACTCGATAATTACCGGGTCGAGCGCTTTCCAGAACAATAGATCTAGACAATTTTCACGTTAACCCGAACGCGATTATGATACTCACCCAAACACAACAAGAATTTTGGCGCGAGAATGGCTATTTAGTTTTGTCACAATTTTTTTCGAGTTCGGAGATCGATCGATTGGTTGCAGTTTTTCTGGGTAGTTTTCCGGAGGTTGTCAAGTTCGGGAGATGAGTTTACCGATTTTGAGTTCAATCCGATTTAAGTTAAATGTTAATTTTTTAGAACTATGTCGAACGTCTTAATTGTAACTGGAATGCATCGCTCGGGAACCTCCCTAACTGCATCGTTTGTTCGTTCCTTGGGAATTGATGTGGGAGAGAACCTGCTGTCGCCCGATGCTTATAATCCGAAAGGTTACTTTGAAGATGTAGACTTCGTTCAGTTGCAGCGATCGATGTTACAAGCTTGCTGCGATCGCGACAAAGAAGGATGGATCGATTGGGGTTGGACTCAAAGCGAAACACTCGATCGCTCGGTTCTTTCTAACTATATTTTACCTGCGCAAGATTTAATCGATCGGCGGGTGCGAGATTGCCTCGAATCGGCGGTTTGGGGGTGGAAAGATCCGCGCACGACGTTACTTTTAGATTTTTGGCACGATCTGTTACCTGAAGCGCGGTATTTGTTAGTTTATCGCTTTCCTTGGGATGTGGTGGATTCGATCGGGCGATTGAATAGCGTGGCGTTTCACGATCGCTCGGATTGGGCAATTAAAGTTTGGCAATTTTATAACCGACACTTACTCGAATTTTATCACAAAAATCCCGATCGTTGTATTTTAATGAGCATCGAGCGGTGCATTCGCGAACCCAAACGACTCGTTCGACTTTTAGAAGATAAATTCAACTTAAAATCTCCCGCCAATCGCAACTCTTTAGATCGAATTTACGATACTCAAATCTTTAGCAGCCTCAGTTGGAATCATCCTTTGGTTCAAACCCTACAAACCCAAATGCCGCAATCGTTAGATCTGCTCGAAGAACTCGATCGCGTTGCAGATTTACCCAGCAGTTTTTCCCAAGCATCTACCCCATCCTCATCCCAAGAAAGCTTACCTCTATCGCTCGCGGCGAAAACCCCCCAAGTGAAAACCGAATCATCTATCCGTTCTCAATCCTCTGAAGTTTCCGTCTCGGTTGTTATTCCTTGTTACAATGGCGGTGAGTATCTTTTAGAGGCGATCGCTAGCGTCCAACGCTGCCAAGAGAAAGTTTACGAAATTATTATCGTCAACGATGCGTCCACCGAACCCCTCACCCGTAAAGTTCTAAATTATTTAAGGGAACGGAACTATCATATTATCGATCTTTCCGAAAATAAAGGACTTGCCGAAGCGCGAAATATTGGCATCCAAAATGCACGAGGGCGGTATATTTTGCCCCTGGATGCCGATAACAAAATTAAACCCGGCTACATTATCCAAGCGATCGAAATTTTAGAAGATCGCCCGGAAATTGGTATCGTTTACTCGGATATGGAAATCTTTGGGGACAAGCAGGAAATTCGCGAAGTTCCCGAGTTCGATATTAACTTACTCGTCAAAGGAAACTATATTGATGCCTGTGCCGTCTTCCGCAAAGAAGTGTGGTCAGATTGCGGCGGCTACGATCCGAAAATTCCCCAACAACTCGGTTATGAAGATTGGGATTTTTGGTTGATGGCAGCGGAACGAGGCTGGCAGTTTTATCACGTTGCCGAGGCTTTATTCGAGTATCGAACGAGTATTGATTCGATGGTCAGTCGGTGCAATTTACCCGAAAATCGCCAGCAACTGATTCGTTATATTTGTGCCAAACATCTCGACCTCTACACCACTAACTTTCCCGATATTTTTGCCACTAAAGAATTCGAGTTACTGTCGGCGCGCACCCATGCCGATATTTTAGAAGTGCGGCTGCGCAATGCCGAAAATCGGCAAAAACACCTCGAAACCGAATTTAAACAGGCTCACGAACAACTTTACGAAGCCCGCGTCGATGCCCAGAAAACCCACGATCGCCTGCGAGAAGCCCTCGCACAAACCCAAGGCGTTCACCAGCAGCTAGGAGAGACGAAAGAAGAAGTCCGACAAGCCCACGCCCAACTTGCTGAAGCCGTTGCCGACGTGCAGAACGCCCACAGCCAACTGCACGAAGCCAGGGAAGAAGTGCAGCAAACCCACGCACAGTTGCACGAAGCGGTTGAAAACGATCGGCAAACCCACGCCCAACTCCACGACGCGAGGGTAGAATCGCAACAAACTCACGATCGCCTGCGCGAGACGATCGAAGAAAACCGCAGAGTCCACGCCCAACTCCAGGAAACACAACACCAAGCCAACCTGCAAATCCAGCAACTTCACAATACGATCGCGGCGATGGAAAGTACCAAGTTCTGGAAGCTGCGGAAAATTTGGTTCAAGCTCAAATCCCCTTTAACTAAATCCAAGCAACTCTGGGGACGACGAGGGGAATTCCTGGAGGTGGCGAAAACCCACGGCTGGCGGTATGCCGTCGGGAAAGTGGCGGGGAAAGCGAAGCGGAAATTGGGACTTACCCCCGCAACACCCGATATATCTGCCCCAGCAGTCGATCCCCACCAACTTGCCTATCAGCAGTGGATGGGAATGCACGCCCCCAGGGCGACGGATTTGCGGAAAATGGCGCTGACGATTCCCACTTTCGATCGCCAGCCGATAATTAGCATCATCATGCCTGTTTACAACACCCCAGAGAAATTCCTACGGGATGCGATCGTGTCGGTGTTGAATCAGATATATCCGTACTGGGAGTTGTGTATTGCTGACGATGCGTCTACGGCGGAACATATCAAACCGATGTTGGAAGAGTACGCCGCCAAAGACGATCGCATCAAACTCGTCTTTCGCCAGGAGAACGGGCATATTTCCCGCGCCTCCAACTCGGCAATTGAAGTCGCAACTGGGGAATATATTGCCCTTTTCGATCACGACGATTTGTTGACCCCGGATGCGCTTTACGAAATGGTGTTACTCATCAACCAGCATCCCGACGCGGATATGATTTACTCCGACGAGGATAAGGCGGATGAGAACAATAACATTATGCATCCGTTCTTCAAGCCCGATTGGTGTCCCGATTCGTTCCTGTCGCGGATGTATACCTGCCACTTCGGGGTCTATCGCAAGTCGATTATCGACGAAATTGGCGGCTTTCGGGTGGGGTACGAAGGCAGCCAGGATTACGATTTGGTACTGCGATTTACGGAAAAAACCGACAAAATCTATCACGTACCCCGAATTCTCTACCACTGGCGGATTCACGCCGAATCCACGGCTGCTGGGGAAGCGACGGTGAAAACCTACGCTTACGAGGCGGCGAAAAAAGCGATTCGCGAGGCATTGCAACGTCGGGGAGAACCGGGGGAAGTTCTCGACGTACCGGGCTTTTTCGGCAACTATATCGTCCGCTACCAGATTGCCGAACCCAAGCGCGTCAGTATTATCATCCCCACGCGGGATTTGGCGGCAATGCTCGATCGCTGTTTGGAATCGATTTTTACCCGTACCACCTATGCTAATTACGAAGTGATTGTCGTGGATAATGGCAGCGTGGAACCGGAAACGGCGGCACTGTTCGATCGCTGGCGGCAACAAGAACCCGATCGCTTTAAATGCTTCCCCCTGGATATTCCTTTCAACTATCCGAAGCTGAATAATTTTGGGGTGGAACAAGCCACGGGAGACTATATATTACTGCTGAATAACGACACGGAAATTACGACTCCCGATTGGTTGGAAGCGATGGTGGAACAGGCGCAACGAGATTCGATCGGGGCAGTGGGGGCTTTGTTGCTGTACGATGACGATCGCATCCAACATGCGGGCGTAATTATGGGCATCGGCGGCATTGCCGGACACAGCCATCGGATGTTCCCCAAAGATACGCCGGGATACGTCTGTCAGGTGAAAACAGTGTCGAATTACTCGGCAGTGACGGGGGCCTGTTTGATGTGTCGCCGGGACGTATTCGAGGAAGTGGGAGGATTGGATGAATCCCTGGTGGTGGCGTACAACGATGTGGATTTTTGCCTGAAATTAGTCGATCGTGGCTATCGTAACGTTTATTTGCCTCACGTGGTTTTGTACCACTACGAATCGAAGAGTCGCGGTTACGAAGATACCCCGGAAAAGCTGGCGCGACAGGCGAAAGAGGGGGCGGTGATTTGCCAGCGGTGGCGCAAATATGTCGAGAACGATCCCTGTTACAATCCCCATTTAACGAAGGGATTGGAAGATTACAGTATCAATCTCGCACCGCCGTCGATTCACGTGGTCTTTGAAGAGACTCGTTCTGGGAATATTGAGGCGTTAGAATCCCACGAAAAGGTGGTAACGGCAAAAGTGGAGGAGAAGGCGATCGAAGCTGAGTTGTCAGAAATGCCGCAGAAGGGGGAAGTTTCAACAGCATCGATCGAAAAGATGCAAGATGGGATATCGAATGGTATGCCACCCGTGGAGGAAGTTGCGGATTCTGAAACGAATTTGACTAAAAACCTCGAACATCATCAAAACGGGAAATTAGATACGTCTGCCGAGTCGGAAGGAATGCAGCGATCGAACTGCAAAATTGAATCGGGAAATAACGGTACGTCGGCGACTGATTTACCAGTTGAACCCACACAAACACAGCCCAAAAATTTAATTAGCGATCGTAATGGCAAACTTAAAATTTCTGCGACAGAAACAGAAATGCGATCGGCTGGGGTGGCAACCTTAGAAAAAGAACCCGAAACCGAAGAAACTGAACCTAAAACCATAGATTTAAATACACAAAACCGGGAAGAAGTCAAGAAACTTCGTCGCCAAATTGCCAACAAATATATTAAAGGAGAGGGAATTGAAATTGGGGCGTTGCACTCTCCTTTACCGGTTCCGGAAGCGGCAAACGTGCGCTATGTCGATCGGATGTCGGTGTTCGATTTGCGCTTGCAGTACCCGGAAATGAAGGAACTGCCGTTGGTGGATGTGGATATTATCGATGATGGAGAAGTACTATCGACCGTTGCCGATAATTCAATGGATTTTGCGATCGCCAATCACATGATCGAGCATTGCCAAAATCCGATTCAAACCCTACAAAACTACTTCCGAGTTCTCAAACCCGGTGGCATTTTATACCTGGCGGTTCCCGATAAGCGATATACCTTTGATGTCGATCGCCCGGTGACTTCTTTGGAACATTTAATTGACGATTATACCGAAGGACCAGAGCAATCGCGCATCTCTCATTTTGAAGAATACGTGCGGATGGTCGATCGAACTCCCCAGAAGAAGGTTTCTGCGCGGTTGCTTTACCTTCTCATTGACCTAGACTATAGCATTCACTTCCACGTTTGGACTCCCTCTGCTTTTACCGAGTTGCTGTTGTATTGCCAGCAGGAATTTGACGATAAATTTGCGATCGAGTTAATGCAGAGTAACGAGGATGAGTTTATTTTTATCTTGCGCAAAGAAGTGGTGCAGTAATCGATCGGAAAGGACAATTTAGACAATCGTTAGGATATATTCATCTCAAAGACCCTTTACTTCAGTCATTGTATCGAGCGATCGGGGTAAGGATTGCCTATAATCAGAAGATGAGCGATCGCATGACTGAAAGCTTATCCGGGAGCCAATTTTGACCCTTTCTAAAGAGCAAGCCAAACCGTTACTCGAAGACCTCATCTTTACTGGAGAGAAGGCCCGCGACTGGGTACAAGATGTTTGGGCACTCAGTCCCACTCTGGCGGAAAGTGCGGCGAATTTAGTGGACGTACTCGATATTGTCTTGGCGGTGATGAACGAAGCGCAAATCGAAACCCTATTGGAGAAACTGTATCGGGATAATCGAGAGACGATCGAAGATTCCAAGTTTCGAGATGATTGGCACAAATTGTTTGAGGGTTAATTCGATCGTTCGTGCTCAGATATGAGAGGTATTCGTCACCACAACCGGACGAAGGCGCGATCGAGTTACTTTTTACATCCTCGAATATTTGCACTCTCGGCTGCCTTTCACAAGTTTTTCATATTATTTTTCTAGGATAAAGGTCAGTACACCCAAGGTTGCTATACCCAATCAAGCCTCCCCTTCCCTCCTGTGAGGTGAAGGGGTTTTTCCATGATGTATCTGGAATATATCGGGAATTTCGGGACGGTTAATCCGAAATTTGCCAAACGCTGTAATATCCCCACACTTTTAAGATTTCTGTATGGGCTTTTAGCTCTTCGAGTGCTGTTTGCCAGTTGCAGCGATCGCCTTGCGCTTCAAAATCGATAAAAAATAGGTATTCACCCAGGGTGCGCTTCGCCGGACGAGATTCGATCCGACTCATGTTGATACCGCGATTTGCTAGTACTTGTAGGGGATGTACCAACGAACCGGGCAAATTTTTCGGCAAACTAAACGCGAGGGACACGTAATGCTTCTCGTCGGTAATACTTTCGATCCCCAGATCGAACCCCTTTTTCGAGATAACCCAAAACCGGGTACAGTTGTCGAGGCGATCGTTAATCGGATGGGCGAGAATCGGCAGATTGTAGAGTTGGGCCGCTCGACGAGAGGCGATCGCGCCAACAGTCGGTTCGCCGTGAATTTTTTCTAGCGCTTCGGTGGTTGATTGAGTCGAGAGTAATTGCGCCCCAGGCAAGCGAGCTTCCAACCAGGTCTGACACTGTACTAACGCTTGAGGATGAGAATACACCCGTTCGAGTTGAGATAGGGTCTGGGCTTGGGCGAGTAAAGCGTGGGAAATCGGTAAGACCAAAGCCTGTTGGATTTCGATCTTGTCGAGTTGCCATAGGGTATCGAGGGTCATTGCCACGCTTCCCCCGAGAGAATTTTCCACGGGAACAACCCCCAATTGCGCTTCGTCTCGAAAGACAGCTTGTAGAGTTCGAGCAATACTCGCATAAGATTTTAACTCGTAGGAGCGATCGCGCTTTTGTTTTAACCCCTCGACATAAGCAAATGCAGCCTCTTCTGAATACGTACCGACGGGCCCTAAATGAGCAATTGAAATCGTCATTACCTAGGATTTCCTATCAATTTTTGTAAATTCATCATCTAGAGAGTGGCTCTCCACAGCGATCGAGCATCATTTTCTATTTCTAAATTCTCCTTTTCTTGAAAGAAGAATGTTTCTCTCGATCGGAGCGATCGAATATTACTAATTATGACTAAAATTGCCGGATTTTATCAAAAAATCTTGACTTTTCAATTGTTTGCGTTTATGTTACTTTGATACTTATTTCATTCTTTTGTTGCAAATAAACTTAAAGAATTGTAAAATTTTATGTAACAAGCGTTTCAAGCTGTTGCCATACAAAACTTTCTCATGTACACCCGCTTTTTCGCTTCCTTACCGGCCGAAATCGCTGTTCGAGAGCAACCCGTTCCGATTCAGCATTATCTGCGCCAGCCTCAACGCCTCGTCAACGCCCTGGTCGATCCGACCCGTCTCGAACGTCTCGGTCCCGATCTGTTCCGGATTCACGTTCGTCCCCTCAGTTTCATGATGCTGAACATTCAGCCGAGCGTGGATCTGAAAATTTGGACCGAAGCCAACGGAACCGTCCACTTGCAATCCTCCCAATGCGAACTCCGAGGCATCGATTACCTCAAGAAACGCTTTCAATTTAACCTAGTCGGTAAGTTAGTCCCCTGCCAGGGACCCGATATGACTTACCTGCGAGGTCGAGCCAATCTAGAGGTGCGAGTCGAGCTGCCACCGGCTTTGTGGCTCACGCCCAAATCGATTCTCGAAGGAGCGGGAAATACCCTGTTAATGAGCGTTCTGCGGACGATCGAACAGCGATTGATGCGCCAGTTGCTCGTCGATTACCAGACCTGGGCCAACGATGTTGGAGGAGAAGTGTCCAGAGTCTGTCCTCCAGGTTTATCCCCAGAAGCCCAAGGCTGAAATAATAAGTTTAAAAAGCTCGTCAAGCCCCGCCCTGACTAAAACTAGAGACGATCGCACCCCGATCGGTCGCATAATGCGATTGATAAGATGGAAGCGTCCAGTCTAGTTCGGTGCAATTGTTGTGAGGGCAAAACAAACATCTCTATCTCAAAAAATTCGCTCGAGTATTGTCCTGGGATTGCTAACGCTGTTCCTTGTCACTACAGTTTCACCGGTAACAGCACGGGAATCCGATCGCTCGGCGAGTCTTTCTAGTCCGATCGAAGTGGGTAAGCAATCCTACTTTGCCGGACAGATCTCTGCTGCCGTGCGAGATTGGCAAAGAGCCGCGCAAACCTATGAAGATCGCGGCGATCGGCTCAACTACGCTCTGGCTCAAAATTATTTATCCCTGGCTTACCAAGATTTAAATCAATGGCAAGAAGCTAGAAGTGCGATCGCCCGCAGCTTGGAGACGCTCCGGGAGTTTCCCGAGGACGAAACAACCGTTGCCGCTTTGTTGGCTCAGTCGTTTAACTTTCAAGGCTCGCTGGAGCTGGCTACCGGACAGGTCGAATCGGCATTGGAGAGCTGGATGCAAGCCGAAGCCGCCTACGAACGAGCGGGAGATATCGCTGGAGTCATCGGCTCTCAGATCGATCGCGCTCAAGCCTTGCAAACCCTCGGACAGTACCTGCGAGCCAAAGATCTTTTAGAACAGGTCAACGCCACGCTTGCCTCCGAACCCGATTCTCAACTCAAAGCCCACGGATTGCGGAGTTTGGGAACCACCCTCGGGGCGATCGGGGATTTGGATCGCGCCCAAAAGATATTAGAGCAAAGTTTAGCCATTTCTGAGGCCCTTCAGGAAATGCCCGAGGTGCGAGCGACTTTGTTTAGTTTGGGGAATACCGCTCGCGATCGAAATGACTATCGCAACGCGCTCATTTACTACAAACAAGCCACTGAGTTGAGCGAAACCCCCGTCGAACGGGTGGAATTGCTGCTCAATCAATTGAACTTGCTCGTCAGCGTCGAGCAGTGGAATACGGCACTTGGATTGCTACCGGTTATCGACGAAATCGTTAAAGATTTGCCCCCGTCGCGCATGAGTGCCAACGCCCGCGTCAATTTTGCCGAAAGTTTGATGCGCATCGGGACCGTATCGAATACGAGCGAGCCTCTGGTTGCCAACGACCGACAAATCGCGAACCTTTTAGCCGAGGCAATCCAAGAAGCCAAAGACCTCCAAGATTGGCGCGCTCAATCCTATGCCCTCGGCAAGCTCGGACAGCTTTACGAAATTGGCAATGACTGGTCTAGCGCGCAACAGCTTACCCAACAAGCGCTCGCCATCGCTCAAAGGATGAATTCGGCCGATTTAGCCTATCGCTGGCACTGGCAACTGGGTCGCGTCCTCAAAGCCAAAGGAGAACGAACCGGAGCGATCGCCAGCTATAGCGAAGCCGTCAAACGGCTCCAGTCCCTGCGCCGAGACTTGGTTGCCATTGACACCGACTTGCAATTTTCCTTCCGCGATCGAGTCGAACCCGTTTATCGCCAGTTGGTAGACTTGCTCCTAGGACCCGATAGCACTCAAGATGACTTGATCGAGGCTCGCGAGGCGATTGAAACCCTGCAACTGGCTGAGTTGGATAACTTCTTCCGAGAAGATTGTCTGAGAACCAAAGCCATCCAAATTGATGAGATCGATCCCCATGCCGCCGTGATTTATCCGATCGTGCTTCCCGATCGCATCGAGGTGGTTCTCTCTCTTCCCAATCGAGACCTGCGCCACTATTCGACTTCTCTGCCGAGTTCGGAGGTCGAAGAAGTCCTACAAACCCTGTTTGAATCCTTGCACCTGGCTTATTCGACCCAGAAACGCCTCGCTCTATCCGAGCAGGTTTACGACTGGTTGATTCGACCGGCCCAAGAGGACTTAGAAGCAGCCCGAATTGAAACCTTGGTCTTCGTTCCCGAAGGATTTTTGCGGAACTTGCCGATGAGTGCCCTCTACGATGGGGAGCACTATTTAATCGAAAAATATCGCGTGGCGATTTCTCCCGGCTTGCAACTGTTAGGGGCGCGATCGCTCGAACAAACCGAACTCAGCGCCCTCGCTGGCGGACTCACCGAAGCGCGTCAGGGATTTGTCGCCTTACCGGCCGTGGCAGATGAGGTGACCAAACTCGAGCGAGAGCTATCTGCGGAGGTCTTTCTCAACGAAGCCTTTACCCGCGATAACCTGCAAAATCAAATCTCTAATTTCACATTCGACATCGTTCACCTGGCCACCCACGCTCAATTTAGCTCCTCGGCTGAGGAAACTTTTCTGCTGACTTGGAACGATCGAGTTAACGTGAAAGAATTCGGCGAAGTTCTGCAAAGGCGGGAAGGACGGACGAGCAAGCCGATTGAATTATTGGTGCTCAGTGCTTGCCAAACTGCAGAAGGCGACGATCGCGCCACCTTGGGACTTGCCGGACTGGCAGTTCGCTCTGGGGCGCGCAGTACCCTGGCCAGTTTGTGGGCCGTGCGCGACGAATCGACCGCCCAATTGATGAAAGAGTTCTACCAGCAGTTACGCGAGCAGCCCGGTATCGGTCGGGCCGAAGCCCTGCGTAAGGCTCAGCTTTCCCTGATCTCCCAGCCGGACTTCAATCATCCCTTTTTCTGGTCGCCCTTCGTGTTGATCGGGAACTGGCTCTAGGACAATAGGATAAGGGGATGAAGAAGAGCCGAAATCGAGTGGGCAAAAGTGCAAAATTCAAGCACAACGGCATTTCCCACGGATGATTCTCTTCCCCCATATCTTATCGATCGCGCGAGGAAAAGGTTTGCAACCGATAATCGAAGTCCAAAACCTGAGTAAAGTGTATCCCGTTGCCGTGAAGGAACCGGGACTTAAGGGAACTTTGCGTCACTTTTTTCGCCGCACCTACCGCCAGGTGCAGGCCGTCCGAGAGGTTTCGTTTCACATCGAACCCGGCGAAGTCGTGGGGTTTCTCGGACCCAACGGAGCGGGAAAAACAACGACCCTCAAGATGCTGACGGGTTTGATTCATCCTTCCCAAGGAAGCGTGCGCGTTGCGAATTGCGTACCCTTCGAGCGTCAGGAATCCTTTTTGCAAAAGATTACCCTGGTGATGGGGCAGAAGCAGCAGCTCATTTGGGATTTGCCCGCCTTGGATTCCTTACGGATCAACGCTGCCGTTTACGGTTTATCCGATCGCATCTTTCGCGATCGCCTCGCCGAACTCACGGAGTTGCTCTCCCTCGAAAATCAACTCACCCAACCCGTGCGCAAACTCTCCTTGGGAGAACGGATGAAAGCCGAACTCCTCGCCGCGCTGTTGCACCAACCCCAGGTGTTATTTTTGGACGAACCCACCCTCGGCTTGGATGTCAACGCTCAGGTTGCCGTGCGGGAGTTCCTGCGAGAGTACAACCAACGCACGGGGGCGACGATTTTGCTCACCAGCCACTACATGGCCGATATTACCGCACTGTGCGATCGAGTCATCTTAATTTATGGCGGTCAGCTAATTTACGACGGTCGCTTGGAGGAGTTACTCGCACGTTTTGCCCCCTACCGAGAAGTGAAAGTCGAACTCGCCCACCCGAAAGCCGAATCCGAACTGACTCCCTATGGCGAAATTGAGTGTCTCGAAGGTCAATCCGTTCGCTGGCTGGTGAAACGAGAAGCATTAACAGCGACCATCTCTCGCATTTTAGCCGAGTTGGAAGTGGTGGATTTAACCGTGACCGATCCGCCGATCGAAGAAATCATCGGTCGCGTTTTTCAAACGGGAACTGTAAGCGAACGGACTCCATCTTAACAAAAGTATGACTTGATACGATTTGATAAGTATGTGTCAGCAATTCTTAATTCCTGCTTAAATATACAGAAATTATTCGGATTCTCCCGTTACAATTTCTGCATAAGTTTATCCATCAGGAGAATTGAATATGGCATCTTCCCCACGTGGCAGGCAATCATCACCAACATGCTACTTTTGTCAGAATTACATACCTGTGGGTAGACGAGGGGGGCATTGTAAAATGATGAACGTTCCTGTTGAAAGTAGCTGGTCGGCCTGCTCTTTAGCCGTTCCCCTATTTGCCGATCCGTGGGAAAATCAAACGGGGATAGAAGCGACAAAAACCCCTCAAGGTGTCGGTTTGCTCGAGTAAAAGTTCTGCATTATTCGATTCATCTGTCAATTGTGCGAGTCTCGTGGATGCGAACTCGCAAACAGCATCGATCGAGGTTTTTCCTAATCTTTAAAAGAAATGAATGGCGATCGCTCTTCACCTATAGAAGAGTTCGATCGCTATTTTGGTGGTAACTAGAAGGGATGAAGTCAATCCGATTCGATCGAGTAGAAAACGATCGAAGAATAGTACCCCTTCCCTGTTCTCGAGTAAACTATGAATAATTTTAACGCTCGTTCGAGTTCGAGAGATTTGATGGTGGATAATCGATGCAAACCAGATATCGGACCTCAATAACGCCGATCGCATTTTTCATCCAGATAGAATCCAGATGCAGTTAAGAGCCGTTGGAGAAATCTGAAAACGTGAAATTTCGATCGCCTAAATAACCGACTCGATCCCGGATCGCGACGGTGTCTGTATATTTGAAAATAGTGGTAAAAACTTATCGATCGATTGAATACGAATGTTTGACAAAATTAACGAATATTTAATTTATATCCACGGCGTTTCACAAGATAACAATCGGAAGCATCAGAAAACCTACGATAGCCTTCACAATGGCGTAAAATCCGTTAAAAAGCCGTTTCCCAACCGTGCGGATTGGGATAATGCTAACCGCTGCGATGTCGAGTGGGGATGGCATTACGACGCGCGAGCTTCTTTTGAGGGCGATCGTCTTCTGGCCCAAGCGCAGGAGCAATTTGCCGAGCGACTCTTACCCCAGGTCAAAGAGGCGAGCGATTGGACGATCAATCCCGCTCGCTTGCTACTGTTGACCTTGAGAGAAATGACAATTAAAGGATTTTCCGATATCTTTTACTATGCCTCTCGAGATGGTAAAAATAGCATTCGTGCCACGGTGGCCTCGCAAATTTTGCCCTCGCTTCGCCAACCTTTGGAAAATAACGAGCCAATTTCTCTGACCTTTTTAGGACATAGCGCCGGATCTGTAGTCGCCTTTGACTTTCTCTTCTATCTGTTTGCCCCCTCAGAGGTGCTCGAAGAACATGAGTTTATTGAAGATTTGAGTACCGAGCGCGAACAGGATTTCCATCAACTTCGCCAGTTAGCGGAAGCCGGAAAACTTCGAGTTCGTCGATTGGTCACCTTCGGCTCTCCCATCTCGATGATGGCATTTCGCAGCAACGCCGTTTTAAAGATTTTGGCCCAAGGCGATCGATTAAATCCCAGCTACTATGGCCTAGATCGCAATCCCGAAGGATTTGGAAATCCCCTCGGCGGGTCGCGTTGGCTGAACTTTTGGGATAAAGATGACTTCATTTCCTGGCCGGTTCGACCGCTGATGCAAGATTCTCCCATGGTAGAAGACATCTACACGGATATTGCAGATCGTCTGGCCACCGTCCATAACGAGTATTGGGATAGCCAAATTATGCATGAAGAAATTGCCGCGCGTTGGTAGGAGAAGGAGCGATCGCGTGCCTGAGTGTCAATTTTGCATCAGACCGATCGTGTTTGTCCGATCGAACGTTTGCGAGCTAAATTTGTTGGAGCATCTCATATGTTGAGAAAACCAATTTCTACTCGTCAAATTCTCTCCATTTTTCATTAATATTTCGACCGACGAAAAAAGCACTAGACAATCGCACGATTAAGATCTAAATTCATGATGGATGAATTAGTGGTGGATACCCGATATCATTGTCGGTTGCGAGAAACAAAAAAGTCAGAATTCAGCCATCAGTTTGGTTATCGGTATCGTAGCGATCGCGAGCCGATTTGACTGCCTCGATATGGGTATCCGTCCAGTCTGCTAGGAAGCATAGAGGTTCGACAAGGGTTTCCCCCAAAGCACTTAGCGAGTATTCCACTCGAGGCGGTACGACGGGAAAAACCTGACGTTCCACCAACCCGTTGCGCTCTAAATTTCGTAGGGTTTGCGTGAGCATCTTCTGAGAAATTCCTTCGATTTTCCCTTGCAGTTGGTTATAGCGCTTCGTGCCAAAGGCGAGGCAATAGATGACGATAACACTCCACTTACTACACACGATATCCAATACTTGTTGTGTCGGGCAATCGAGGGTGAAGATTTCCGGTTCTGGGATATTCTTAATTTGCTTGCGCACCATAGGGTTCGTAATTAACTTGAAAGTGCCTACTTGCGGGGGTGTCGAGTCTCCAGCCATCATAACCCTAACCGCTCGAATCCCAATATCGACCGATCGATCCCCTGCCAAGGTCGATCGATATTTATCCTCTAGGAGATTGACCTCGTGAGTTCCGATTTATTTGCCCCCATACAACTGGGTCCCCATCAGCTCTCCAATCGGATGGTGATGGCACCGATGACGCGGTTGCGGGCAAATGACACCGTACCGATGGAGTTGATGGCAACTTACTACGCCCAACGAGTTTCGGCTGGACTCATCGTCACCGAATGTACGATGGTCTCTCCCCTCTCTCGCGGCTACCTCAACTGTCCGGGGATTTACACTGACGAACAGGTCGCCGGATGGCAGCGAGTTACCGAAGCCGTTCGCAGCCAGGGTGGCAGAATCTTCTTGCAACTGTGGCATAGCGGGCGCGTGTCCCACCCGTCTTTGCTCGATGGAGAACGGCCCGTCGCCCCCAGCGCGATCGCTTCTTCCGGACAACTGCATACCCCCGTTGGTAAGGTCGAGATGGAAACGCCGCGCGCCCTGGAAACCTCAGAAATTCCCGAAATTGTCGAGCAGTTTCGTCGGGGAGCGAAAAATGCCATGGATGCGGGGTTCGATGGGGTGGAACTCCACGGGGCATTTGGTTATCTCATCGACCAATTTCTTCAGGATGGTTCCAACCAACGCACGGACGAATACGGCGGATCGATCGCCAATCGCGCTCGATTTCCCTTGGAAGTTGTCGCAGCAGTTGTGGAGGTTTGGGGAGGCGATCGCGTTGGCATCAAACTCTCGCCGGGTAACACCTTCTACGGAATGTCCGACTCGAATCCCAAAGCCACCTTCGGCTATCTCATCGAAGCCCTCAATACCTTCAACCTCGCCTATTTACATCTGATGGAACCCAACGAAATCGATTTAGCCACCCGCGATGTGTTAAATCCGGTTTTGCCTGTTTTCCGCCCGATGTACGACGGGGCGATCGTCACCAATGGCGGCTACGACAAAGCGAAAGGTAACGCCGTGTTAGCTTCTGGAGATGCCGAGTTGGTTTCCTTCGGCAAGCTGTACTTAGCCAATCCCGATTTAGTCGATCGCTTCAAACTCGATGCCCCATTGAACGAACCCAATCCCAAAACCTTTTACGGACGAGAGGGACAAGATGCCGAAATCGGATATACCGACTATCCTTTTCTTGACTAATCTGGCGATGGCTATACGTCTTGGGGAAGGGGGAATGGGGAACAGCGTCGGACAGAGACGGTAAAGATGGGGACGAATCCCACACCCACGGCCCACAAGAGTCAGGTTCGATACAATTCGAGTCCGTCAACTTGACCGAAACAACATTACCGAACTTGTCACCCATGGGAGTAGAGGAGAGAAACTATCGCCATCTCGCCTTCGATCGAACCCACGATCGCATCAATTGTAGAAAGCATTCCCTGTCAATATCGATCGTTTCCATCTACGATTTCATACCCATTCACATGAGATGCAAATGAGAATTTGTCGATTTTTGCCCGACGAAAAGTATATATATGCTAATTTTTATTAAAGATCGCTCACCCTTCAGTGAAAAAAGACTAAATGGACATTCCAGAATCGATTAAACCCTGGCTCAACTTCGTTCACCCCATCTTGATGTGGTTGTTATTCGCCCTAACTATCTACGCTTTGTATAGTGGGATTCAGGTTAGACGCACTCGATCGGCCCAGGGAGACCAAAAAAAAGAACTCGTCAAAGGCAAGTTCCGAATCAAGCACTATCAAATGGGTTCTCTGTTGCTGGCGACGATGATTTTTGGCACGATCGGCGGCATGAGCGTTACCTATATTAATAACGGTAAGCTATTTGTCAGTCCTCACCTCTTGGTTGGACTGGGGATGACCGGACTGGTTGCGACATCGGCCGCACTCGCCCCGTTCATGCAAAACGGTCGAGATTGGGCGCGCTATACTCACATTGCTCTCAACGTTAGCCTCGTCGGACTTTTCGGTTGGCAAGCCGTAACGGGAATGAATATCGTTCAGAAAATTCTCAGTGATATGTGATCGCGGCTTGCAAAACTTTCCTAGAAGTCTTGAATTGCCGTCGTTCGAGCGACTCGGAAGCTGAAAGATCCAGTCAATCGGTACGCAAGATCGAGGGTTTCCGATTTTTAAGTTGCCCCATTGCGTTAATCGGTAATCTTTAAATTGAATCGGCTTGTTGGATCTCTCCGTTCGAGGGGTCAGTCGATCGAATCATTTAGCCAAGATTAAGAGAATCGAGAGGGTACGCCAAGTACCTTCTTTTTGTATCCGTGAATATGCTTAAATAACGTGGCACGCAAAAGCGTTTTTAACTGTGGCATCTTACGTTGCACGTCGAAGGCGGCAATCGACGAAAGCATTGAAAACGCCGTGTCTTGTGGCATTCGCCCAGAGTACTTAGGAGGTTTTGGTGAAAGTTCTGGTAATTGGGAATGGCGGACGAGAACATGCCTTGGCTTGGAAACTCCTCCAATCGAAGAACGTCAGACAAGTCATCTGCGTTCCGGGAAATGGGGGCACGGCAACCCTGTCAAACTGCCAAAATATGCCCATGTCTGTCGATGACTTTGAAGGTATCAGTCGATTTGCCTTAGTACAAGGAATCGGTTTCGTGGTTGTCGGTCCGGAAGTACCCCTGGCTTTAGGCATTACCGATCGCCTCGAACAGCAAAAAATCAAGGTGTTCGGTCCGACGAAAGCGGGTGCTCAAATTGAATCGAGCAAGACTTGGGCCAAAGAAATCATGAAAGAAGCCAATATCCCCACGGCAAATTGGGCGACTTTTACCAAAGAACAGCGGGATGAAGCTCGAGCCTATTTGACCATGAGTGGGGTTCCGGTGGTCGTCAAAGCCGATGGATTAGCCGCTGGGAAAGGAGTGACGATCGCCGATACCCTCGAACAGGCACAAACAGCCGTCGATTCGGTTTTTAAAGGTCACTTCGGCAAAGCTGGGAACTCCGTCGTCATCGAAGAATATCTGACCGGACAGGAAGTTTCGGTTTTAGCCCTCACTGACGGCATCACCGTACGACCGCTTTTGAGCGCCCAAGACCACAAACCCATTGGCGAGGGAGACACCGGACCTAATACGGGTGGGATGGGAGTGTATGCCCCGACTCCTCTGGTGACTCCGGAACTGATGACCCGAATTCAGAAGGATATTCTCGAACCGGCGATCGCTGCTATGAAAAACCGGGGCATTGATTATCGCGGCATTCTGTACGCCGGATTGACGATTTCCGACAGCGGCGATCCCAAAGTCCTCGAATTTAACTGCCGCTTTGGCGATCCCGAAACTCAAGCGATTTTACCCTTGCTCGAAACCCCCCTCGACGAATTGTTGCTCGCCTGCATCGAACGGCGTTTGGGGGACTTACCTCCGATCGAATGGAAGTCGGGTTCGGCGGTTTGCGTGGTGATGGCTTCGGGGGGATATCCCGGTGCTTACGAGAAGAACAAAGAGATTTCAGGGATTGCCGAAGCCGAAGCCGATGAAGACGTAACGGTTTTTCATGCTGGGACGAGCCTCAAACGACAACAACTCGTGACCAGCGGCGGGCGAGTTTTGGGGGTGACGGCGATCGGCGAAACCTTCGATGGGGCAATTTCTAAAGCCTATAAAGCCATCGATCGGGTTGAATTTGAAAATAGCTACCACCGTCGGGATATTGGGTATCGCATTCGCCAGTAGACCCCAAAAGACCCCAAACTCTGGGGACGGGGAAACTCGTCGGGGTCTCAAACATCTCGGGACTGGGGCGATCGCCCGAGCGAAATTCTCAAAAAATCTGCCAATTTTCCAGTTCCCCCATAGAATTAGGGAAAAAGTCGGGAGTTTCCCCAGTTCGCAATCCCCGATAACATGGCAGAATAAAAGCATAAACTGTTAAGAAATTTTACATACTCACCTTGCTGGCTCTACTGAAGACTATTCGAGAAATCGTTCGGCGTTGGTGGTCGGAGTTTACCCTCCAGACTAAGCTGATGGCTGCTGCCACGCTGATGGTTTCGTTAGTAGTGAGTAGTTTTACGTTTTGGGCGGTCAATACGATCCAAGAAGATGCCCGCATCAACGATACTCGTTTCGGTCGAGATTTGGGCTTGTTGCTCGCTTCTAATGTTGTTGGGCTGGTGGCCGAGGAGGATCGAAGTGAAGTCGCCCGATTTTCAGCCCGGTTCTATAACAGCACTTCTAGCGTTCGCTACATGCTCTACGCGGATAAAGAAGGACAAATCTTTTTCGGGATTCCCTTTTCCGATGCCCAGGTGCAAAACTCCCTAACCATCCAGCGTCGGATGCAACTGCCCGATCGCTTTGCGAGCGATTCCCGAGAACCGCTCGTACGGCAGCACTCGACCCCGAATGGAGTGGTAACGGACGTATTCGTTCCCTTAATTGACGATCTGGGCAATTATTTAGGGGTTTTAGCCGTGGGGACGAATCCCAACCCCACCGTCGTCACCTCTTCCAATCTCACCCGAGATGTGACCATTGCCGTATTTGTCTTGATTTGGGTGATGGTGACCCTGGGTGTGGTTTTTAATGCCCTGATTATTACCCAGCCGATTAAAGAGTTGTTGGTGGGGGTGAAAAATATTGCGGCCAAAAACTTCAAGCAACGGATCGATCTTCCCCTGGGGGGAGAGTTGGGGGAGTTGATCGAAAGCTTCAACGAAATGGCCGAACGTTTGGAGGGTTACGAAGAGCAGAATATCGAACAACTGACGGCCGAGAAGGCAAAACTCGAAACCCTCGTCTCGACGATCGCCGATGGTGCGGTACTGCTCGATTCGGACTTGCAGGTGATTTTGGTCAATCCCACGGCCGGCCGGATTTTTGGTTGGGAAGGGAAAGAGTTGGTGGGAACGAATGTCTTGCACTCTCTACCGACGGAAGTCCAGGTGGAAATTACCCGACCCCTCTATCAGGTGGCTCGAGGAGAACGGGAAGGGGGAGAGTTTCGCATTTCCCTGAGTCAACCCACAAGCCGCACGATCCGCATTTTGATTACCACGGTTCTCGATCGGGAGAAGGAAAAGATTAAAAGCGTGGCGATGACGGTACAAGATATTACCCGCGAAGCCGAACTCAACGAAGCCAAAAGCCAGTTTATCAGTAACGTTTCCCACGAACTGAGAACGCCGCTATTTAATATTAAATCGTTCATTGAAACCCTACACGACTACGGCGACGATTTGGGCGAAGAGGAACGCCTGGAGTTTTTGGAGACGGCGAATCACGAAACCGATCGCCTGACTCGATTGGTGAACGATGTTTTAGATCTGTCTCGTTTGGAATCTTGCCGGATTTACCACCTTGATGGGGTGGAACTCGCCGGACCGATCGAACAAATCCTCCGTACCTATCAACTGAATGCCAAAGAAAAGGGAATTCAACTGTGCCAGGAAATTGAGACAGATTTAGCACCCGTTCTGGGTCATTACGATCTGCTGCTACAAGTCTTTGCCAATTTAGTCGGCAACTCACTCAAATTCACCCCCTCTGGCGGTAAAGTTGCGATTCGCGCCTATCGCTTGCCGTTGTGGGTGTCCGAACATCATCAAGAACATCGGAAAGTGTCAAATACGATTCGGGTGGAAGTCTCGGATACGGGAATCGGGATCGATCCAGAAGATCGCGAAGCCATTTTCGATCGCTTTTTCCGCGTGGAAAATCGAGTGCATACCCTGGAAGGGACGGGGTTGGGTTTATCGATCGTCCGCAATATTATTGACAAACACCATACAACGATTCATCTAGTGAGCGAAGTGGGAGTGGGGACGACGTTCTGGTTCGATTTACCCGTATTTGACGGCTGAATGCTGACCTTTAAATTGCCAGCAAGATACTGATGGCAACCAATACGAGAATCACGATTAAAACGGCGTTGCGTTCGATCCAGGGTCGAGGTTTGTAAGCGATTTTGGGTTCGACGAGGGGTTCGGCTATGTTGTGATAGAGGGTACAGTCTCGCGCATGGGGACGCTTGGGAAACGTGCAAGTATCGTCAGCATCGTAAGTGCAACTCGCACACAGGAATTCTTCACCCGTCGCGCGATGTAATGGCATCCCTGGATGACCGAAAGCCGCTAAAGTAATACCGCAATGAGGACAGGTGACAGCTTGCTGGGGTATGGATTGATGGCATCGAGAACATTCGGGCATGTCAAGAGTCAGAAATTGGCGATCGACGATCGATTACGTCTAATATAAATTATCTAAAACTAAGTTGTCTAAAACCCTGGTAGCGGAAATGAAATGGGAACAGCTCGAAAGAGGTCGTAATCGAACAGGGTTTAAGCATCTAATACAGGTTAGGCAATACATTCGGCGTAAATATAAGTACTGGCTAATATAGCATTTTTGGAAGTACTAGGCGACAATTCAATGCCGATCGAGAGATATCGATTATGCTTGCATCTCTTGCGGTAATTTGATGATAAATTTTGTCCCCACCCCTTCTTCGCTTTCACATTCGATCGTCCCTTGAAGTTTCTGGGTGACGAGATTATAAATAATATGCAATCCTAAACCCGTCCCTCCTTTTCCTCGTTTGGTGGTAAAAAAGGGATCGAAAATTTGACTTAAATTGGTTTTGGAAATACCTCGACCGTCATCGGTATATTCGAGGAAAATCCGATCGCCTTCTGTTTTCAATTCGATCGTCATCTCTCCAACATCATTGGGTTCGTATGCGTGAATAATCGAGTTCAGTACTAAATTGATGAAAATCTGGGCGATCGCACCCGGATAGCTATTCAGTTCGATCGCCTCAGAACCCAAAACTCGTACTTGATGTTGTGTGGCTTTTAGTTTGGGTTGTAAGGAGTGTAATATTTCGTGAATATAGGCTTTTAGTTTGAATTTTCGTTGAGATTCACTCGCGCGATCGACTGCAACTTGTTTGAAGCTTTGAATGAGGTTTGCCGCTCGTTCGAGATTGCTTAAAATAATGGTACTACTTTGTTTTGCCGTGTCAAAAAACTTCTCGAGTTCCGATCGTTTCAAAGCGCCTTGTTGATAGCTTTCTAAGATAGCCTCGAGTTTGGCATCGAGCAGAGAAGCCGCCGTTACGCCAATACCAATTGGGGTATTGACTTCGTGAGCAACTCCGGCCACCAAAGACCCCAAAGCCGCCATTTTTTCGGACTCGACTAGCTTTTTTTGAGCCGCTCGAAGATTGGCTAAAGTGTCTGAAAGCACTGTGTTTTGCTTCGAGAGTGTTTGCGTGAGAGACCGAAGTTGGAGATGAACTTTAACTCTTGCTAAAAGTTCTTGACTTTGAAAGGGTTTAGTGATATAGTCTACCGCTCCGATCGACAATCCTTTAACCTTATCGACGGTTTCTGAAAGTGCCGTCATAAAAATAACGGGAATATCTCGCGTTTCTTCCTTCGACTTCAATTGAATGCAGGTTTCAAAGCCATCCATTTTCGGCATCATTACATCGAGCAAGATTAAATCCGGTTTGGCATATTCCGCTTGCTCGATCGCGCTTTTTCCATCCATTGAAACGAGAATTTCCCACTTTTCACCCATCAGAACCTCCGAGAGCAGTTCCAAATTATTGGGATTATCGTCAACCACAAGAACGGTACATGCTTTTGCGGGAGAATTTTCCATAGAGTTGGGTTGGCAACAAAAATGCTAAATGGATCGTGACACCGACGAGAATGACTCGCGGGGAATTTGAGCATGATGAATTTGGATAGCCGTTTGAGAATTCGGATTTAGATTGGTAATCTTAGAGATCGGTGACTGACAATGACACGTCGATCGAGTTTCCATGAAGTCTTCGGAAATCAAGAACGGGTTATTTGCTTCAAATGTTACATTCATCCGGACATTGAGTCTCGATCGAGCTTGCCATAATTTACAACAATTAATCTAAAGAAAAGCTTTGTTTTAATTTGAGTTGGCGTTGGCGTTTAATCGATTGAAATTGACGAACGGACTCGACCGATATCGATCGAGCTTTTCGACTCCAATAAGTTTGACATGCCGTCTTTTTAAGTGGGGTATAAAATTTGTCAAGCCGAGTTCGCGTCGGTTGGCTCGAATCGCATAATTAAATTTTAGCGATCGCCTTCGCGCCTTTCAAGAGGATGCTTCGTTTGGCGATCGGCTATGATTCTCTTATTGTTCCCGACGAGGGATAGGATAAGGAACAATCGATATGAGTTATGGCAAAGTTCTCAAAGTTAAGCCATTTGGCGGATGGAATCTCCTATAGAAAATTGTTTAATAAGTTCAGTCATCTCAAGACCCAAAAAAAAGCACCCCGAATCAGAACCCCCATCGACTTTATGTTGGTGGGGATTTTTTTTCTATCGATCTTGCAGTTTCTATCTTTCCCAGTCTGCCTTGTCTTATTGCCGTATATTCATTCAGCCGAGCTAAGACCGAACGATTTCACGCCAGCTTTCCTTTCTCTCGCAGCACCTCTTACTTGACTGATTCCCCCAGCTCACCAACATTAGTACCTTAACGATCTTGAATATCGCGATACTTTTACTTTCAAAGCCCCACAGCTCCCTCTCCTCCTTCGGCCAAATGGCGTAGGCATAGTAAAATTACACGATCGAATGTAGGGTTGCGGAGAAATTCACAAGTGATGGATATTTCTTTCGGACGAGAAATTTGTGCCGATCTCGGTGCCGCCGAATCGCGGGAGTGGTTGGTCACGAATGGCATTGGGGGTTTCGCGTGCGGGACGGTTGCCGGGATACTCACTCGCCACTACCACGGTTTGCTCGTGGCTGCTCTGAACCCCCCCACGCACCACACTTTACTCGCGACTAAGCTCGACGAAACCGTTCGTCTGCGCGATCGCGTCTACCCCCTATATACCAACCGCTGGGCCAACGGGACGGTCAACCCGCGCGGCTACTACCACCTCCAACAGTTTCGCCTCGAAGGCACGATTCCCACCTGGACGTTTGCTTGCCAGGAGGCGCTACTCGAGAAGCAGGTATGGATGGAACAAGGGCAAAATACGACCTATATTCGCTACACCTATACTCGGGGAGAAGAAGCCCTCAAACTCTCGCTCGAGGCATTGGTCAACTATCGCGATCGCCACGGTGGGACGACAAAGGGGCATTGGCAAGTTAAAGCGGTCGATCGCGGGATCTCGATCGAGGCATTCGAGCGGGCCGTACCGTTTTACCTCTTCCTCGATCGCCTGGATGCGACTTTTTCGATCGCGCCGATATGGCACGAAGATTTCGATTTAGCTGTAGAACGATATCGGGGAACCGGAGATCGGGAAAACCACCTCCACGCCGCGACCTTTGAAATCGCCCTCGAACCCGGCGAGTCCGTCACCGTCGTTGCAAGTACCGAAATCCAGGCGAATTTGGAGGGGTCTCGAGCCCTCGAAGCGCGCCGCGCCTACGATCGAGAACTCCTCGATTTGCGCGATCGGGCGGCTTATCTCCATACCCGCCAAGAACCAGATTGGATCGATCGCCTGGTGCTGGCCGCCGATCGGTTTATCGTCAATCGCCCCCTGCCCGATCGACCCGATGGCAAAACCATTATTGCCGGCTACCCCTGGTTTGCCGATTGGGGTCGCGATACGATGATTAGCCTGCCGGGATTAACCGTTTTTACCGGACGACCGGAGATCGCCCGCACGATATTGGGAACCTACGCGCGCTATCTCGATCGGGGTATGTTGCCCAACGTCTTTCCCGATCGCGGCGATCGCCCTGCCTACAACACCGCCGATGCCAGTTTGTGGTTTGCCGAAGCCGTTCGTTCCTACTACGCGGCCACGGGCGATCGGGACTTTTTAGAGGCCATTTTTCCGGCGATCGAAGAAATCGTCCGTTGGTACCGACAAGGAACCCGATATAACATTCATTGGGATCGCAAAGATGGATTGATTTATGCCGGAGAACCGGGAGTCCAGGTTACCTGGATGGATGCCAAAGTCGATCGGTGGGTGGTCACGCCGCGCCAGGGAAAACCGATCGAGATTAACGCTTTGTGGTACAACCTGTTGAGAATTGCCGAGGCGATCGCCAAAATTCTTCAGCGTCCCGATCGAGAATACCAAGACCTGGCCAAACGGGCGGCCGCTGGGTTCGATCGCTTCTGGAATCCGACGGGGGGCTATTGCTACGATGTCCTCGATACCCCCACGGGGAACGATCCGGCTCTGCGTCCCAACCAACTGCTGGCGGTGTCTCTTTCGGGAACCTGCGGCAAACATACCAAACCCTTACTCGCACCGGAACGGCAAAAAGCGATCGTCGATACCTGCGCTCGAGAATTGCTCACCTCTTACGGATTGCGCTCCCTCGCCCCCAGCGATCCCCACTATCAAGGGCATTACGGCGGCGATCGGTACCAGCGAGATGGGGCATATCATCAGGGTACGGCTTGGGGATGGTTGCTCGGGCCGTTCGTCGAAGCGCATTTCCGCGTTTATCAAGATACCCATCAGGCGCTCGAATTTCTCAAACCGATTTCCCAACACCTTCAGGGCGCGGGTTTGGGGAGTATTAGCGAAATTTTTGATGGCGATCCGCCCATCACCCCCAGGGGCTGTTTTGCCCAAGCCTGGAGCGTTGCTGAGGTGCTGCGGGTACACTCGCTCGTTTCGTCATCGTCAGAGGAGCGATCGCGGTAGGGTCGGGGGTTATTTCGCCTGCAAGCGACCGTCTTCGAGATGAACGACCCGATCGGCCACGCCAAGAATGCGGGGATCGTGGGTTACCATCAAAACGGTCACTCCGTCTTCTTTGGCGAGTTTGCGCAGCAGTTCGATCGCCGTGTGACCGCTGTGAGAATCGAGGGCGGCCGTGGGTTCGTCGGCCATAATCAGTTGCGGGTTACCCGCCAAGGCTCGAGCGATCGCCACCCGCTGCTTTTGTCCCCCAGACAGATTGCGAGGCAAACTGGTGACTTTATCTTCTAACCCGACTTGTTCGAGCAGTTGTCGCGCCCGAGCGCGCGCTTGGCGACCGCGAATATTTTTGAGATGCAGGGCAACTTCTACGTTTTCGGCCGCTGTCAGGGCCGGAAATAGGTTAAATCCTTGAAAGATAAATCCGATATGGTCTAGGCGAAACTTGGCGAGCTGTCGGCGAGACATTTTGGTGATGTCTTGACCGAGCAAGCACGCGGAACCGGCGGTCGGCGTGAGCAATCCCGACAGGATGGAGAGCAATGTGGTTTTCCCCGATCCCGAGGGTCCCATCAGGATTTGAATGCTTCCTTGAGGAATGGCCAGATCGATGCCTTTAAGTACCCGAGAACCAAACCCTCCAGAATGAAAGGTCATTTCAATTCCCTTGGCAGCAATGGCACCAGCATGAACTGGGGAGCAACTCGAGATTGCTACCGGCTGGGAACTTTGGGTAGACACAGGAAACTGAAGTTTTGAAACAGTAATCATTATAAGCGTTCCAGTCGGGTCCTCATGATTGACATACGTCTGAGAAGAGCAAGTTTATGCACTTTCGCGCCAGCTTCAAATGGTTAAGTCCTTCTGACCACCGAATCGATCGCCATCGAAAAACTCAACGCCCTCGAGCAATTGCCATCGGATTTCAACCCGACCCCTTTGGCCGATAACTCTAAAGTCGTCGCAAAAAGCGATGGAAAATAACTCCATTATTACCTAGCTTTACGGTGAAACGACCATCGAGTTGGCATTGAGATCGGTCGTTTTGACGGGGGGTTACGCAAGATGAGAAGGTCGCCATCAACTCACTCGCTTTTCGGGTTTTAGGCCGCGAGCAGTCGATCGTGTTGCGCGCGTAAGTCTATATCTTGCATATTTTGGATCGATCTTCCGATCTTCTTCAGACAATTGGGTGAATTTAAGCTGAGAAAATGATGAAGAAGCACGATTTCGTTGGAGAATTTGCATTCATCGCTCGCCTGCACCTTCCATTGCTTGAATTTAGCGTCGAATCTCGAATCCCTGCAAACCTTGATGTGCCCGATTTTCAATCGTCACATTTTCGACGGCTGCCCCAGCAGGCCCTCGATGACACCAGTCGAGCATCTGTTCGACGACTTCGGGTACGCCTTCAAAGACCGCTTCGACTCGACCGTCGGGTAGGTTTCTCACCCAGCCGGAGATTGCCAATCGTTCGGCTTCGCGAGCGGTTGAATAGCGATAGCCCACACCTTGAACTCGTCCGGAAATGTAGGCACGCACGTGAGTGAGGGAGGATTTCACGATCGTTGTCTCCTGGGGTTGCTCGTTGCTGGGTTTCTCTGGGGTTTGGGTCTACCGATGGCAGAAACCAACTTAGGTTCGATCGCTCTGGGGCGACAGACTCCCAGAGGGCACGCGCGTAAAGTTCGAGACTCCCGAGTTGACTAAATAGGCTCTGACTGCATCCCGAATAATATTATTCATCGAGCGCTCGGTCTGTTTGCTGAGTTCTTGTAATTGTTGGTGTTCGAGATCGGAGAATCTCACGCAGGTGGCTTTCATCGTTTTTTTCCTTTGCTCTCAAAATGATATCACAATTATATCGTAAAGATATCTAGCAAAGGCGATCGAAGCATCAGATCGGTCTGTCTTTCACCATGGGTGACAAGTTAGGCAATCCGATCGCGTATCAAGTTGAAATTTCCGCGTTTGGGGTTCGCAACAAGCTGACGGCTGAATGCTTACGTTTTATCTACCACTGAGATGGGGAAATGTTTGCTTCCTTCGAGCGATCGCCTTTCCTCGCCAGCTAACTCAAATCGATGGAAAAAATCAGATTTTTCGCAGCGTATCGCCCTCTCGATCTTTCTTGTTTACGTAAAAACACTTAAAGTTTGAAAATTACTATCAATTTTTATACGTATAATTACGGAAAATTTTGTTAAGTTAGACAACTTGTAGGGTTTAATACATTCTTAATCTCTTCAAACGCTCGTGGTTCCAATTGTTAAAAATTTCCCCACACTTATCCCAGAAATCCGATCGAAACTTTCTTGAAAAACGTTCGATCGACGTAAAAATACGGGATTGAAAATTGACTGAGCTATTTTACAGCAAGTCGATCGAAAATAAAGTATTTGTTGTATTAATAGAGTGGTGTTAAAAAATAACCACTCCTTTTATGCTTGGTCTCGAGTCGAACAACAAGACATCTAAGCCCAAAATTAACTCCACTCAACGAATTCTCGTCGTTGAAGATGAAGAACTCATTCGAGAAATGGTTGTTTTGGGTTTAAAGGATGAAGGCTATCAAGTGACGGCTGCATCTGATGGAAGTCTGGCTCTAACAATGCTTCACGATCCGCAAGTCAAACTCGAACAATTTCCGTTTGACTTGATTATCTTAGATATCATGTTGCCCCAGGTAAACGGCCTCGACCTATGTCGATTGCTCAGACACCAAGGCAATCCCGTCCCGATTTTAATTCTCAGCGCCAAAAGTACTGAAACCGATCGCGTTTTGGGTTTAGAAATCGGTGCGGACGATTATTTAACCAAGCCCTTTGGTATGCGCGAACTCATCGCTCGCACTCGGGCCTTGTTACGCCGCAACCGTACCGGAGGCTCTGAAGAACCCGAAGTCCTTCAGTTTGGCGAAATCACTCTATATCCTCAAGAATGTCGGGTGCTCGTGAACGAGATGGAAGTCAACCTCGCACCTAAAGAGTTTCGTTTATTAGAGCTGTTTATGGGGTCTCCGCGTCGGGTATGGTCCCGAGAGCAACTTCTCGATCGCATTTGGGGGATCGATTTTGTCGGAGATAGCAAAACCGTAGACGTTCACATCCGTTGGCTGCGAGAAAAACTAGAACGCGATCCCAGCCATCCGGAATATATTATTACCGTACGCGGATTCGGCTACCGCTTGGGTTAGAAGCTAGTTGGGGAGATCGGATAACCCCACGGAGGTTTTAAAAACTAAAGATAAAGACCCGTACGAGCGTGACGGTTTCGATCGGAAGAAAAACCGATCTCCTCAAATCGTGCAGCTCGTAGGGTTTCGATCGCAGATGGCGTAGGAGAGCAGACTTCGGGATCGCGGAAGGCTTTCAGAGGCCAGACTTTTCCCGATTGCTCCCCCCTTGTATCTTCTCGAGCGATCTCCTACGAACTCAAAAACCACACCATTCCGCCAAGTGCCGCAACGGTAAAAACCGCAACGCCAATCACGATCCAGCGTAAGGTTCGCACTTGCTCTTCGAGACTGCGCAGTGCGAGTCGGGCGATGTGAGTGCGATTTTCGAGTTGGTCGAGCACCACCTCAAACTCTTTCATCGGAGCTTGCATGGCTTCGCCTTGAATGCTCGATTCTTGGAGGACGGTCGCTATTTTTGCGTCTAGCTCCTGCTTTTTCTCGTCGAGTTCGCGTTTCAAGTCGTTCAGGTTTCGATCGAGCCGTGCTTCTCGCTGAGCGTCCGTCTCCTCTAGCTCTTGCCGAACGATCGTTGAAATATTGGAGAATTCGCTGCGGGTAGTTTCCCATCGATCGTTTAATGACGTTTCGAGTTCCCCAAACCGCCGATCGAGCTTTTCTTCAACGCCCGTCGCGCTCTCCAAAGCAGCTTGCGCTCGATCTATATATTGTTTGAGTTCCTCGTAAGTTTGCGCTAACCCTTCAAACCGTGTCTGAATTTGCGCTAGGCCGTCAATAATGGCAAAAGACTGTTCCATCCGGCTGCGGAGTTCCGCCAGCTCTTGCTCGACATGCCCTAGCTCGTTCATATTATTGACCATCGTATTCTATATCTCACAGCGAGAGCATCTGACTCAATCGTTGAAAACCCCGATCGAGAGATGCGAGTTTGTTTCCCAAAACTGCGTATCGAGCGCTCAACTCCCGCATCTGCTCGATTTTCGAGAGCGCCAAGAGCATTTGATACGTCATAGAATCTCGTCCGAAAAGGCGATCGGCTTCTTGTAGGAGCATACCGAAACCTTCCGGACAATTCCAGGGACTATCCGTTTGAGCGAGCCAGTTAAAAGCTTCCTCTGGTTTTAGCGTAACTGCCTCTCGATAGAATAACAGCAAGTCTTCGCGAGACAATCCCCGCTTAATTCCTTCTTTAAAACCAAATCTCAAATATTGGAATGCCGAGAGCGTTCGACCTTTCATGGTGCGGGCGGTTGCACCGGCTAGATATAAGGCCGCGACGTTATTGGGTTCTCCTCGCAAATGTCGGCTCAAACGCGCTAACAGTTCGTCTTGGGCATCGAGTTCCTTGGCTCGCTCGACAAGAGCACAGAGCGTCGGTACATCAAAATCTTCGATCGACATCTGAAACTCGGGTTCGGAAACCGAGAGCTTCGATAAGTCTGGCAGCGGCTCGGCATCGGCCGAGGTTTCTCCCTCAGCTCCCACTCGAGCCATAATTTTATCGAACAGCCCCGGTCCGACTTGGCTGTACCCTTTATAGACGGAGCGAATCGTATTGGCGAGGTCTTCTGCGGCGGTATTTTTGAGCAGATATCCTTTCGCGCCGGCTCGCAGGGCATTCCCGAGATAGGCGGTGTTGTCGTAACCGCTGAGAACGATAACTTTGGTTTCGGGGAAGCGATCGCTCAAAATTTGGGTCGCGGCAATTCCATCCATTCCCGGCATTTGAATGTCGAGGAGGACGATATCGGGTTTGAGGATTTCCACCTGTTCGATGGCAGTTTCGCCATCGTGCGCGCTCCCGATTACTTCAAGGTCGGATTCTCGTTCGAGCCAAGTTTCCAAGGCCTGACAAAGAATCGCTTGGTCATCAACAAGTAAGATCCGAATCATGGATAGTTAAACCCCAGTGTGGTGCGGTTTTGGCTAGTAGATACACGACTCTGGGTTCGATTTCACCTCAAGGATGCAAAAAGAATTCAATACTCGAACCCTACCGATAAATTCGATTGAAACATAGGATAGATGGCAGAACAATTTGCGCGGGTTCGACGGGCGGTTGTGGATCGACCGAAACGAACCCCCCTGTTTTTACTCGATCGACACCGAGCTAGCTCTAATCCTGGGGCGCAACCGATGGCGGTAAACTCCACTGGGGTCGAACCAGCCGTTCGAGATCGAGTAAAAACAGGGGAGGTTCGTCCGCACTGGGGACAACCAGGGCGATCGCGCACCGAAGATGCCCCTGCACTCGATACGCGGATGGAATGGGCTTGAAGTCGGTTTCCCGAAAGCGGCGCAGGACGGGTTGCGACGGTAGGGGCAAACCGATATCTTCTCCGTCAGAATTTTGGACGATGAGCAGGTAGTGTTGTACCTTTTCGTCTTCTTCCGACTCTGGAGTCGCGTTCGTCTGGGGAGTCCGATCGGTTTGCTCGCCGGTTACCGGACCGAACAGGCGATGTTCGAGGTCGAGAACGGGGACTTCTAAATCTCCATCGAGGGTCAGACCGGTTCCCGTTTCGATCGCGCTGCCGTAAACCTTACCCAGGAGAATCACCTTCCGCGCCACCCAAATGGGCAGGGCGAACCATTCTTCGCGCAAGGAGAATGCAATCAGTTGCTCGGTGGCGCGACTCGCACGGTTTTTCGTTCGTCGAGATTGGAGAGAGGAAGAGGAGAACATGGTCGATATCTTGGGGGCTTGGGCACTGGCACATCAGAGTATTGGGATCGAATGATGGCAGGTGGGGGTCGCAGATACAGAACGCGGAGGGAATCTAAAAGATGCGATCGACGAAAGTTGGTCGCGAGCTAAAGAGCCGGAACCAAATCTAGAGACGTTTCGAGGGCCTGGAGCAAGGCTCGTTCGTTGTACGGTTTGGAAAAGTAAGCCGTTGCTCCGAGGGTAGTCGCCAGTCGGCGGTGCTTTTCGCTCGTGCGGGAAGTCAACATCATCACCGGTAAATCTTTGAATTCGGTGTTCGATTTGATCTGAGCTAAAAAGCCGTATCCGTCCAAGCGAGGCATTTCAATATCGCAAATCGCGGCTTGAACCTCGAGTCCGGCGAGTAGTTTTTCCACCGCATCTCGACCGTCTTTTGCCTGTTCGACCCGATATCCCGCTTTCTCTAGCGTCAAAGCGAGGAAGCGACGAACGTTGATCGAATCATCGACGATTAAAATCGTATTTTGTTCGGGAGGTAGGGTGCGAGTTTCCACTTCCCGAACGGGGTCGATCGCTCGCGTCGCTTTAGCAAGAGGGGGTGTCGATCGCTCGCAACTGGTAATCCAGTGTAGCAGTTCGGGCACGTTGACCAGCGGCACCACTCGACCGTCTCCCAAAATCGCGCAGTTGTTGAAACCCGAGGGCAGCGCAAGGGTTCCTTCTACCGGACGAATGGCGACTTCTCGCTCTCCCCAACATCGATCGATGGCTAATCCCACCAATTGATTGTCTCGTTCGGAAATCAGGACGCTCGGCGCGTCGATCGTCGGTGGGACTTCGAGTTCGACCAACTGGTGGGGACAGCGAAACTCGAACCAGCGCTCCGGACGGACTAGCTGTACCATCGTTCCTTCGAGGTTGAGTACTTCTCCCCCGGCACTGGGTAGGTTTTGTCCGGGTCGCAGGGGCAAAATCTCTTGGATCGTGTCGCTGGGAAATGCCAGGAGCATACCGCCGCTTTCGACAAGCAGAATGCGGGTGACCGAGAGGGTAAAGGGAACCATCAAGGAAAAGGTCGTACCCACGCCCGGTTGGGTATCGACCTGAATGTCGCCGCGCACTTTTTTGAGGTTGTTGCGGACTACATCCATTCCCACGCCCCGACCGGAAAGATCGGTGACCTGTTCTTTGGTGCTGAACCCCGGCTCGAAAATCAGCGAGAGCAGTTCTCGATTGCTGGCCGCATCGAGCAGCTCTTCATCTAGTCCCATTTGTGCCGCCCGACGGCGCACGCGCTCGATGGGAATTCCCGCGCCGTCATCGCGAATGGAAATCAGCGTTCGGCTGCTGCGATGGGAGGCACGAATTTCGATGGTTCCGGTTTCGGGTTTGCCGTTTTCCCGCCGAGTTTCGGGGTTTTCGATGCCGTGATCGAAGGAATTACGCAATAAGTGCAGCAAGGGATCTTTAAGAATCTCGATGATATTACGATCGACGAGGGTATTCCCCCCAATCACCCTCAACTCGACGGATTTGCCGTACTGCAAGCTCAACTCTCGCAAAGCCCGAGGGAAGCGATCGAGAATATCGGAGAGGGGGCGCATTCGCACTTGGTTGAAGCGGGTTTGGAGCTGTTTGACGCTTTTATTCAGGTTGCGGGCAATTTGCTCGGTATCTTCTAAACCCAGTCGGATATCGTCGGTCACCTCTTGGATCTGAACGACGGTTTCCATCACCTCCTGAGAGGGTTGGTGCAGCTCGTTGTAGCGATCGAGTTCGAGCGCGTCGAATTCTCCCGTTTCCGAGGGTCTCCCATCCGCACTCGACTGCCAGCGCCACGAGATCGGGCGGTTTGGGGGTTCTGAGTTGCCGTGGATCTGCCGTTCTATCGACCGGGAGAAAATCGTCGATCGATCTTGGGCTTGAATGGCAATGCGATCGTAAGCGGTGCGGAGGCGATCGTTGGTTTGTTCGAGGGCTTGCGTCCGGCGGCTCAATAAATCTACCAGGGCGCGCAAGCGTCCCAGTTGCAAGTCGAGTCCGTTTCGATCGATAATCAGCTCCCCAAATAAGTCGTTGAGCTGTTCGAGCTGCTTGACGGGCACTCGAACGGTGGCCTCGGGTTCGTCCGCAGATGTCGCAACCGGTTCGGTTTCGATCGGCAGTACGGGAAACTCAACGGTTGGAGAGGCTTGTACCGATGGAGGGGTTTCTTCGGCTGATGGTGCTTCGGAGATGGGAATCTCGATGGATGCCTCGAAAGCGGCAATATCGGCCGCAATTTCTTCGGCTGATGGTGCTTCGGAGATGGGAATCTCGATGGATTCCTCGAAGGCGGCAATATCGGCCGCAATTTCTTCGGTGACTTCCCCAGACATGGGAATCTCGATGGATTCCTCGAAGGCGGCAATGTCGGCCGTAATTTCTTCGGTTGGCGATGCCTCGGAGATGGGAATGTCGATGGATTCCTCGAAGGCGGCAATATCGGCCGCAATTTCTTCGGTGACTTCCCCAGACATGGGAATCTCGATGGATTCCTCGAAGGCAGCGATATCGGCCGTAATTTCTTCGGTGACTTCCCCAGACATGGGAATCTCGATCGATTCCTCGAAGGCGGCGATATCGGCCGCAGTTGCGTCGGTGACTTCCCCAGACATGGGAATCTCGATGGATGCCTCGAAGGCGGCGATATCGGCCGCAATTTCTTCGGCTGGCTCGTATGGGGTAAGTGGAGTATCTTCGAGAGTTAACTCGGCGATCGAGATCGTTTGGATTTCATCTTCGAGTACGGGAACGACTCCGACATCGAGAGATGGCAGTTCGATGCGATCGGGTAGCAAATCCAGTTGTCCGACAAGGACCAATGCTTGGGAGCGCCGCCATCCTTCCAAGGCCGCGCGGGCGATCGCCTCAACCCGCTCGGGTTCTTGCGCCAAACACTCGAGGGTTGATTCGCACAGTTGAGCGAATGTTTGAAGTTGGAGCATTTCCCCCAACCCGGCCAATTCCTGCGCCAAAATGTCGAGTTCTTCTCTCAGGCAGGGCAAATTCGGATCGGCGAGGACGGACTCTAACCGTTGCAGGCAACCTTCAACCTCGGTTTCAAAAAGCAAGGCGATCACATCTTGTCCCTCTTCGGGAGACAGCATCGATGCGGCATCGTCGGCTTGAGGGTCGCCCAGGCGGTCGTAGAGTCGATCGAAAATCGGGTGGGCTTCGGTTTCGAGCCACACTGGATCGATCGCCTCTTGAGAATCGCGACCTTGCATCAGGGCGTGGCGATCGCTACTGATGACCCGCCGCAAGCAATCCACTCCCGTCAGGAGCAATCCTTCGAGGCTGGCATCGATCTCGAGAGACTGGTGCTGGGTTTTGAGTACTTTGAACGAATCTTCCAGACGGTGGGCGAGTTGGCTGAGCACCCCAAATCCCATCATTCCCGAACCGCCTTTAATCGAGTGGGCGGCTCGCAAGGCATTGTCGATCGACGAGCGATCGATGCGGTTGCTCGAGATGCCGATGACAGCGGATTCGAGGGTACCCACGTAATCCTGAGCCTCATCGAGAAACTGGAGTTTGATGTCAAATTCCTTGTCTTGTGCCACGATCGTCCCCCTTACGAATCCACTTTGAATGTATCAACCGAGGTTTGCAGTTCTTGCGAAATTTCCACTGTCTCCCGCAAGGCCTCCGACACCTGGCGCGAGGATGCGGAGGTGCGCTCGGAAACGCGGGCGATGTCCCGCATCAAGCTCGATACCGCTTCGGAGGTCTCGGCTTGGGAGACGGTAGCGCTCGAGATCGATTGCACCAGCTCGTCAATTTCGACGGCTTCGTTCACGATTTTCTGGAGGTTCTGTTTGGTATTTTCTACCAGATGCGCTCCTTCTTGCACCTGAGTGGTGCTCTGTTCCATGGCTTTGACCACTTGGGTCGTTTCGAGCTGGATGTTTTTCACCAATTGCTCGATTTCTTGGGTCGCCTGGGCCGATCGTTCGGCGAGTTCTCCCACTTCTTCGGCAACCACCGCAAATCCCTGGGCTTCTTCTCCGGCGCGAGCGGCTTCTAGACCGGCATTAATCGCCAGGACGTTGGTTTGCAGGGCAATTTCGTTAATCAGGGAAACGGCTTTGGAAATCTGGCGAGAAGATTCCCCGAGCTGCTTGACTTTTTCGGCAGTTTCTGAAACGGTTTTTTTGAGGCTGGAGATATTGTCCACCGTCCGATCCATGGCTTCTCCCCCAGATTGGGCGGTAGTCGAAGCGGTGCGAGCTACTTCAGCTGCCTGACGGGCGCTCGTCGCCACCGATTGAATCGATGCGGTCATTTGTTCGACGGAATCGAGGGTGCGGGTGGTTTCTCGGGCTTGTTGGAGGGCATCCTCGGTGAGCTGGCGAATCGCTCCTTCGTTTTCTCCGAGGGAGGCGTTCACTTGGCTCGCGGATGTTTTCACCTGGGTGACGATTTGCCGCAAACTTTCGACGATCGAGTTAAAGAAGTCGGCGACGGTGCCAATATCCCCGGCCGTTACGTCGGCGCGGACAGTCAGATCTCCTCGGGCGGCTCCGTCAATCTCGCTCAGGAGGTTAATCAGTTGCATCTGAATCGCTTCTTTTTGCTGCCGCTGTTCTTCGGAAATTTTTTCGGCAGTTTGGCGGGCTTGTTCCCGGCTGGCGAACAGTTCGGCCTGCTCGAGGGCAAATCCGAGTTGAACGGCAACTTGGCGTATCAGCTCGATTTCCGTTTCTTGCCACGCTCGCGTTCCGGAACATTGGTGGGTGACGAGCAAGCCGATGAGCCGACCCCCCAAGAGAATCGGCGCGACTAGATTGGCCTTGACCCCCAAAGATTCGAGTTGGTTGATGTGGCAGGCGGTGAGGTTGGCATCGTAGATATTTTCGGTGGCTTGAATTCGACCTCGTTCGTATTTTTCCACGAAACCCTTGGCAAAGCAGGGATCTTCGATTTCCACTCCCAGGGCTTTGGGCCAACCGCGCACGACGGACTCGGCAACGATCGTTCCCACCCAGTTTTCGTCGAATTCGTAGATCAGGGTGCGATCGGTCCGCAAGGCTTGCCGGGTACCGTTGACGGCGGCTTCGAGAACCCGATCGCGATCGACGGATTCTCGCATCAGGGAGGTGATTTGACCGAGCTGTTGGGCGGTCTCGGTTTCGGCGACTTGCCGGAAGAGCAGGTCTCGGACTCGCACGACCAGGGTATTGAAACTATCAGCGAGCTGTCGGGTTTCGGAGGTTCCTTCAACTTCGGTATACACTTCCAAGTTGCCTCGACCCACTTCCTCAGTCGCTCCCACCAGTCGTTTGAGGGGTTTGGCCACCTGACGCGCGGCTTGGACGATCGCGGCGGTGGAAATCCCGGCTACCGCTAGCAATACGCCAGCGAACAACAATGCAGAATTGCGTCCGGAGGCGTTAATTTCGTTTTGGTCTACCGAAATGACGATAACCCAATGGGTTTTGGGAATCGTCGATAGGTAGAACAGGCGATTGTCCTGGATAAATTCCGTTTCTAAGACCACTTCGGAGACATCGCCCTTTTCCGCTTCGAGTTGGAGCTTGATAATCGGGAAATCATCTGTTTCGGTTTCGTCAATTGCCGCATCTAGATCGTCCTGGCGGTTGAGATAAATATCCGAGAGGGTAGCCGCGCGTTGGGCGAGTTCCTCTCCACCGAGGATATCTTGGGTTTCGCCAGTCTCTTCTATGGATGTATTGAGGAGGGAGGGGTTGTTTTCCTCGTCGAAGACGACAATCTGAGCTTGCTCGGACTCGAACACTTCTAAATCGAGCAGGAAGCTGATGACGCGATCGAAGGACTGCGCTGGAACCACGGCTTTGATGACCCCGAGGAATTCCCCAGAAGCGGGGTCGGCAATCCGCTCGACAATTTCGATGCCGCTAACCTTGGCAGATTCGTCAAAACTGGGAATCAGCAGTTGTCCTTGGGCGTTTTTGGCTTGAGTCCACCAGGACTCATCTCGCTGTACGAAGTCGGAAGTCCGCTGGCTGTAGGCGACGTTGAATCCGTTTTTCTCGGTAAAGAAGATTTCGGCAATGTCTTCGATACTGGCAATGCGCCGGAGATAATCGTTAATCGGACCGCTCGGATTTAGCAGCAGCGTGCTATCAAACTGCGCTTCGGCTTCGGAAATCGATAGCTCGACGATGCCTTCTTCTTCGGCGCGTTCGGCATTTTCTCGCGCCGCATCGATAATCAAAGGATTGGTTGCCACCGAGTCGGTCACGATTTCCGTTTCTAGGATAATGCGTTCGGCCACTTTCGCGGCGGCGAGCAGTTCCCCGCGCAATCGTCTCTGAGCTTCGAGGGCGGCTTCTCGGGTCGTGAGGGCGTAACTGAGCCAGGTGGCAACTCCCAAAGGCAGAAGTACCCCCGGTAACACGCGAATGAGTAGTTCGCGAGATAGGGATCGGCCCTGTTGCTTCCCCGAGGAGGCTCCTCGCCAGATCAGTTGCGAGGTTTTCGTGGGTTTTGACGTTGGCGGGGGAGGTGGCGGAGCGTCCGCTGGCGTTAAGGGGCGATCGTCGGTGACCGTCTGGGCTGTTGGACTCTCGGCAGTCACGGATTGGGGGCGACCTTTACGACCATTTGTTAAGTTCATAGGAATCTCTGGTATTGCAATGCGATCGTCGGCAATGGAAGTGCGGGTCTAGCTTTGGGAATCGACTTTGAACGTTTCCATCGAAGCTTGCAGTTGCTCGGCGATTTCCACGGTGTCGCGCAGGGAGTCGGACACTTGACGGGAGGAATCGGAGGTCTGCTCGGACACCCGAGCGATTTCTTGCATCAGGCTCGATACGGCTTCGGAGGTCTCGGCTTGGGAAACGGTTGCTGTCGAAATCGATTGCACCAGCTCGTCGATTTGCTGCGACACTTCGACGATTTGTCCCAGGCTTTGTTTGGTATCTTCGACGAGGTGGGTTCCTTCGACCACCTGAGCGGTACTTCTTTCCATGGCTTCGACCACTTGAGTGGTTTCGAGCTGGATGTTTTCGACGATCCGCTCGATTTCTTTAGTGGCCCCGGCCGATCGTTCGGCGAGTTCTCCGACTTCTTCGGCAACCACCGCAAATCCTTGACCTTCTTCTCCGGCGCGAGCGGCCTCAATTCCGGCGTTAATTGCCAGTAGGTTGGTTTGCAGGGCAATTTGGTTGATCAGCGACACCACCCGAGAGATTTGTTGGGAGGATTCTCCGAGGCGTTTGACTTTTTTGGCGGTTTCGGCGACGGTTTCTCGCAGGCTGAGAATGTTTTCCACGGTTCGATCCATGGCTTCTCCCCCAGATTGGGCGGTGGTCGAAGCGGTGCGGGCCACTTCAGCCGCCTGACGGGCGCTCGTCGCCACCGATCGAATCGATGCGGTCATTTGTTCGACCGAATCGAGGGTGCGGGTGGTTTCTCGGGCTTGTTGGAGGGCATCTTCGGTGAGCTGGCGAATGGCTCCTTCGTTTTCCCCGAGGGAGGCGTTCACTTGGCTGGCCGATGTTTTCACCTGGGTGACAATTTGCCGCAAACTTTCGACGATCGAGTTAAAGAAGTCGGCGACGGTGCCAATATCCCCGGCCGTCACGTCGGCGCGCACGGTCAGATCTCCTCGGGCAGCTCCGTCAATTTCGCTTAGGAGATTGATGAGCTGCATCTGAATCGCTTCTTTTTGCTGCCGCTGTTCTTTGGTTGCGGCTTCTGCGGCTTCACGAGCTTGTTCCCGGCTGGCGAACAGTTCGGCTTGCTCGAGCGCCAATCCGAGTTGGACGGCGACCGCACGGGCGATGGAGATATCTCCGGGCAACCAATCGCGCGGACCGGAGCATTGATGGGAGACGAGCAAGCCGAGCAGTTTTTCGTTCACCAGGATGGGGGCGACTAAATTGGCTCGTACGGAGAAGGGAGCGAGTTGGTTGCGGTGGCACTCCGTCAGGTCGGCGTTGAGAATGTCGTTGGTGGCGTGGATTCGACCCTGTTGGTATTTTTCGGCGTAGTTTTGGGCGAAGCAGGGATCGGCAATGCGCGCGCCCAAGGCTTCGGGCCATTCCTCTAAAACCGATTCGGCGACGATCGTCCCCTGCCAGTCTTCGTCGAACAGGTAAATTAACGTCCGGTCGGCGTTGAGGACTTCGCGGGTGCTGTTGACGGTAATCTCGAAGATCCGATCGCGATCGAGGGATTCCCGAATGCGGGTGGTGACTTGGGTGATAATCCGCTCTCGATCGGTGTCGTCTCGCTGGCGGCGCTCTTCTCGGGTGATGCTGTCGGCCATCGCGTTGAAGGTTCCCGCAAGCTGACCGATTTCGTCTTTGGCCCACACTTGCGCTCTCGCCTGACGGTTCCCCCGCGCGAACTCATCGGTGGTTTTTTCGAGCGATCGAATCGGATTGACGATCGTTCGTCCGAGCAATCGCCCGAGGATGACGTTGACGACAACGGCTAGAACGGCAACGAGCAGTTGCAGTTGCAAGCTGGTTCCGAGCAGTTCGTTGAGGGCGGTTTCTGGGGTTCCCCGCACCAACACCGCCACGGGATCGCCGTCGGTATCGGTTACGGCCCGAGCGGCGGCAGTATAGGTGTCGTAACCTTGACTGATACGCTCCGCCACTGTTTCCTCGGGAGCGGCAATGGCAGCTTCGAGCAGGGAGGCAGGAACGATGTCTGCGTTGGTTTCGCCTTCACTCTCTTCGGTTTCTTTTTCGAGGGAAGTGGTTAAGGCAAATGCTTCTTCTGCTTCTTCTGCCCCCGAGTACAGGTACACGCCACTGTACCCGGTTTCAAACTCTTCTAAGGTTTTGGCAACGATGGGCAGTTTGCCGTTGACGATATCTCCCGAAACGAGAACGCCGACGAGGGTTTGACCGTCCCGAACGGGAGTCACGGTGTAGCGAATCAGGGCATCGGAGTCGGTAAAGCCTTCGGGCAAGGGAGGAGATTCTTGTTGCAGTTCGTCCCAGGTGACGATGGCGTTGGTTTTAATTTGTTCTCGATCGCTCAAAACCCGACTCACCAGTCCGTTAGGGTCGAAGGTTTGTCCGACTCGGTTGGCGTTGGCACTGGCAATAATCGTTTTGTCCGTACCGACGAGGGTGGCATACTCGATATTTCGAGCTTGAATTTCGTTTTCGAGAATCTCTCGTACGCGATTGCGATCGTCTGTATCTAGACCTTCTTCGGTGGCGGCAGCTTGGGCGGCGGCGATAATGGCAGCGTTATCGGACTGCCCCCGGAACCCAAACCCCATCTGGTCGATTTTGATGTTGTAGTTCACCTCCATGGCCGCCAGTTCCGATTTGGCTTGCTCTCGCAGTTGCGCCCGTCCTCCGGAAACAATCAGCAACGCACCGACGCTGGCAATCCCAATGACGGAGATGGCTTCGGAGAGGAACAGACCCAGAAATTGCTTGCGTCCGACAGAGAGATCGTAAAACCACTGAAGGGGAGAGGTTCGGCTGGGAACTCTCGGTGGAGGGGAGGGTGTATTGGGAGTAGGAGGGGTTTTATCCGGGAGTTGGGGTTTGTCGTCTTTTAGGGAGCGATCGAATTGAACGGTCATTTGAGTTGCGGTCTCCAAAGGCGAATTAACGAACGAGCTAAATTCTGCTAGTACACCTCAATAATTTTGGAGGGCGGGCGATCTGACGATCGCGCCCACATCGAGGACCAGCGAAACTTCGCTGGCAAGTAAAACACACCCACGTAGATAGGGAACCAGTCCGGCACTTACCGAACCGTGTGGAGATTCGAGACGGTCGCGGCTCGCGCGCGCGATTCCTTCGACTGCGCCGACGACCATTCCCAGTGGCATCGAGCCAACTCGCGCGATGACGAGACTGTACTGCCCCGTCTTGGTTGCGGTCGATTCGATCCCCAGCAAGCGAGCCAGATCGATCGTCCACAAAACCCGACTGCGCCGATTGAGCAATCCCAACACGCAAGGGGACATCCCCGGCATTGGCGCGATTCGCCCGACGGGGACGGTCAGAACTTCTTGCAGGTAGGGCATCGGTAACAGAGCCGATACTTGAGGAGTCAGCCGGATTTTCAGGTAGGGATCTCCGGCTGCTTTTTGAGTCGGCTGGTTGACGGAAGTCAGGGCTGATGAATTCATAAGCTTAAGGGGCAACCGATTGAACGGCGCGAATCAGTTGCTCTTGGGTAAAGGGTTTCGTTAGGTAGGCATCGGCACCTTGCCTCATCCCCCAAAGTCGATCGATTTCTTGATTTTTAGAAGAACAAATGACGATCGGAATTTCTTTGGTCTCTGGGTTTTGTTTGAGGCTCCGACACAGCTCGAAACCACTCATTCCCGGCATAACAACGTCGGTGACGATCGCATCGGGTTTTTTGTCGGCGGCAATCGATAGCGCATCTTTTGCCGCAACCGTACTGATGACCGTATACCCGTTTTTTCGGAGGTAATTACTAATGAGTTCGAGTTCGGAAGGTGTATCTTCTACGATGAGGATTGTCGCCATTCTCTTTACGCTCGCGTCAGACTTTTTCGATCGCTTCAGACTCAATTTTGAAAACAGGTTTGTTGCTAACAAGTTTGCGCCTGAAGATGGGTATCAATATAGCATTAGGATAAGTGCTTGCGCACCATGGTTATTAACTCCGATTGAGTAAAGGGTTTGGTCATATAATCGGAGGCTCGAACGAGTTTTGCTTTGGCTCGATCGAGAAATCCGGTATTCGCAGTTACCATCACGATCGGGGTTTTCTTGAAACTCGGATGTCGCCGCAGTAAGGAACAAAGTTCGTATCCATCTAATTTGGGCATTTCCACATCTAATAAAATTAAATGGGGCTTGGTGCGTACAATTTGCATGAGCGCTTTGACCGGATCGTTAATGCTCGAGACGGAGAATTCTCGTTCGTCGAGAAAGGACGCGATCGCCCGAACGATGCTGGGGTTATCGTCGATACAGGCAATTTTGTAAACGCTCGAGGCAGCTTCGGTTTCGCCAGGAGTCTGGGGAGGACTCTGGGGAGGACTCTGGGGGGGACTCTGGGGTGGAGTGGGCTGGCTCGGACGAGGGGGGGATGGAGGCGTTTTTCGCTCCGATGGCGACATTGCCGGAGGTCGCGGCGACAATCGCTTGGGTTCGAGGAATAGTTGAGGAGATGCAAAGGAAGCCCCCGATGGCGATTTGATGTCCAAACCGGGTTTGGGTTGGGGACGAGGTGTGACTTTTTTGACTAAATCGTTGAGGTTGAACCGACAAAACTTGGGGAGTTGGGCAATTTTTGGCAGTTCGATGAATTGATACGTCCCCTCTCTAACCGGTAGTAGGCTCTCGATGGCTTCTTTGGCGATCGCTTCGACGAGTTTGGCCGCTTGTTCGGTGGTGAGGTAGTGATTGCGAACTAACCAACAAATGGCTTGATAGTCTGAGAACCGATCGCTCGGATCGTCAGCAGACCCTCCGAACAACCAACGAATTTGTCCCCGCATGACGGTGGTCGGAACCTGGGGTGTTAGCTTGCACAGGTGACGATCGAGGCGCTCGAACGGCTCGCTCGAATTGGTGGCATGGACGACCCCTCCAACTTCTAAATAAACCGACCAAGTTACCGATCCATTGTAGACCTGTAACCCTCCCCGGTACTGACGTTCGATAGATTTTGCCAATAAACTGAGAGGATAAAGGTTTTGAAAAGGTTGGTAGCAAGTCATTGTCTGCATCCTGGCTGACTGCTTCGATCTTGATGGTAGTGCCCGAAATCGCTCCCATATCGTCGCCGGAGATCGCGAGTCGTACACTTTAGCGTTGACGATGCTCTTTCAAAGCCCTCGACAAGAACGTTGGCAGATCGCTCGCACCGCATTCATCCTGTAAGACCGATCGATTCCTAACTCCAACACTATGAAAATGGGCTGCTATGCAGATGCTAAAGTCGATCGCGCATTGCATCAGTAGCAATTTATCACTATTTTCGGAGTCTAACGACAATCGGGAGGTCATTTCCGTAATATTACCGATCGTACTTGAAGAATTGGGTTTTGCCATCCGTACGATCGCGGAATATTTTTGAGATTATTGTTGTCTAACTTTGCTAGAAACTTAGCAGATTTTTAGGGTTTTGATAACTTATTTATAAAATCTTCAAGAAAATATTCTGTGAGTTTACTCGAGCTTTACGAATTCAGTCTCTAAAAATGAAGTCAGTAAATTTGTATTCCCTGATACACCGACTAGAGAATATATCCGTTGCCGTCTAGACTTCATCTTTTTCCGATACGCTGACGATCGCTCGAAGACGATCGATTGATGCAAAGTTAAAGCCAATTCGATCGAGAAAAACTGTTAGATCGAGTACATTTTTTCAAAATAATTTAAGTCAGTACGAGCGCGATATTAGGCGCGAAATTGCTATGGGAACGCTCGTCAGCCGTCAGCTCGTTTCAAGCCTCAAAAGCTGAAGTTTGAATCGACTTTCCGACCCGACACTCGGGGTTTCTTCAGTGCTCGGGAACCGATCGCAAATGAATGCTGAAGGTATTTCTGCCAAAAATCATCGCCGTTCGCGAGCGTGCTGAATGCTGACCCTTTTTCTCAGCTCGATCGCGATCGAGGTGGATCGGGATACTGCGTCTTCAGATACAGTAAGGAGTACTTAATATCAACTTCGTGCAAGTATATGTCCTTCGTGGCGTTTATTCTGGGGCTAGCTGTGGGCCTAAGTTTGTTTGTGTGGCAGCGACTCACCCTCCGCCGACAACTCCGGCAGGTGTTGCTTCAGTTCTCCAGCCTGCCAGAAGGTTCGATGTCTCTTTGGTCGCAGTTACGGCGGGGAATTACCCTCGAACGCGATCGAACAGAAGACTTAGAACGTTCTCTAGAATCTTGGCAGCAAATTCTCCAAGATGCACCGTTGGGTTACTTGCAAGTTGATGAAGATAATCAACTGTGCTGGTGTAACGCAAAAGCTCGATCTCTGTTAAAAATCGAGCGATGGAATCCCCAGGAATCTCGTTTGTTACTGAAACTGGTGCGTTCCTACGAACTCGATCGCGCCATCGAACTCACTCGCGAACGCAAACAACCCAAACAGCGCGATTGGACTTTTCATGCGGTGAATGACAATGTCGAACATCCTCAAGTTCAAGATTCGATCGCCTTGCGAAGTTACACCTTACCCCTAGCCGATGGGTATGTGGGTGTATTTTTGGAAAATCGACAACCGATTGTCGAACTTGCCGAATCGCGCGATCGGTGGCTTTCCGATCTCACCCACGAACTGCGTACTCCCTTAACCTCGATTCGCCTCGTGGTCGAAGCCTTGCAAAGTCGCGTCGATCCCGCTCTCAGAAGCTGGGTCGATCGCCTCCTCCAAGAAAACGAACGCTTGATTCAACTGGTGGGAGATTGGCTCGAACTCAGTCAAATTGCCAGCAACCCCAGCGATCGTCTTGCCTGCAAGTGGTTGAAACTCGCATCTTTGGTTCGGGCGGTGTGGGAAACCCTCGAACCTTTAGCCGAGCCAAAACAGATCGAGCTGGTGTGCTCGATTCCAGAGGATTTGCGGATTGAGGGGGATAAGTCTAAACTTTACCGAGTTTTTCTCAATCTTCTCGACAACAGCATTCGCCACAGTTCTCCCCGATCGGTCATTGAAGTGAACGCTGCATTTAAGGGAAGCGATCGCATCGAGATCGATGCGATCGATGCCGGATCGGGATTTGCCGAAACTGATTTGCCCTATCTTTTCGATCGATTCTACCGAGGAGATTTCTCTCGTTCTCGAGAGTTCAATGCCAACTCGACTGGGACTGGATTGGGGTTAGCGATCGTTAAAAGAATTATTATCGCTCATGGTGGTTCCATTTGTGCCAAAAATCATCCAGAAACTCGAGGTGCTTGGATACAAATCGAGCTACCGATCGAGTGTATTAGTTCTTAGTAAAAGCGATCGGTCAACTCGATCCAAGTTATAGACGAACTTTAACCTCAAAATAAACGTGTTAGGGTAGAACGAAACATAGAAAGGTGTTGTTTATATATAGCAAGAGAATTTTTTGAGGTGACTGTATCTTCTAATACTCAAATTTCAGCTCGCCGTCCATTTCAGCGAGAATTAAACCGCGTAGAACGAGACATTCTGCGCATGGGGGCTTTGGTGGAAACGTCCTGTCGTTTGAGCCATAAAGCCCTATGCGAACGTGACTTATCAGCGGCGAAAGCCATTCCCCCGCTCGATAAAAAAATCGATCGATATTACCGTCAAATTGAAGCCGACTGCGTGTTGTTGATGACGCTGCAAGCACCTGCTGCCCGCGATAGCCGCTTGCTCGGCGCTTTCATGCAACTGGTGCGCGATCTCGAGCGAATCGGAGATTATGCCAAGGATTTGGCGGAAATCTCTTTGAAGCTATTTCCCTATCCGCCTCACGAGTGTATGCCCAAAATCGGTACAATGTCCCAACAAGCACAAGCCATGCTGGCTATGAGTTTGGGTGCATTAATCGAATTAGATGCCGAAGTGGGCGCGCAAATGAAAGAAAAAGATTCGGCCGTCGATACCGCCTACGAAAATCTTTATCAGACTTTGGCCTACCAACGGGATTATCAAGGGGTTCTCGAGCCAATTTTATTGCTGGTTTTAGCCATTCGCCATTTAGAACGGATGGCCGATCACGCCACAAATATTGGCCGTCGAGTCACCTATATTGTCACCGGTGAAAGGCATTGATCGAGACATCCAAAAATTTCAATCGATCGCCCATCGAAACTCACCAACTGAGTCAAAATATTGCGGGGGGGGGGTAGAACTCTTTAGGGGTTAAACCTTCTGGGGCGATCGGGGAAATTTAACTCGAAAAAACGACTCCAAAAAAATCAAAAAATAATGTCGTTTAATTGGCACGAAACCTGAATTTCAGAATTCATATCGAACATCAAAAATTTTGAAAATTGCGTTCGATGTGAATTCTCTTCGGGAAATGGAGATCTTCTCCTTCCCTCCTGTCGTGGTAAAACTCTCTTCATCCCGCGCCTACTGCGGCTCATCTTAACCAAAGGATTACCTGGCGATCGGGCAAGCTTAGAGTGGTTGCGTTACGCTAGAAAAAACAAATTTTTCCAAGTCAAGTTGCCCAACCCTCAACCAAACCCATCTGGTATGTACCTAAAGCGCCGCAACTTCTTGTTACTGCTCGGAGGAAGCGCGGGTTCGATCGCCCTGAGTACGCTTCCCGGATGTGTGGGAAAACAGCAGAACCCCGTCTCTACAGAATCTGCCACGTCTACAGCTTCCCAGTCCGCGACCGATGCGGTTCGATTTCGCCCCGTCTCGGGTCCGATGCCTCTACCCAACGATCCGAGATCGCCATCGGAGCAAATACAAGCCTATCAGTCTTACGAAGTGCTCGACGAACTCGTACTGCCAGAAGAATTTGAGTACGAAGTTATCGGTGCTTGGGGTGATACGGTAGGCAATTCCCGTTTCGGTTACAACAACGACTATCTCAGTTTTGTCGAAGCCGAAGATGGGGTGGGCTATCTAACCATCAATTTTGAATATATCAGCGCTCGCACCTGGATGCAGACCTATCCCCAGGTCATTGGCAAGTCCCTCCCCTTTGCAGAAGTGACGGCCGCTGTGGCGAAATCGGGAAAATCGGGAACGAATGCCAATGCTCTACCCGACGGCGATCCCCTCAAAACTCAGATTCAACAGATTTGTACCGAAGCACTCCTCGATCAAGGTCTGGGGGTAATTACTCTGCGTCGCGACGAACGGGGAAAATGGGTGCGCCAACCCTCCGAAGCCGACCGACGAGTGACGGGTATTTCTGGACTCAGCGATGAATTCACCCTCAAATCCACGGGTCCGGCGACGGCTGTTTTTCGGAAAACCCAGGGTCGAGGATATATCGATGGATTGGGCGATCGAATCATTGGGACTTTTGGCAACTGTGCTGGCGGAACGACCCCGTGGGGAACGGTTCTCAGTGCCGAAGAGAATTTCCAAGCCCAAGTTCCAGAACCGGTCTTTCCCGATGGCACCTCGGCCCCACCCTCTCAAATGCCGTTCTTCATTGATGAAAAGACTTTGGCGGGTCAGGGGAACGTCTTCGGACTCGCAGGTAATAAATACGGCTGGATCGTGGAAATCGATCCGAGCGATCCCCTCGATTACGGGACCAAACATACTTGGTTGGGACGGTATCGCCACGAGGCGGTTGGCATTCGCGCCGAAACTGGAAAACCGATCGCCTTTTATTCGGGATGCGATCGTCGAGGCGGTCATATCTACAAATTCATCAGCCGTCAAAGTGTCAGCGATCCCCGCGATAAAGCTAATTCTCAACTCCTCGCCGACGGCATCCTATACGCGGCAAAGTTTAATCCCGATGGAACCGGAACCTGGATTCCCCTTACGCCCAAAACCCCAACCGACCCGGACTTACCCAGCAATATCTGGGGAAATAGCATTTTGTTGCCATCACCTCCAAATGGGGGCTACATCAAAGCCGAAGGAGAAAATAGTATCAAAGGGTTTAAGGAACGTGTGAAAACCCTTGGCGATATCTACACCGGAACGGAAATCGAAAAACAAGGCGCGATTCTAATCGACGCTCATTACGCAGCGAATGCAGTCGGCGCGACTTGCGCGGCACGTCCGGAAGATACGGAAATTGCCCCGGATGGCTCCCTCTACATTGCCTTCACCTCGGGGATGCCGGGGGGAGATGGCGGTCCGGACAAGCGAATTTTCAAGAGTCTGACAGACGAACCCCACGAATACGGCTGGATTATGCGCCTCGTCGAAGCCGAAAACGAACCTGCGGCATTGAACTTTACCTGGCAGATGATGGCCGCCGGAGGAGAACCGGCCGAAGGGGGTTGGGGGTTTGCCAATCCCGATAACGTCTTGCTCGACAACCGGGGCAACCTGTGGATGGTGACGGACATTTCTACGAGCAAAATGAATCAAGAAATCCCCAGCCGACTGGATGACAGCGGGAAGGCGATCGATCGATCGAAAATGTCCGGCGCGTTCGGCAATAACTCCCTTTGGTATTTCCCTCTCCAAGGAGAGTCGGCAGGGGATGCGTACTTATTTGCCCTCGGGCCGATGGAATGCGAGATGACCGGACCGTACTTTAGCCAGGATGGTAAGAGCTTGTTCGTCGCCGTCCAGCATCCGGGTGAATTTGGGGGAACGCGACAAGATGGGGCGATCGAAACTCGCAAGTTCGAGATGTTGACCGATGGTGGAGAAGCATTTCGTCAAACTCGACAAGTCCCGATCGGCTCGAACTGGCCCGACGGACAAAATAATGCCCCACCCAAACCGGCCGTGGTGGCGATTTATCGACGCGACTTGGATTCGATCGTCTGAAAATAAAGGGTCGAATCCGACTCAGAACCGCATAAAACTTAAATCCAAACAAAATAAAAACCTTCAAAGCCTTAAGCTGTGAGGGTTTCAAGTTATTTTCAAAAAAAAATTGAAAAAGGGGTTGACGAGATTGGCGAGGTTCATGTTATGTTAGTAAAGCGCTGAGGGGGACGAGAGAAACCCAAAGGCAAACTGAACCTTCACAACTGAATCGTTTGAAAGTTTGAGAG